>CAZETM010000094.1:0-19764 GCA_964514885.1 uncultured Polyangium sp. | reverse complement strand
ACCTAGACGAACATGGGCGCAAAAAGCAAGCACGATCTTCAACGCACAAAACGCCCGATTCAGTTGTCTTCGTCGGACAACTTGGCAAAAATGTGTTTGCCGTCCTCGCCGATCGCTTTGCCGATCGCTTCCACACGCTCGATTTCGCGACGCAAAATTTTATGATGATTGCGATTTTGAACCTGCTGGGCCTTTCCAAGCATCCGGAATGCCGCATCTCGGCTCCCCGCACGCTCGACGGCCGCGCCCACAATGAAACCGCGTAATAATTCTCCGTGTTCGAGGTCCAGGCAGGCGCCACGTTCTTCGAACCGCTCGGCTTCCTCCACGAAAGCCGCCGCTGCGGCCTGCATACTCTGGAGCAGTGAGCGTTTGGCTCCGCCCGATTCGTAACTCGATGCCCGCAAAAAGTGCCGTTCTTCCAGCTCAATTTCCACCGATCCCCGGGGATGGTTCATTAAAGCCAGCGCATACGCGCGGCGCACGACGTTATCGAGCTGTCGCAGGTTACCGGGCCAAGGCCTTTCAGATAAAATACGCTCGACATCCGTCGAAATGCGCACCTGCCCTTCCGGAACAGATTCGCGATGCCGCCACACAGCCATGAACCGTGCCCATTCTCCAGTTTTTTCCCGACGCTCGTCGAGTGAAGACAATTTGACCGGAAGTACATTGATGCGATAATAATGATCTTCGCGAAAACGACCTTGTCCCACCAATTCAATCAAATTCGCATTGCTGTCAACGATGAAACGCACGTCCGCACGTTGTTCACGCGCGGTATCGCTGAGTGTCCGGTATTTTTGCGATTCGAGCAACTGCAAGAGGCCTGCTTGAGCTTTGAGCGATAATTTGTCGATTTCATCAATGAACAACGTTCCGCCCATCGACCGAGCCACCGCGCCCGGAGCATCCCGCACCACCCCGTAAATGCTCCTTTGCGCCAACCGCAAAGCTCGGCCATTTGCAAATCTTCCGGCACGGTAATCAAATCGAGCGTCTCGAATGGGCCATTTCGCCGAGACGACTGCGTGTGACACCATTCGGCAATGCGCGACTTGCCCGCTCCCGTGGGCCCACCAATGAGCAACGTTTCTTCCTGCTGAGCAAACACTCGAAGCATTTCCACGAGCGGCGCCCTCGCCGAGCCAACGACGGGCAATCGTTCATCCGTCGTGGGCGTCGAAATGGGTCGTAAAGGCAAACCCCCGTCCGCCACGACATGGACCGCTCCATACAATGATACCGAGCGCTAAAGTTGCAGCGCCCTGTGCTGGCGAAATCCGATGAGATCGTGGGCAGTCTACGCCGGCTTGGCAGTGCATACAAGGGATCGTCCTACCACCGTTGTTTTTCCTATACCTCTGCACCTCGCTCTTGCGTTACCCTTACACAATGTCTTCGTCTCGCTCGCATCTGGCCGTTCTCGTCCTCCTCGCGTCCCTCAGCGCATGCAGTCTCAACGCCGAAGGCGCAGGCGACAACCCGAGCAGCCAATCCAGCGCGAGCAGTGGCGGTGGCGGGAGCAACAATGGCGGCGGTGGCAATGGAGGTAGCGGGAACGGAGGCGGCGCAACGGAACCTACGGGGCCCATTCGTTATCCGTTGGGCTTGCGGCATTCACCATTTGCCAAAAGCGTAGTCGATCGAGCCAAAGGCGTCCTTGCCTCCGCAGCAGGCCGAAAAGACATTTTTGCCAAGGTCGGAGATTCCAATACCGTCAACACGGGCTTTCTCAATTGCTTCGCTGGCGGAGACGTCAAGCTGGCCGCAAACGGCGCACTTCAGCCCACGATCGATTATTTCAAGAAAACGCTCGCCGACGGGACGAATACATCCTTCAATCGGACGACCCTGGCCGCAAAAGTCGGCTGGGCATCCGATGATTTGCTCTTCGGCAACCCGTCGCCCACCGAACAAGAAATCGCCGCAATCACTCCTGCATTTGCCGTCGTGATGCTCGGGACAAACGATACCTTTCTCCAAGGCGTCGAGCCATTCGGAAACAATATGCTGGAGATAGTCGACACGCTGATGGCGAATGGAATCGTGCCCTTTTTGACGACGATTCCGCAAAGAACCGATTCGACCGCAGCCGCAGCGATGGTGCCGGAAATGAACGCAATCGTGCGCGCCGTGGCCCAAGCCAAGCAAATCCCGATGCTCGACCTCTTCGGCGGGCTCGCAGGCATTGCCGAATTCGGTCTGGCCAACGACGGTATTCATCTCCAAAACTATACCGACATGGGCACATCCCACCCTTGCTGGCTAGGCGCCGCTGTCCTGACCCAAGGAATGAATCAACGAAACCTGATTACACTAGAAGCGCTCGACAGGGCTCGACGATTCTTGATTGAAAGCGAAACGCCCGAACAACGACCTGCCGAGCTGGGCGGAGAAGGGACCTGGCAAGCTCCCTACGAAATCGACGCGTTACCCTTCGTCGACAATCGAGACACGACAGGCGTCCAAACGTCCGTGGCAAACAAATACTCGTGCTCGATGGCCAATGAAAGCGGGCCAGAAATCGTATACCGACTCAAGCTCGAAACGACGAAAAATCTGCGTATTCGAGTGATCGACGATCAAAACGGCGATATCGACGTGCAATTCATGGCCGACCCTGGAGGAGCCGACAATTGCTTGGCTCGCGGCGACAAAGTGCTCGACGTGACCGCAGCACCGGGAACGTATTGGATATCCGCCGATACGTTCGTCGACGCAGCCATGAATGCGTTGCCGGGCACGTACCTGCTCACGGTTGTCGAGCGCTGAGGCGCTAGCGACGATAATTCATCGAACTGCTAACCCCGCGCTCGCTTCTCCCGCGCCGCAAGCTCCAAATCGTGCGAAACCATTCGGCTCACGAGGTTCTCGAAGGTTATTTTCGGCTGCCACCCGAGCACTCGTTTCGCCTTCGATGGATCCGCCAATAGCAAGTCGACTTCGGACGGCCGAAAGTACCGCGGATCAATTCGAACGAAATCGCGGTAATCAAGCTCGACGTGCCCGAACGCAAGCTCCAAGAATTCGCGCACCGAGTGAGTTTCTCCGACGCCAATTACGTAATCGTCACTTTGCTCTTGTTGCAGCATCAGCCACATCGCTTCGACGTAATCCTCGGCGTGACCCCAATCGCGTTTGGCATCGATGTTACCCAAATACAATTCCTTTTGCAGCCCGTGCTTGATCCGTCCGACCGCACGCGTGATCTTACGCGTCACGAATGTCTCGCCACGTCGTTCACTCTCGTGATTGAACAGGATCCCGTTCGAGACGTGCATCGCATACGCTTCGCGGTAGTTCTGCGCGATGTAAAACGCATACGCTTTGGCGCACGCGTACGGACTGCGCGGATGAAACGGTGTCGATTCGCTCTGCGGGATCTCCACCACTTTGCCGTACAGCTCGCTGCTGCTCGCTTGATAAAAACGACAGCGCAAACCAACTTTGCGAATGGTCTCGAGCATGCGCAACGTGCCTAAACCCGTGATCTCTCCCGTGTATTCGGGAATGTCGAACGACACGCGCACGTGGCTCTGCGCTCCAAGGTTGTAGATCTCGTCCGGCGAAACCTCAGTGACGATCGAGTGCAGTGAAGAAGCGTCGTTCAGATCCCCGTAGTGCAGTCGCAAGCGCACGCCTCCTTCGTGCGGGTCGGTGTAAAGGTGGTCGATTCGTTCGGTGTTGAACGAACTCGATCGCCGCACGATGCCATGGACTTCGTAGCCCTTGGCCAGCAACAGCTCGGTCAGATACGAACCGTCTTGCCCAGTGATTCCCGAGATGAGCGCACGTTTCATGAGGTAGGTCGAGCGAGTTCGGCAAGGCCGCGGTAGAGGTAAAAGTGTTGCGCTCACTTATTCACCACGCCCGCGGCAACGTCCAGCACAAACCGAGCAGTTCGCTCAAAGCCTCCACTCACTGCGTGCAATCGCCGCGTCCTGGTGGTATTCGCCTGACACAAAGCTTCGACCAGGCCGGGTATTCCCATGTCCAAACCTCTCTCCGAACAAACGATCCTTGTCACCGGTGGTGCTGGTTTTCTCGGCGTTCACGTCGTCCAGCAACTTCGATCACGCGGCGCCACTCGCATCATCGTCCCTCGCTCACGCCAAACCGACTTGACCGATGCCGTCGCAACCGGCCGACTGCTCGACGAAACCAAGCCCGACGTCGTGGTGCACTTGGCCGCAAAAGTAGGCGGAATCGATGCAAATCGGCGACATCCAGGCACATTCTTTCGCGACAACATGGCCATGGGCCTAAACGTCCTCGAACACGCGCGGCGCGTCGGTGTTCCCAAGGTCGTCGTGGCAGGGACCATTTGCGCATATCCTAAGTTTACGCCCGTTCCATTTCGCGAAGATGATCTCTGGAACGGTTATCCAGAAGAAACCAATGCGCCTTACGGAATTGCAAAAAAAGCCTTGTTGGTCATGGCGCAGGCGTATCGTGCCGAATTCGGCAGCAACTTCGTAATGGTTTTTCCGGTAAACCTTTACGGTCCGCTCGATAATTTCGACTTGCTGGATTCTCACGTGATTCCCGCGATGATTCGCAAGTTTGTCGAAGCCGATTCTACCGGACAACCCAAAGTGGTGCTCTGGGGCGACGGAAGCCCCACCCGGGAATTTCTATACGTGGACGATGCCGCCGAAGGAATCGTGTTGGCGACCGAGCGTTATGACGAAGCAGCTCCCGTCAATCTGGGTGCAGGCTTCGAGATATCCATGCGGGACTTGGCGTACAAAATAAAAGAAGCGGTGGGTTACCAAGGCGAAATCGAATGGGATGCGTCGCGCCCCAATGGCCAGCCCCGCCGCATGTTGGATGTTTCCAGGGCCAAAGAAAAGTTTGGGTTCTCCGCCCGAACCTCGCTCGAGGATGGCCTGCGAAAAACCATAACCTGGTATCGCGACAACCGGCAGGAAATTGCTCAGCGAGAAGCCGAACGCAAAGCCTCCTGACGTCGACCCTGACGCACCCTCGTTCGAACCCACGAAAATCATCCGCAACCCCCGCGGAGTTTGCTAAGGTTGCCCCACCACGAGCGCCGCAATCGTCGGCGGAGGAGGACGCATGGCCAAGGGACAAGAGAAGCCCGGTAAGAACAACAAGCCCAAGCTCTCCACCAAGGAAAAGCAAGAGAAGAAGAAGGAAAAAGTGTCGACCAAGAAGTGAGCGAAGGCCGATTTTTCTCCACAGTCTGCCGGGTTCCACAACGATCCGGCAGACTGTCAAGAGAAAATTTCAGTTCCGCGCAGCAAACGTCATCAGCGATTCTCGGACGAACTTTTCGCCGTTCCAGCGCATGAAGTAGTAACGCGGCGAGTTCAATGGCTCGGGGAACGTGAATCGCACCTCGACGACCTCACCGTCGGCGTTCATCTTCTCAATCGTCGCCCGATACGGTCCGGGCTCGAACGTTTGCCCCTCGTGCCAGGGTTTACCCGTCGTGTAGAGCAGTTCGAAGATGGTGGGAAAAAACTGGCCCCGCTTCGGACGAATCGTAAATTCGCGCTCGTTTTCGACCCGCACGTCTACATCTTCGACGGCGTACGAAAGCGAGTGGTAATGAATACTCTCACCGCCGAGCCCCTGATAGAGCTTTTCCACGTACGACAATTTGGGGTTGTGCGTGATGGGCATGTAGTCCGTAACGCCCGTCGGTAAAGCTCGGCGCAAGTAAAGGCCATACAGCGCAGTCATTTCGCGCTGATGCCAATTCAAGAAAAACACCTCGATCTTTTCGGGCGGCAAGCGCTGATAATCAATCGTATTCGCCAGCGACTGCGAGATCACCCTGAAACGACCATCGAACGTGCTGACGACGTAAATGCATACCTGACAAAGCACGGGGGCCCAAATCAAATGCAGGAATACCAGCACCGTCCTCACGCCTTGATAACCACGCTGCTTCGTCGCTTCGTACCGCTTGCCTGCTTCCTCGAATACGCGCGCGACCATGTACGCAAAACCAATCGATGGCAGCAGCAGATTGCGCGGATCGGGAAAACTCGTCGTCACGATGATTTGTCCGACCACCATCGTGAGCACGAAAAAGCGCAAGGGGCGGTCGTTTCTGAGCCACCGCCACGCTAGGACCCAAAAGCCCAACGTGATCGCTCCAAGCAAGAGGCCCGCCAGCGGATAATCTCGCACCGGCGACGCCGACAACGCGTGCATCGGAACACCCGTCGCCAATATCACGGCGTGGTAAAACCCCGAGCGGAAAAAATTCGTCGCCCACAAAACCGGGTTTTTCCCAGGATTGATGTAATAAACCGTGTTCGCCTCATGACCGAGCACGATGAAGTACAAGTACAAAAATCCCACGCTCAGCAGCGCAAACGTTACGAGAAGGCCAAAGAAGGGCTTGATCCGGCCGAGAATCGGTTGACCCGCTCGCTCGGGAAAAACCAGCAGGTGCGCCAGTAAGAACAGCGGCAACACGAGCCCCGATTCTTTCGACAATAGCGCACAGACATAGGCCAAGAGCGACAAACCTGCAAACAGCCGCGCCCCGCTTTCTCGATAACGAATGAACGCCAGCAGCGACGCCAGCACGAAAATGCCGCCGATCGTTTCGTTACGATTCGCAATCCAGACGATGTTCAGCGCATGCGCGTCATCGAGCGCGTACACGGCCACGCCAATGACGAGCGGCAAAGCGTACGTCAAATATCGAGCCAGCAGCCGGTAGACCAGAAACACGCTCAACGCATAAAACGCGATACTGATCAGATGCGCGGCAATCGTGTCATGCCCGAACGCGAGGTATTCCAGGTAATGCGTAATCGAGGGAATCGGGCGCCAGAAATTGATGCGCACATCCAGGTCGGTCCACCACGGAGCGAGCCCGAAACGCTTGAATGCGTGGACTTCTTCCGTCGAGCGAATCAGTCCGAACAGGTTGACATGTTCGCGGAAGATGTCCGGGAATTGGTCGAGCGCGAGGCGATGAAGCCAATCGTCGGCGAAAAAGCCGCAACGAATGGAAGGCACGTAAAACAATGCCGTAAATAGAATGACGAATCCCACCGCGCGGCGCACTCGACTTCGAGCAATTTCGTCTGTTTTGGGGGCGGGCTGCTCGGAACCGGTCATCTTATCAGAATTCACGACGAAGCCTCGATGAAAATGGCATGGCGGGCCAAAACTCGCCGCTCCCACACGGTTGCATAGACGGCCACGAGGGAAAACCCGACGATTCGGCCGATGAAATAAACGTCGAACCGATCGAATACGATGGCCAAGGCAAACAGGTCCATATGTAAGGCATTGCCGCAATAAGCCCACAAACGCATCGGAGCACGGTGCGTCTCGACGTACTCGCGCGCAAATGCTTCATCAGCCGGTTGCGTCGCCAAACGCGCTCCGAGCGGGCTGAGTTTTTCGAGCAGCGCTTGGCGGTTTCCAAGCTGCCAAACGAAAACCGACATCAAAAT
Source organism: uncultured Polyangium sp. (assembly GCA_964514885.1). GTDB lineage: Bacteria > Myxococcota_A > Polyangia > Polyangiales > Polyangiaceae > Polyangium. The sequence continues at coordinate 12,313 of CAZETM010000094.1, read as the reverse complement.
ACGCTTGAAGAGCGACCCGCTTTCGCGCACCTTCTGCAATGATGCTTCGGCTCGCGTCCGATCTCCGCCTTGGTGTTTGCCCCCGGTAAGGAATCGAAGATAAAGCGCGCAGTGAAAATCGTAGAGCATCAAGTGATGCGCCCACGCCGAATGCGCAACGAGCCCCAAAGCAGCAGCAACGAACGGCTGGCCCGAGGTTTGTCCGAGATGGTAAACGGCGGCGATCGTCGTAGAAACGTTGACTGCATAATCTGCCGCGCCGTCAATGGCATGACCCGTTTCCGACGACGTTTTCTTCAAGCGGGCGATCATCCCATCGACACCGTCGAGAATGGCCGAAGTGAACATGAGCACGGCAGCCCACAAACGCTCCGTCGGGCTCCCGAACGCGATGAAGTAAGCCGCGACAAGCCCAGCGCACAACGACAAAAATGTGATCTGGTTAGGCGTGATGGGCGTACGCACCAGCGGCCGAGCAAGCAGCAGTTGAAGCGAACGATGGATGTAGAAGTTCACGGGATCTTCGACATCCGGAGACTTGATCACGTCGCTTTTGCGTAGTTTCATCGAGTTCGCAGGGGCCAGAGCAAGAGAAGGCAGTCGCTCGGCTACCCTTTGACACGAAAAATGGCAGAAAGAAACCTCTCGAAAGCAGCAATTCGAGGTGTGAATGACATTCACGCTGCGAAATCAAGGTAGCGGACGGCAAAAAAACGTGACGTAGCAGCTTTGTCGGCAACCTGCTAGAGATCGGCGCTTGACGATGAATGATCAATCCCCTTCCCGCCAAATTGTCGCGCTCGCTCGCGTTCAAGCGCGCCGTCCTTTTTTGATTCTGCTCATCGCTCTGTTGACGCTCATCCCGTCGACCATTTTCACCCTACGCCTCGGGTTCAAGCCGGACTTCGCGGAATTGCTTCCGGATCACAAGGACAGCGTCGTCGAGATGCGGCGCGTGAGCAAACGGCTGCGGGGGGTCACGACGCTCACGGTGACCGCCGAGATCGCGGACGGGAAAAACGAAGCGGCGCTCGTCAAGTTCGTCGATACGCTCGTACCAAAGCTCGAAGCGCTCGGGCCTCCGTGGGTCGAGCGCGTCGAATGGGGCTCGCACGACACAAAAAAGTTTTTCGAGAAAAACAAGCTACTATTTGCCAGTGTCGAGGACTTGCAAAAGGCGCGGGACGAAGTCGTCGAGCGTTACGAATACGAGGTGCAGAAGCAAGCGGGGATGCTGCTCGACGAGTCCGAGGCCAATGCGCCGCCACCGATATCGGCGGCACAGCTTCGCGAACGGCTCACTGGCAAAAACGGGGCGGAAAACGATAAAGAAAAGGACAAGGCCAAACCGAATCCCGCGCGCACCCCGCACGCGAACAATTATTACATGTCGGCAGATGGCAAATTCGCCGTCGTCGTAGCGCGCACCAGCCTTTCGTCGAAAGCAGACCGCCAAGAATTCTTGAAAAAGGTGCAGGCCGCCGTCGCCGAAGTCGATCCGAAAAAAATGGATTCGACGATGGAGATTGGATACACAGGCGACCTCATCATCAGCGGCGAAGAGTACGACGCCATCGTGCAGGATTTGAACGACGTTGGCGTGGCCGGCGTGCTCGGTGTGCTCGTCCCCGTGCTGCTGTTTTTTCTACGATTTCGTACGGTGTTGGTCATGGCCGGAAGCCTGCTCATTGGGCTTCTGTGGACGTTCGGGCTCACCTACTTCACCATTGGCTACTTCAATAGCGCCACGGGATTTCTCACCACCATCATTGCTGGAAACAGCATCAATTACGGCATCATGTACATGGCGCGTTATATAGAAGCGCGCCGCGACGAAGGTGCCGACGTCGAAACTGCCATTCTCGCGGGGCATCAGACTTTAATCCCCACGCTTTCTTCGTCGGCCACCGCGATGGTTGCGTACGGCGCGCTGATCCTGACCGACTTCCGAGGTTTCAAGCATTTCGGAATCATCGGTGGATACGGCATGCTCATCTGTTGGCTCGCGACGTATCTCTTTCTTCCGTCGATGCTCGCGGCCACCGAACGGATTCGCCCCGCCTATTTCCCCAGCAAAGAGCGCTCCAAACTTCGTGGTTATTACGGCGTTCTTTTCGCCAAACTGGCCTTTGGCGCCCCGCGAGTGCTCGGAACGCTCGGTGTGCTCGTCGGTCTCGTTTCGGTATTCTTCACATATCGCTATTTGACCAGCGATCCGATGGAATACGACATGCGCAACGTGCGCAATGAAATGAAGAACAAGAGCGCGGCCGTAGCGTTGTCCGTGCGTGCTGCGCCCATCGTGGGTCGATTGTCCCAAGATGGAATGGCCATCATGACCGACCGGCTCGATCAAGTCCCCTTGCTCGAAGCCGAATTGCTGAAAAAGCTCGACGCGGCCCCTGAAAATAAGAAACCCTTCGAAAAAATCGTCACGATAAACTCTTTGATCCCCAAGGATCAAGAGACCAAGATTCCGCTCATCGAAGACATTCGCCGGGTCGTGCTCAAAGCCAACCGACGCGGCTACATTCCCGAAAAAGACTGGGCCGAGATGTCACCTTCCATCCCCGAGGGAGACATCGTGGCCATCGGCATCAATGATTTGCCGGAAAAAGTGGCGCGGGCTTTTACGGAAAAAGACGGCTCGCGCGGGCGCATCGTCTATATCGTGCCAAAAAGCGGCGAAAGCGTCTGGGATGCTCGATATCTCATGCGCTGGGCCGATAGCTTCCGCAAAACTACGCTGCCCAATGGCGAGGAAATCAAAGGATCGGGGCGCGCCGTCATTTATGCGGACATGATCCACGCCATCGTCGAAGATTCGCCCAAACCCGTGTTCGTCGCGGTCATCGGCGTCATCGTCATCATTCTCATTGCGTTCAAGGGCAGCCCCAAAGCATTGGGCGTCTTCGTCCCGTGGCTGTTCGGCGTGTGTATGCTCGTCGCGTACATGTACTTGAGTGGCGTCAAGCTGAACTTCTTGAACTTCATCGTTTTGCCGATCACATTCGGCATTGGCGCCGATTACTCGCATAACCTGATGCAGCGATACGTCGCTGAAAAAGGTCAGAACCTCGAACGAGTCTTCGTCGAGACCGGCGGAGCCCTGGTGCTTTGCTCGCTGACGACCTCCATTGGCTACGTGGCCTTGATGTTTTCGATCAACAAAGGCATTGCCAGTTTTGGAGTCGCCGCGGCCGTGGGTGAACTGACCTGCCTATTGTCGTCCGTCTTGATTCTCCCCGCATTCCTCGTCTTGCTCAGCAAGCGTTCTGCTGCCAAAGCAGCGCTTGCCACCGAGGCCCAACCTAGCAGCGACTCATCCACCTGAATTCGCAGGTTTTCCCATGCGCATCGCTTATCTCGCTCCCAACATTCCCGTCCCTGGAACGCACGGTGGCTCGACGCACGTCACGCACGTGTATCGCGAGCTATCCAAAAAGCACGACGTTCTGCTTTATTGTCGTTCGGGATCGAAAGAACCGAACGTGCTCGCCCGAGGGTACGCGATGCATCCGGTGCTCCAGGAAGCCCTGTTGCCATTCTCGTTCGCGCGCACGATTTCGGCCATGAAACGTTTCGCGCCGGACGTCATTTACGAGCGTTATTCGGCGCATGGATTGGGACCGCTTCTGGGACAGGCGCTGGGCATTCCCTGCGTGCTCATGACGCTCGATCGCGATGCCAGCAATCTATCGTTTCGCAAATCGGACCGCATCGTGGCCACGAGCGCCGAATTCATTCCCGAAGAGTACCGCAACAAACTACGGATCGTGCATTGGGGAGTCGACATCGATCATCTCGCAGGGCAATCCCCGGATCCCGTGCGAGCGAAGTATGCCCCGAATGGCCAACGAATCGTTATGTATACGGGCAGTTTTCCAGATTGGCACGGAGCGGACATCTTGGTTTCCGTGGCCAAAGAATGGTCAGGTCCGGACGTCGTCTTTCTGCTGGTCGGCAATGGCAAAGACAAACGACGTATCGAAAGAATGGTAGCAGCGGAAGGTCTTTCCGAACGCGTGCGTTTTGCCGGCCAAGTTCCGCACGAAGAAATCGGCGCCTACATCGAAGCCGCGGACGTTTGCGTCGCGCCTTATGCGCCGTCGAAGCATCCCATTTTTCGAATTCATGGAATGAATCGAGATCCGCTCAAGGTCCTGGAATACATGGCCCTCGAGAAACTGGCCGTCACGATCGACACGCCAAGAATGCGGGAGCTGTTTGCGGCGAGTGAGGAAGTGCTCCTTTATCCGGCCGAGGATCCTGGCGCACTGCGTCAGCTCCTACATCGAGCGTTCGAGGATCGAGAATTGTGTCAACGCGTTGCCAAGGCAGGTGGGGCACTCGTAAAGTCGCGATACACGTGGGCGCATCACGCTGAGGAGCTCGAGGCGGTTTTCTCCGAGGTTTTGCGCCGCGCCTAGAACAAACACATCAATTTTTGACACTGGGACTGTAAGAACAAAATTGTTTCCGAGACTGAAAAGCACCTTGCGTTTGTGTCACCGTCCTGTAACATATTGTTCTTAGACTTGACACGAAGGAGGACGGCGATGCGCGAGCGTGTTCACCAAGTTCTGAAGTTCATGGGACTGGCACTTGCGGTTGTGTTCCTTGGTCCCGGAGTGCAGTTCAGTCCTTCGCAAGACGGGCAAATCTGATACGATGCGGGCCTCGTCGGGGGCCCGCACGTACATGCACAGAATTCCTCGCCCACTCCTTATCCTTTCAGCCTTATTCGGTTGTTCCTTCGGTTGCCAAGCCATCGTCGGGCTCGACGAACTGCGTCTCGAATCCGCATCCGGCGGTGGCGCAGCGGGAGCTGGTGGCAGCGGCGGCAACATGTCGAGCGGCTCCGCCTCTTCATCCTCGAGCGGAGTCGGCGGCGACGGTGGCGCGCCCACGAATGTCATCTGGAGCAAACGCTTCGGGGACTTCGCGCCGCAGTACGTCACGGATGTCGAGGTTGACGCAGCGGGCAACATTTTTGTCGTCGGAACGTTTCAGGGCGCCATCGATTTCGGCTCGGGCATACCAATCACGGCATCTGCGGATTACGATGCATTCATTGCCAAGTTGGATCCAGATGGCAATGAATTATGGAGTCGTCGTTTTGGGGCCACGGGGCCGGATCGAATCGAATCCATCTCTTTGACTTCTGCCGGCGATCCCATCGTTGGCGGCTCATTCAGCGGAGCCTTTTCCCTGGACGGCGCAAATATCTCGCACGTGGGAGGCACCGACGGCTTCATTTTCAAGTTTTCCTCGACGAATGGAGCTTTGGCTTGGTCCAATCGTTTTGGCGATGCGCAGAATCAGCGTTGTTCGAGCGTTACCGTCATACCTGCCACGCAAGACGTCGTCTGTTTTGGTGATTTTGCAGGAGCCATCAATTTCGGCGCAATGACGGTCACCAGCGCGGGGCTCGAAGATATCGTATTGGCGCGATATTCTGCGACAGGCAACTTTTTGTATGCTTTCCGCGGCGGCGATGCGCAACAGCAAACGGCACGCAGCGTTATCGCCACTTCTTCGAGCAATCTCTATATTGCTGCACTTTTCGACGGCGCCATTACGTGGGGTGTCGAGACGATCTCGAGTGCGGGAAGCGGCGATGTGCTCATCGGCAAGTTCCTCATGAATGGCGATGCCTCTTGGAGCATGCGCATGGGTGATTCGAATACCCAGCGGCCGAATGCAATCCGTGACGTGCCTGGGGGTGGAACCGTCATGGTGGGCGCATTCGAAGGAGCTGGGCAATTTGGCACCAAAGCCGTCGTGAGCAAAGGCGCGTATGACGCGTTCGTAACGCGTATCGATGCCAATGGCAATGCCATGTGGGTGCGCGCGATTGGAGACGGCAATCCGATGGCAACTCCCGAAGATCAAGACGCAATGGATGCCGTGGCGACGGACGACGGAAGCATTTTCGTCACGGGATATGTCAGTGGCACGGTCGATTTTGGTGACGGGGTGCCGAGTGGACCTGGCGATGCGGATTTTTTCTTGATGCAGCTTGCGCCGGACGGACAAACCATTTGGAATATCCGTGCCGGCAGTGAGAGCCCTCAATTTGGCCGAGCCTTGGCTTTGAGTGGAACAGCGCATCTCGTGGTCGCTGGCGATTTCCGCGGTACGCTCGATTTTGGCAATAACCCGCTCGCGAGCGCGGGAAGCAACGATATTTTCATAGCCAAACTCAACCGTTGACGGCACCATTACCAGTCTCGATGTACGATCGTGGAGGGTGATCACATGAAGCCAGGCTTGTTGCGCACGTGTTCCATTGGCTGGGCCATCTCGAGTCTCATGTTCGTTGCTGGATGCGGGGACGAAGTCGGGAGCAAGCCACAACCGCAAGCGATCGGCACGCGTGAAGAGCTAGCGGACGAAGCGTCGCTCGCACGGCTTACGGATTTGCGGGGGCTAGCAGTCTTTGGCCAAGATCGATATTTCCAAACGGGCAGTTGGGATCGAGAAACGGGGGCGACGCCGCCAGCCAGTTTTGTGGATCGCGGCAATCGGGACATGAATCATTTCGCATGTAAAGGCGCGGAAGGCTCGGTGAGCGAAGGGCAAATCGTTCCGCCCATTTACGATATCGATATTTGTCCCGAAGCGTATGTTCGTGGCGTGGCCCTGGCGCGAATCGAGGGATCTGGGCGCTTGGCACGATTGTGGTTGACCGCAAGCTCGCTGCGTCACGGCGCTGTGGCGAATGACGAGATATTTCGTATTTGGGTTGATGATGATCCAAACCCTGTCGTGGAAGAGCCCCTTTCGGCGATCATCGACGGATCCGCGGGGGAAATGTTTGCGCCTCCTTTCGGGGACGGGCCCGGGAATCACGTGGCGTGGTATTATCCGGTGGTATTTGCAAAAAAGCTCGTGGTTGGTCTCGACAACCTCGGGCCGCTCGAATATTATTACGACCAGGTTGCCGTCGTGCTAGATCCGGAGCCCGTCGCTCGAAAGGCGGCATCGACGCGCCTTTCATTACGAGACCAAGCCATTTCGGTATTATCGTCCACGGAGAATGGCGCCATTACGGGCGAGCCTCTCGCGCCGAAAACGCCGTTCTCGCTGATGCCTGGACAAACGCTGGCCTTGTTCGATCTTTCCGGTCCAGCAACGATTCACGCGTTACGCCTGGAAGTGGCGGAAGCCATGCGGCCGATGCTTTCCAATGTCGCATTACGAGTCACGTGGGACGATGCCGCAGTGCCGGCCATGGATTTACCGCTCGCGGATCTTTTTGCATCCTCGCTCGATCCCGTGGAAAACTCGAGCCTTGCGCTTTCGGGCACGATCCAAGACGGTCTCGTCCAAGTGGAGCTTCGTTTGCCCATGCCATTCGAGAAAAACGCCAAACTCGTCGCGACGAACAACCACGTCGAAGCCGTAAACTTTGCGATTTCGGTGCAAGGCGATTCAAACGTACCGGACAAACCATTTGGCAAGCTATTTGCCGATCGACGGGAAACGCTTGCGCCTGCATCTGGAAAAACCCATCCGCTCGCGAGCGTAGCGGGACAGGGACGATGGGCGGGAACGTGTATGATGCTGGAGGGCCGCGGAATTGGTGATGGTACGCCGTTCGACGAGCCGCTCAACTTTTTGGAAGGCGATGAGACGGCGGTGCTCGACGGTCAGATGGCCATTCGCGGCACTGGCACCGAAGATTATTTGAATGGCGCGTTTTACTTCGAGGCGGGCCCATTTGCATCGCCGTTCGCGCAATGGTGGGGCACGGTGGTAACGGACAAAGTCGCTCGTTCGAGCGCGTGTCGGTTTCATCTGCTTGGTGACTCGATTGATTTTGCCTCGAGTGCAGAAATCGAGTTGGAAATTGGTCCAGGATTACCACAGACGCTCGAAAGGTATCGCACTGTAGCGTTCCTCTATCGGTAATCGGCCTGCCAAATTGAAACCCGACGCACGTGCAGATGTCAATTTTCCCGGAAAAATAGGAGCGCGGGCGACGAAAATCTGCTGTAGGATGGCCTCATTATGGTGCGGTTTCATTGGTCCGCGTCTCCGGTTTTCCTTGCTTCCCTCGTGGTTCTCACGCTCTCCGCGTGCGGCTTTCCGGACTACGGCGGCTTCGATAAAGCGCCGTCCGGCGGAGCAGGCGGGATAGGTGGTACTGGTGGCATAGCTGGCGAAGGCGGGGCGACTGTCAGCTCATCTGGAGGCGGCGAAGGCGGCGGGACTACGGGCTGCACATCCGACGCCGACTGCGTAGGCTCACCGACGGGTCCCGTATGTAATACCGGGACAAACATCTGTGTTGCTTGCTTGCCGACGAACGACGTCTGTGCGGTCGGAAGTTTCTGCGCAGTCGACAACACGTGCGTCGCCGGATGCTCTGACGACACCGACTGCGCGGCTTCGCAGACGGTGCCGGTATGCGACACGAGCACGAACACGTGCGTGCCATGTTTACCGACGAATGACGCGTGCTCGCTGGGGCAATACTGCGACGCTAGCAATACGTGCATTCCCGGGTGCAAAAACGACGCTGATTGCAACATCTTCGGCGGCGGCGCCGGAATGATGACGTGCGAGACGACGACGCACACGTGCCTCGGCTGTACGTCGGATGAGCCTTGCCCACCCGGCCAAGTTTGCGACATCGGAACGACGAAATGCGTGCCCGGCTGCACGCCCCAGCACGATTGCCAAACGGGCGCGACATGTTGCAGCTCCGAATGTATCGACGTGCTTTCGGATCAGCTCCATTGCGGCGGCTGCGACACTCCGTGCGATCCATCGAATGGCTCGGGCCTGTGCGAGGGTGGAAGCTGTACGCTCACCGGATGCGATCAAGGTTGGAATGATTGTGATCTCAATCCAATCAATGGCTGCGAATCGAACCCGCTGAGCGACCCGCTCAATTGCAGCGGTTGCGCAATGCCTTGCGCGCCACTTCCGAATGCCGAGGCGGCTTGTGCGGCCGGCATGTGCTCGCTCGGGGCCTGCACTGGCACCTTCGCCGATTGCGATTTGCTACCGCAAAACGGCTGCGAAACCGATGTGATGACCACGGCTACGCACTGCTCGGCTTGCAACAACACGTGCGTCCTGGCCAACTCGAACGAGGTTTGTCAGGGCGGAACGTGCGCCGTGGCCAGTTGCGAGGCGGGTTTTTCCAACTGCAACGGCGTCTCGAACGACGGCTGCGAGATCAACACACAGACCGATCCGCAGAACTGCGGCACGTGCGACAACGCCTGCTCGCTCCCGAACGCATCGACGAAGTGCACGATGGGAAGCTGCCGAGTCGACGTGTGTGCGGCTCCGTTTGCCGACTGCAACCTCGCGGCCTCTGACGGCTGCGAGACGAACGTAAACACGAACGTGAACAACTGCGGCGCGTGCGGCACGGTGTGCAACTTGCCGAATGCCACCGCGGGCTGTTCGAACGGCGGCTGCACGATCGTGTCGTGCAACATGGGCTTCGGCGACTGCGACGGCGTCGCATCGAACGGTTGCGAAACGAATTTGAACACGAGCGTGCTGCACTGCGGAAGCTGCGGCGCTGGATGCAGCACGAACAACGGCACGCCTTCATGCATGAGCGGCACGTGCGCGATCAACTGCGACGCGGGCTTCGCCAACTGCGACAACAACGTAGCGAACGGCTGCGAGATCAACACGACGACGAACGTCAACAACTGCAGCATGTGCGGCAACGCGTGTCCGATTCAAGGCGGCACTCCCGCATGCATCAACAGCGTGTGCGGCGTGTCGAGCTGCCAGGCGGGCAAAGGTGATTGCGACGGCAACACGGCCAATGGTTGCGAGACGACGACCACCAACGACATCAACCACTGCGGCGGCTGCGGCATCACCTGCTTCGTCGCCAACGGCACGCCGGCTTGTGGAGGTGGAACATGCGTCGTCGCCTCGTGCAACACAGGCTTTGCCGACTGCGATGGTTTGTACTCAAACGGTTGCGAGACAAACCTGAAAACGCTTTCGAACTGCGGCTCATGCGGCACCGCATGCAGTTTGTCCAATTCGAACGTCTCATGCGCGACCGGAACGTGTGAGATCTCGTCGTGTACTGGAACGTTCGCCAACTGCGACGGCAACAAGGCGAACGGGTGCGAGGTCAATACGGCGACGAGCACCTCGCACTGCGGCGCGTGCATGAATGCTTGCAGCTCAAACAATGGCTCGCCCACCTGCTCGGCCGGCGCGTGCGGGATCAACTGTGCTGCGGACTTTGGCAACTGCGACGCGAACTTCGCGAACGGTTGCGAGGTGGCGACGACGAACAACGTCAACGCGTGCGGCATCTGCGGCAACGTCTGCTCGGTGCAAAACGGAGCGCCGACGTGCAGCGGCACGACGTGTGCGATCCAATCGTGCACCGCGGGCTTTCAGAACTGCGACGGGCAGTATGCGAACGGCTGCGAGATCAACACGACCAACAACGCGAGCAACTGCGGATCGTGTGGCACGACGTGCTCGAACATGAACGGAACGACGTCGTGCAGCGGCGGCGCGTGCGCGCCCATGTGTGCACAAGGCTTCGCGAGCTGCGACGGCAACCCGAACAACGGGTGTGAAACGAACACGAACACGTCGAACTTGAACTGCGGCGCGTGTGGCACGGTCTGCTCGTACGCCAACGGAACGGGAACCTGTCAAGCGGGCACATGCGTGCTCACGTCGTGCAATGCCAACTTCGGCGATTGCGACTTGCTTCCGGGCAATGGTTGCGAAGCGCCGCTCAATACGACATCCAACTGCGGAACCTGCGGCACCGCATGCTCGAATGGCAATGGCACCACGACCTGTGCCGCTGGAACCTGCTCGCCTTCGTGCACAGCAGGTTTCGCGAGCTGCGACAGCAATGCGAACAATGGCTGCGAAACCAGCCTGCGTACGCTCGCCAATTGCGGTGGCTGCGGCGTGCCGTGCGACTTCGCGAATGCAACCGAGTCGTGCATGACGGGTACGTGCACGCTCACGAGCTGCGACGCGAATTATGCCAATTGCGACGGCAATTTTGGCAATGGCTGCGAAACGAGCACGGCCAACTCGAACTTGCATTGCGGCGTCTGCGGCAATGCGTGTGCGATGGGCAAACTGTGCGTATCGAGCACGTGCGTGGATGCCTGTCCGCTCGGACAAGCCGATTGCGATGGAAGCGCGGGCAACGGCTGCGAAGTGAACACGACGAACAGCGGCGGCAATTGCGGAGCTTGCAACATGTCTTGCACTTCGTCGCAATATTGCTCGAACAGCGCGTGTACGGCGTGCGGCATGGGCGTGCGCGATTGCAACCTGTCGGGCGCTGACGGCTGCGAGATCAACATCACGAACAACGCAAGCAACTGCGGCAGTTGCGGCAATGTTTGTCCCGGTGCAACCAATGCCACGGGCGCGTGCTCCAGCAGCACGTGCAGCATTGCGTGCAACTCGGGCTTTGCGAGCTGCGACGGCAGCAACTCGAACGGCTGCGAATGCAACCGGAGCCTCTGCTGCAGTGGCTCATGCGCGCCGGCTCATATCAACGGCTTGGGGCAGGACTTCGACGATTGCGCTCCGCTCGGCGTGCCTGGCAATGAATTGACGTATTCGGCCGCATTGGCCACCAAAGCCCGCACAGCTTGGCCATTCACGGGCACCGACATCAACGGTACGTGCGGTAATGGGGGGAATGCATCTTCTTGCTACGCGCGGCAAACGGCCACTACTTGCGCCGTCTGGTGTTACACGAAAGGCCTCGCCGGCTACGTGCTCTTGAACTCGACCAACAGCGCCTGCAACTGCCCGACGACCGCCAATCCGACGTGGAAGTGACTCTGACGATGGGGGGCGCCATCGCCCCCCGTCCTCCCGACGAGCCTTAAAACCGTCCGACCAACGACCCGCCCACATTCGCTCCCGGTGCTGCTGGGACAAACCCCACCGTCGGTGATGCGGGCTTCTTCGACGTCGAAACGATTATCAACGTTCCGCCCATCGCCAGCGCCGCTCCTCCGCCAATCAATGCAGCCGTCGATATCGCCGAATAAAGCCGACCCTTGTTGTAGGTCGCTTCCATATTGGCCGGACAACTCTGCCCATCCGGACCACAAGCCGCATCGAGCTGGCCAATCGCGTCTTGCCGCAAATAGAAAAACACGCCCGACGCCGCTAGGCCCGCCACGCCCAATCCACCAATCGCAAATCCCGCGACTTTCATTCCCGATGACGCCGGCGGCGGAGGTGGAGGCGGCGGGGGAGGAGGAGGTGGGGTGGAGGCGGCGGGGGCGCTTCGACTTTCGGCTGCTGCAGAACGAGTTCGATT
>CAZETM010000093.1:0-19779 GCA_964514885.1 uncultured Polyangium sp. | reverse complement strand
CTTGACCACCATTACCACCTTGGCCGGCAACCCCGCCCGAGCCACCTTCTCCGCCGCCTCCGTTGCTACCACAACCAGTCGTGGCAAATGTCACTAGGACAAACCACGCTCCCACTTTTGCGTTTCGCCACATGGTCAATCTCCTCCAGATCAATACGATGCCGCAATGGGAACGGGGGCGGATACAATCCCATCACCTCGCGCGTTTTGCCCAAATTCGCCTGAACCGCCGCAAACCAGAGCGCCATCCGTCGTAATGGCACATCCATGCTGGAATCCCAAGTTCATTCCGAGAAACGAGCCCGTGACGGTCGTGGGGATTTTTCGCTGGCCCGTGTCTCCAAGGCCCAGATGTCCGAGCGAATTGACGCCCCAGCATAACAATGCACCGCCCGTTTTCCCTGCGCACGTCGATGCATTGCCCGCGGTCACGTACGCCCAATCCATCGTATTGTCGACCTGGATGGGCGACGGACGATCGACCGTCGTATTGTCCCCGAGTTGATTATTCGAATTGCGACCCCAGCACCATAGCGTACCGTTTTGTTTGATGGCACAAGTATGGTTCACGCCCGTTGCCACGGGTCCTTTCCAACCGGTACCCAATGAAAACGGCGCGATTTTCCCGCTCGCGGGCAGGCCATTTCCAATCTGCCCCTCCACATTACGCCCCCAGCACCACACCGACCCGTCCGCTCGACTTGCACAGGTATGGAACTGGCCAGCCGCGACACTCACCCAATCCGTCGGAGGCACTTCCCCGACCACCAATTCGAGCTGAATCAAGCTACCCGTGGTCGGGTTTTTCAATCCAATCTGCCCCTCGGTCGTGCGGCCCCAGCACCACAATGTGCCATTCATCGAGATCGCACAGTTATGCTCTTCGCCGGCGGCGATTTCTTTCCAAGACAAACCATCGTAAGGTTTGCCCGTCGTCAATATTTCCGCAAATGTCGTGGCCGGCGTATTGGTCGCTCGACCAAGCTGCCCTTGCGCATTACGACCCGAGCACGCAATCTTGCCCGCCGCATTGATGATACACGCGTGCTGGCGTCCGAGCGCCACCTTCGTCACTGACCCCGCAGAATCGACCTTGGTCGGCTCCGCTCGACTCTTGTTGTCATTCAATCCGAATTGACCGCTCTCGTTGCTGCCCCAGCAATGCAGCTCCCCAAGCGCATTGAGTGCACAACCAGATTCGCCATACCCGGCAACACTCGACCAATCCGTTGCAGCTCCCGTCGCCGCCATCGTGGTCCAAAGACTCAGCTTATCGTCACCGAGCTGCCCGTACACACGCGAGCCCCACATCAATACGCGGCCGTCCTGCGTAACGCCACCGGTATGCACGGCGCCCACCGCAAAATCGCTCCATACCGTTCCCGGTGCGACCGCCATGGGCGCCAACACCCAACCTGGCGCATTGGCCGATACTTGCCCCGCGTGATTACGGCCCCAACACCACAATGCGAATTGATCATCGATCGCACAGGCGTGCCACGCATTGATGCGTACTTTTTTCCAAACCTTGCCTAACAGAATGGACTGCGGCGTAGCATTCGCGGCAGCAAGCGCGCCCGTTCCCAATTGCCCCTCATTGGCGCGACCCCAACAATAAAGCCGGCCATCTTTCTTCAGTGCGCACGTCGAAAACCCAATGGAGGCCGATGCCCAATCGGTATCCCCGGCCATCGGCGCCGTCTCCACCAAATATGGCAGAGTGACCGTTCCCGCTCCGGGTTTCGATACCTGCAATTCGCTATTTTGACCCCAACAATAAAGCCGCCCGTCTTGCTTCGTAGCGCAGGTGGTATCGCGCCCAGCGAATACCTCGGCCCAATCTTTCTCCTGCGTCATCGCCATGGAATCGACGTTGACCGCGGTCGGCACGAACTTCTGATCGTTATTGCCTAAGCCAAGCTGTCCCGCATTGTTGCGCCCGAAGCAAAACAATCCCCCATCGCTTTCGACTGCACAAACGTGGTTATCGCCTGCGGCAACGCTCGTAAATGTGCGCTCTAGCGAAATGAATTGTGGAAGCGTTTGTGAATCGGTGTTCCCTACCCCTAATTGCCCAAAACCATTACTGCCCCAGCACCACAAATTGCCAGTCTTTTTGATTCCGCATGTATGGTTCGAGCCGGCAACGATATGGCTCCAATTGTTCGCCGCTCCCGCTTGCACCGGCGCAGGCTGATTCGCAGTCAAACTATTGCCGAGTTTTCCACTGCCGCCATTACCAAAGCAAAAAACCGAATCGTCCGTCCGGCGTACGCAAGTGTGGTACGCCGCTGCGGCAATTTCGACGAAACGCTCTTCGCATAGCTCTTTTGGCTCGCCCACGGTTCCCGGAGGACACGTGCACGCAAATGACCCCGGAGTGTTCGTGCACGTCGCGCTCGCGGGGCAATCGTCGAATGCTTCCAGGCACTCGTCGATATCGACGCATTCCCCCGCGTCGTCTTTGAATCCTGAATTGCACGCGCAAACGCCCGCCATATTGCAGCTCGCGTTTTCCACACACGGGCCGCATGCTGCGCCTCCCTCGCCGCCTTGCCCTCCGCCACCCATTCCACCCATGCCACCGGTCGAAGCGGTCGAGGTCCCTCCCATCCCGCCATCGCCCATTCCACCAGCTCCACCCGTGCCCGGAGGAGGAGAGTCATCGGGCGGCTGGGAACAACCACCGACAACAATCGCGTGAAGAATGAAAATGCCCAATGCGCGCGGTCGTAGTTCCATTTTGAGTAATCACCCATCTTACGCAAAAGCCTGGCTCTTGTCAGCCAATGCGTTCGCGAAGCGGCACGGATGCCACGCGCTTGGGCTCCGCAGCACGCTCGAAAGGCGCGCCAGACGCCTCGAGCGCCGCAACCACCTCCGCCGCAAATCGCATCGCCTGTAGCCCCTCCTCCGCCGACACAATCGGAGGTGCACCACTTGTGATTGTCTTTCCAAACTCCACGAGCAGTCGCTCGATATCCCCACCGCGCGGCGGCGTTCGCGTTCGCTTCCCGCCCGCATCGGCAACTTCGACCACGTCGATCCCCTCCGCGCGTTTCCACGTCACCACGCGACCATCCGCCAAACGAACACGCACTTCGAGCGCGTCCGACGGCTCGGTAAGAAGCAAGTCGATCGCCACGTTCGGCGCATGGAGCCCCGCTCCTCGCGCACGCACCGTAACGCGTTCGGGCCTCCCACCTCCACGCGCAGATGCTTTGCGAACGTTGAGCGCCTCGCCCGCAACAGCTCGCGCCAGATCCCCCAAATGAATGAACAGCTCGTAAAGCGCCGTCCTCGACCACGCATGAAGACTCGCCGCTGACTGCACACCCGCGCGGTGAATTACTTCGACCTCCAACGGTCGATCGTCACCCGTTCGACTACCAAGAACCGCGAGAAGCTCCTGCACTCCGCCTGCTGCGCGAAGTTGCTGCGCAACCGTGATCCGGCCATTCGTTTGTGCACAAATCGTTTCCGCTTCAGCGATGGACGAAGCCAAAGGTTTCTCCACCAGGCACGGCAAACCTCGCTCGACAACCGAACGAACGACGTCGGCGTGATGTCGCGTTCCACATGCCACGATGACCGCATCGACAGCGCCCAAGAGGCTCGCGTCTTCGAGTGTACGTGAGCGCAACACATCCAGCGGAATCTCAGGCAAATCCTTATCCGGTGCGTGTGGTGAAACCACCGCGGCCAAGACAAACCCAGGCGCTTTGCGGATGGCCGAGACAAATGCGAGCGCTCGCGGGCCAGTGCCTACGAGCGCCACGCGCACACGCGCAGCATCTGGCGACGAACTCACGACGGGCAAGTGCACCCGCGTCGGAGGCGGTGCGGGAAGGACGATTTCATCGCTTCGAGGCACTCGGCCGTCACCAAAACGAAGCTCTTCGATACGGTCCATTCCCGGCTTGAAACGGGCAATACGAGCATCCGCAAAGGCTTTCTCCGGCGTGATCTTTTCACCCGGCATCGCACGCAGCTCACCCGTTCCATGCAGCGCCGCGTAAGGTTTCCACACGCCCGTGCAGACCAGATCGAATCGGCAATCCGCACACGCGGGACCTTTCTGCTTCTGCGGTGCGTCCTCCGTCAACGCACCACTGAGCGACACGAGCACGTCGCTCCAATACATGAACTCTTCGAGCTGACACGGCGGCACGCCCTGCCGCGAGCCCACCACGACTTCGATCCCAAGCTCACTTGCCCGCGCAATCGCGCGCTTCAGAT
The DNA here is from genome assembly GCA_964514885.1 of uncultured Polyangium sp. GTDB lineage: Bacteria > Myxococcota_A > Polyangia > Polyangiales > Polyangiaceae > Polyangium. The sequence continues at coordinate 15,540 of CAZETM010000093.1, read as the reverse complement.
AAGGCATCACGTCGCTGTAACGCGGAACGAGATCACCGAGACGCTCGAGCGCCTTGTACTGAGGTGTTACGTATGCAAACGAAATGCCGATCCTTGTTCCAAACTCGGCATGCATCCACTCGACGAAGCGGACGAGATGCCGGTAGTTGTGCGCGGACACCACGTGGTTGACATCGATGCGCAGTTGGTCGTGACGAACGAAGTGTTGCAACGCGCGTACAGTGCGTCCGTGATCGCCCATCTTGCGCGTTTCGAGCCGCGCCAGAGACTCTTCGTGGCCGTGCAGAGACACGAACACGTTGGTCAGCCCAGCCTCGACGAGCGCATCGACCTTCTCGCGTTTGTCTAGCAAAACCGCATTGGTGACGAGCTCGATCGCGTGGACCCCCAAACGCTTCGCCACGGTCACGTAGTCGACCAGATGACGCGAAAGCGTAGGCTCTCCACCGCTGAACGAAATCTGCTCGACGCCTGTCCGTGCGAGACGCGCAATTCTACGCACCATGCGCCCAGCGTCGTCTTCGACGTTGTGCGAGGTCTCGTTGGCACTGCAAAACCAACAGTCTTGGTTGCAGTGCACGGTGGGACGAAGCACCACGAAAAACGCTGACTTTGCCGCGTTTTTACGTCGTTCGTCCCAACGCTCCGCACGCTTCGTTGCTGGTGCGCGAGGAAGCGGAGACAAACCCTGACTGCCGTGTGTCGCGAGCACATGCGATGTTGTTCCCGGACAAACTCTCTCGGCTGCGCACGTGGAACAGATCGGAGCGAGCGACGAAGTCGAGCGACGAGGCATCGGACGACCACCACGATCCGCAAAGAGTCGCTCGGGTACGCTGACCGTGCCATCGGCTTCGACCGAAGCGACGGCGCAAAGAGGAATCCCATCCCGCTCGGTCAACGTGATGTCGATGTGCCGCTCGCGAGCCGTACGAACTGCTGCAAGAAGCGCCGGACCAACGACATCCCAACGAGGCGGCGTCAACTCGCGAGGCACGCGACCATCAACGGGCCTCAACGTTTCTGGTGCGTAGAGACGAACCCTCCGTGCAGCAGGAGCAAGGCCATGCAGCAGCTCGATCATCGCCGACAGGTTTTGCAGAGCAGGATCGAGCACCGGAAGCTCGAACCTGATTTCGACGCCGGTGTTTACCAGGGAACGCAGGCCCGCGAGCGCTGCGGCGTATGCACCTTTCACGCGTGCGATGGCGTCGTGCACTGCTGCGCGTTCGCTCGCGAGAAAAAACACGACACCGTCGACTCCAGCGCGTCGGAGCTTTTCGGCACGTTCCGGCGAGGAAAAACCAACGCCGTTTGTCCTTACGAACACATGATGCCAGCCTGCATCGCGCGCCGTATGAACGGTCTCGGCGAGCGACTTGTATGCTGCTGCTTCGCCTCGAATTTCGAGGACTCCACCGCCTCGTTGCAGCTCACGCTTGATCGCTGCAGGCGCGGGCGCAGCGGCGCGACAATCGCAGACAGGACAAGCGAGGTTGCAGCCGGGCGCGAGCAAGAGGCTCGTATCGGTCGTGCCGGCGCGGGAACTCATGTGCGAGCATTGTTCGCCCGCTTGGCTCGCGGACGCAAGGTCTGGAGCGCGCACGCACGCGCTGAGATGAGATAAGTTGAGATGAGATAAGATGAGCGCGATGGGCACAGCGCGAGTGCTCACCAACGAATCCGTCGTATGAACGAACAAGCATCGCAAACATGGACGCAGCGCATCCCGGGCGACCGGGACGAGACGACCACCGTACTATCCATGGTGGGTTTACCCGCCCGGGGAAAAACGTATATTGCCCGCAGGGTGGCTCGATATTTGAATTGGCTCGGGCATCCGACACGCGTTTTCAATGTCGGCAATTACCGGCGGCGGATCATTGGAGCCAGTCAGCCCGCTGATTTCTTTTCGCCTGCCAATGCCGCCGGTCGAAAAGTATTGAACGAGCTGGCCATGCAAGCCGTCGATGACATGCTGGCTTGGCTTCACGACGGCGGGGAAGTCGGCATATTCGACGCCACGAATAGCACCAATGAAAGGCGCCGCGTCGTCGAAGCGCGTTGTCGCAAAGAAGGCGTGCCGCTCGTCTTCATTGAATCATTTTGCAACGACCTTGGCGTCATAGAAGCAAACGTACGCGACACGAAATTGAAATCCCCCGATTACGTCGACATGGATCCCGAAGTTGCCGCGCAGGATTTCATTCGCCGCATCGCACATTACGAGGGAATGTACGAAACGCTGAACGACCCAGCTCAAAGCTTCATCAAGATCATCGACGTCGGGCGCCAAGTCATTCTCAATCGCATTCATGGCTATTTGCCAGCACGATTGGCGCCGCTGCTCATTGATATGCACGTTTCGCCGCGTCCTATTTGGCTCACGCGGCATGGCCAAAGCGCCTACAATCAGCTCGGAAGAATTGGCGGTGACCCCGAGCTGTCCCCCGCGGGTGAAGAATACGCCAGGCAATTGGCTCAATTCGTCAAACAGCAATCGCCTCGCGATCAAGAAGTTGCAATTTGGACCAGCACCTTGCGGCGAACCGTTCAAACGGCGCAGGCCATTACGCGTAATACGCGAGCCTGGCGCGGGCTCGATGAAATCGATGCCGGCGTGTGCGACGGCATGACCTACGACCAAATCCGCCTCGAGATGCCCGATGTGTGGACAGCTCGCGCCGCCGACAAATTCCGCTATCGATACCCGCGCGGCGAATCGTACGAAGACGTCATTCAACGTCTCGACCCGGTCATCATTCAACTCGAACGCCAGCGCTCGCCCGTGCTCGTCATAGCGCACCAAGCGGTCTTGCGCGCGATTTACGCATATTTGATGGACTTGCCCCCGAACAAGTGCCCGAACATCAGCATGCCTCTGCATACGGTCATTCAATTGACTCCGAATGCATACGGATGTGAAGAAAATCGGTTTGTCCTACCACCGCACGTCGAAGATCAAGGCGCGGGGGGCTGAGCGCTCTTCCCTTGCGCCGGCGCCGGTTTACCAAACGTGTACATCGCGCCCAATCCGATCACCGTCGCGGACGCCGAATAGCTCCCACCATTGATGATGTTCGGATTCGCCGGTGGATTGGCCACCACCGGGCTCACTTGCGAAATCTTCGCGTCTCTTGGGTCGACGTCTTGCGAAAACATGATCGCATGCGCCACGACCATATCAAGGCGGACCGGGCCGAGCGACAGGCCTGCGCCTATCGACGGCGTTAGCTTATTCGAATCGATCGTGAGCACCGACAAATATTCGTTTGGCACGGCGCTCGTTTCAAATCCCACACCAGCACGCAATGCGAGGTTCGCCTTTCCGACGGGCAACATGTATTCACCACCCACCCGCACGGAAAATGCCCCCTGGAACTGCCGCTCGAGGTTCACCGACGGAATGTAATACGTCTCGGGAAAACCCACGATGTTTTTCAGGGCCACCCGATTCGGATCAACCCGAATGCTATCGTGCACTCCCCAGCCGTCATATGCAATCGCGCCCTCGACCCTTAGGTTTTCGATAGGCCTTGCCTCGACGCCCGCACGCAGGTTCCACGGCAATTCGAACGCAACATCCGCTTCGTCACCTTCTTGTGTCGCCGTGGCAAACGGTGCCGCGGACGGAAGACGCGTTTTAATGGTTCCGCCCGCACGAACCCAAAATGGTAAATGCCCCGATACTCCGACTCGGACCTTCGGATGGGGCAGCCAGATCACGCCCGCATTGCCCGACGGCGCGATAATGGGCCCGACCGCCAGTTCGGCCAAGACGTCCCATTCCGGCTGTTCCGGCGCACAGAAGAATTTATCCGGCACGCACCCGGAAAACATCACCGTGCTGCGGAAACTCCCACCTAAGACTTCAAAGCCGGCGCCAATTCGCAAAGTCGGCGAGACCTGATACGCCGCATATACTCCGCCGACGGCCAAAACCGACCCTTCGAGCGACAGCAGCGAATATCGTTGTGGTGCCGGACGACCATTCTGCGTGTCGGGATACGTCGCAATGCCGGCGTAAGGTGCCCACAGACCGAACGCAATGGTCCACTTGTCTTTCGGCACGAAGGAAAAGCCGAGCGTCGGAATCGGCAGAAATGGCGCGCTTCCTTGTACCGGGTCGAACGTTTGAATCTGCTCGGATACAAGCTCACCCGTATTGGGATCGGTTTGTCGCACCAAGCTTCGACGCGTGTAATCGCTCGAAAAGTGAACGTAACTCGCATCGACCAGCGCGGACATTCCCACGTCGGCCAAACCCGCAGGGTTATAGACGATTGCGGACAAATCGTCGGCGCCCGCCACAAAGGCCCCACCGCGCCCGAGCGGACGCACGCCACGCTCGGACAAATAAAGCCCGGCCGCCTCCGCAGCCGTGCTGCAGGTGGCAACAATAGCCATGGCCAACACGCCCATCGTGGCGCGGGCGAAGATGGATCGAGAGCAAATCATTCGCGAGGTCGTTTCTGTACGATGGTGTAGATTTGTTCGAGGCCGCGAGTATCGCTCGTCAAGAAATCACGCGCCGCGCGGAAAATCGTTTCGTAATCGTTCGGAAGCAGCGGCGCCGTGGGATTCGAAGCGTCAATGCGCGCCACCTCGGCCACCGTATCCATGATGACTTCGAGCGGCGCGGGGCCTTTGCCGCCATTCATCGGCGTCACCAAATTCGGCAATACGTGATCCATCACGTGGTACTTGTCGTATTGGTCGCTCGTCAACGCCTTGAGCAATTGCAACGACGCCGGCAACGTGCCTTTTGCTCCCGAAGCATTCTCAGGCTCGGCCGCTGCGCTCACCGCATTCAGAATCGGCTCGATTTCCTTGTCCGCCAGAAGCACCTGCAACGCATCCGCAATCGATGACAACGTCGATTCGAGCGCCTGGCCCGGCGAGCTGACCGAAAGCATGTATTCGAGCAACTTCTCTACTTCGCGCCGCGCCGTCTCATTTTGGCGAATCTTTTCGAGCAAATCCACCGTGGCCGCGACCATCGGACCACTCAGCCCATCTGCAACGGTTTTTCCCAATTCGTCCTTGGCCCAGGTGCACGTCACACCGTTTTCGCGATTCGGACAATGCGCATTGAGTTGCTCGCGGAAAGCGCGAAGCGTCGTCGACATCGCCCGGGGAATTCCCGCATTGGCGAATTTTGCATTCGTCCCTTCGCCGTCGATGCCCAAGAATTGATCCACCAATTGCGAGCGTGCCCGTTTCCATTGTCCCTTGCGCCGCTCCGCGCCCACTCGGCACGCGTCGTACCCCGTCTGGCAATCGGACAATTCCTGCCCCACTTTGCCGTCGCAACCACACGCGTTGTCGAATCGCAAATCCATGCCGTGGAAACCATCAGCGAAAAGCGAGAAACCCGTCGCTTGCGCTTGAGGCGTTCCGTCCACCCATTTCGTCGACGCATTGCCCTTGCGATCGACCATTTTAGCACTCGATGCGTATGCCGGATCGAATAGAATGCGCGCGGCTTTTTCAAGCACGTCGGCGCCCGTGAGCACCTGCCCCTTTTTAGGTCCACGCGCGATCGTCACTTTCGAGATGTCGCGCGCCACTTTGGCGAATTCCGCGAGTGCGGGGACGACATCCGTGACCAGGCCATCCACAATGATCGGCTCGTAACTGTTCACGCCGGCTTCCGAGCAATACGCGGGATTCGTTTGCGCATTGCCACTCGAATCGCACTCCGGCCCATGATCGGCTCCCGGCCAATGTCGCTTCATCGCCCCGATCAAGTCGAGCAGCATCTCTTCGCCGTCGCCTTTGAAATTGCCCGCAGCGTCTTTTTCACACGTCGGATTACACGTCGCATTGGCAAACGTGATCACCAGCGGCCGGAGGTAATCGTAAAACCCGAATCGCTCGAGCACAAACAATGTGTTTGGCCCCCGCAAACGCAACGTGTGTTCCTTTACGTCGCATTTACGAGTCTGTTCTGCCGTTACGATGGGACAAACTGGCGTGGCCACCGGTTCGATCAAGCTGGAAACGAAGTCGTTGGTCTTCTTGTTTTTCCCGTTCGCATACGGATCCAAGTCTGGCATGACGGGGAACTGTGTCGACGATGCTCCAAAAAACACCAACCGATTGAGCGCTTTGGATTCTGGTTTCAGCGTCAAACCATTGATGCCAGAAGATTGCTCGAAGAGCTCGTCTTTCGTACCCAGAAATCCTAGGAACGACACGAAGTTCAAAAGCCCATCCAAAAAGCCGGACTTAATTTTGAATTCGGCGCGCTTTGGGTGATTGGCGGGCAGCACGGAGTCGAGATAAAAGACAGCGAGGTTGTTGAACTCGAGTAGCTCGCACTCATTGTAGCCTGCGAGCGGTGGCAGCGGCCAGGTAACGTTGATATTCCCGCCCAATACCGACTTCACACGTGCGCCCTGCTTATTGCAAGCTTTGACCTTGTTCGCGTTGTGAATGATATCGAGCGTCCGCTCCCAACAGGAACGATTTTTCCCGACCACCGGCTTCGTTCTATCGACCGGAGTCGACGGATCGAGCGGATTCATGGTCGTCAGATTCCACGTCGACGCATTGATGTCCTCGACGTAGTAGTTCATCTCATCGGTGAATTGCATGAGCTTCGAGAATGCTTCGCCCACGTGCGCGACGCCGCCTGACGGGGTGGTCATTGCGGGATCCGCGAAGGTCCCAATGAGCTTTGCGGTCAAACCCGGGCGCGACGTGATGCGGGCCATGAGCTCGGCGACTTCGTCCCAAATTGGCGTTGCATAGGGAATTTGCGCGAGCTTTTCTTTTCCTTGCGCTGCCAAGGCATCATGGTCGAGCGCAATTTGCCGAATGCGCAGCGCGGCCCCGAGCAACCTCGCCACCTTGTCCTCGTGGTTCTCCATTAAATCGAGAAGCCCGACAAGCAATGCATCGGAATCAGGATCCGCCAAAATCTGCCCGAGCGCATGCGCCAAGTCCGGAATGGGTGAATCTTCGCCGCGGAAACGCTTATAAGGCAAACACGTGGAGCAGGTTTCTCCTGCCGGTTTGACCGTCTCCGTCTCCAAATCGTACACCGCGTCTTCGCGATCGCCGAGGAGCAAATTCGCTCCCGCCACCGCATACATCAATGTCTCGCGCTCGTTCTTCCACGCGTCGTCGCCATCATTCGGAGCATATTGCGTGGAATCCACGAGCTTCCCGAGATCTTGCGCCACCCCACCAATCAATGTCCGCGACGTGTCGAGGTATTCGTACGCCAATGGCTCAGGACGTCCCCATCCATCGGTGCCGTTCGTTCCTTGAATGGCGAAGGGCGCGAGCGTCGGAATGGGTACATTGACCGAGGTCACGAATTGCCCGAATTCATCGGTATCGGCATATCCGTCACCATTGGCATCCGAAAACGGAGCGGGCACGGTGCCTGTTTGTCCGGGAATGTTTCCAAATGGTGTAACGAATCCGCGTCCATCTCTTTTTGCAATCCACGTCGGCGCGGCAGCGGTATCTTTTGCATAACGATCGCTTTGGTCGAGCATCACGCGCGAAAGCAGCTCGATCGTCTCCATCGGACGACTCGGCTGTGCCGTTGCCGCGTCCACGACAATCGGCGAAAGCCCGTACATCGTCGATTTGAACGTGGCCATGTCGCGACTGACCACGCGGAGAATCTGCACCAGCTCCGGAGCCATTTGGCCCTCGGGCGCCACGACATCGAGCAATGCCGACAAGAGTGGACGCAAACGCGGATAACCGAAAAGCGGTCGCGTCACGCCGAGTCCCACCGGAACCGGCTTGTACCCTTGTCGGCCCCATATCGACGACATTGCATTGCGCGCTTTTTCGCTTTCGAGCAGCTTGCCGAATACATCGCCAATCGCTCGAGTCGACGCTGGCACCGTCGGCGGCCCATTGGGCTCGTATGGGTTTGTCTCGTAAAGCTTGGAAAGCTCTTGACTGAAGGTGAGCGTCGCGTCGAGCATCCGGACCTTGTCGCCGGGCTCTTCGGTCGTCACATTTTCGATCTCTTCATCCGGGAAAATCGCATTGAACGCGCGCACCAAGTCACCTCGACGCCGCGCCATCGCCTCGACTTTGGCAATGCCGAGCGCCCGGGCTCGTTCCTGCTCTTCGCCGCTCACCGGCGGCAAATAGCTCGTGTCCACGGTATCGGCGTAAACGCCGGCGTTTGAGTAGTGACAAACCGAATGGTACGACGCCCCGGAGATATCTTCGGTGAGCGATCCCGCTCCGATTCGATCACAGAGCACACCAAACATGTCATCGCCGAGCGTTGCTTTCGGCGGCGCGACGCGGGTCGTGTCAATCCCCTCGTGACATGACGCCGCGGCCGTTACGACCGCCGCGAGACCCAAGCTTTGAACGACACGACCCAAAAGCGACGAATGACGAGTGCGAGCACGCATGGCGAACCCTCTTGCGAGCATGCTACACGCATCTCGTGTGCGAAGGGAACCACCTGTCGCATCATTTTTCACGGACAACGCGGTTGAAAATTGCTACACCCTCGTCCGCCCATGACGCTCATCCCTGCCGAGCCCCAAGTGCCCGAGACGCAACGCGCCAATGGCCCCGTGCTCGTGCGATACGACGATATCAGCCAGTCCGGCCACATGCTCATCAGCGCGATGCCTTTCGCGATTGGACAAATCTGTTGGCCGGCGGTATTTCGCCATCCCGCATCCAAGTCGTTTCGAACCAGTCGAATCATTCCGATTTTGAGTCGGTTTGTTCTCGAGAGCGGCGCCGCCCCATTGTCGGTTTCGTCGAATATCGAATGCGAGACCCGCTTTCATTTTGCGCACTGTGCGTCGCCCGAAGGCAAAGTCGAGCGAATCGTGTTGAACATGTGGTGTCGCGTTTATGGTAATGCAGGACGAACCCACGGTCCTCCTCCATCAAACGCTGGCGAAAGATTGCTCGCGGGCCAAGTTTTTGCCGAGCATGTATTCACGCGGCCCTTCGATCCACCGGAAACTCGTCGCGTGCTCGAATTGGATGTCCCGGGGATTCCAAGCATTCCGCCGGATCGTTACGATTGGCAAGCGCCGGAAACGCTCGCTGATTTGCCTCTTGGCGGCCGGTGGCTGGATGAAGCGCCGACGCTCGATCCGGCACCGATCGTTTTCGGCACCGATCATACGGACTCGAATATGCACGTCAATTCGCTGGTTTACCCGCGGCTTTTCATCGACGCGTCGCTGCGCAAGTTATGGGATCAAGGCAAGCGTATGGCATTGCGAACGGACGCTATGGTCATCGCATTTCGGAAACCAAGCTTTGCGGGCGACCGGGTGCGGATATCGCTGCGCGCGTTTACGTGTGGGGATCGAGTGGGTACGTCGGTATTGCTGGTATCGGAGAAGGAAGCCGAAGGCTCGCTTGATGCAGCGCGACCAAGGTGTTTGGCGCGCTTGTGGTTCGTGGCGGAGTGATTGGTTGAAGCTACCGCCTCTTCGTCGTCAACAGCACCACCCCGAATATCGCTCCCAGCGTCAAAATAATCGTCGCGCCGCTCGCTACGTTCACCCGCGCCGACAACACCAAACCCAGCACCGACCCCAATACGCCAATCGCAATCGCGATCCAGGCGACCTGCCCAATCGTTCTCCCGAGCATTTTCGCCGTCGCGGCAGGAATCACCACGAACGAACTCACCAGCACAATCCCCACGGTTTTTACCGCCACCACAATGACCACCGCCGTAAGCGCCATCAACATGTAATCGAGCGCTGCCACGGGCACGCCCGATAACGACGCCAATTCCGCGTCGAACGTCGCATAGGCGAGCTTCTTCCACGTGAGCGCCATCAGCGCAATCGTCAGAATCGCTACCACTCCCACCGTGTAGAGATCCTCGACGGATATCGCCAAAATGCTCCCGAACAGAACGGTTTCGACATTCACCTGCGGCCCGTCAGTCGTGCGCAATCCAAGAAAGAGCACGCCAAGCGCAAAGGATATGGCCGAAAACACGCCCGTCGCCACATCTCCGCGCAAACTGCCGCGGCGAAGTACGAACGTTATGGCCAAGGCCACGACGACCGTGAATGGAAGCGCCACCCAAGTCATTCGCTCGAGCGACACGCCCAGCAAAAGACCCAATGCAATGCCGCCAAACGCCGCGTGCGCCAACCCGTCGCCAATGAAGGACAACCCTCGCTGGACGACGAATACCCCAATCATTGCGCAAAGCCCACCCACCACCGAGCCGGCGATCATCGCCCGCTGCATGAAGGGCATCATCAACATCTCGAGCAGGGCGTCCACGATTTACTCCTCGTCCGGCAAATGTTGATGCGAATGCGTAGGATGATCCCCGCCCGCCACAAATGATATCGCCGACAAGTTTTGCTGCCCAAGCAGCTCACTCGGCAATCCCCACGCAGAAACCCGGCCCGCGTCAATGTATACCACGCGCTCCGCACAACGCGACACGGCCGCGAGATTGTGCGTCACCAATATCGCTGCCAATTCATCGCTCGCCGAAATCTCCGCAAGCAATTCCAGAAATTCGGCCCGCCCCTTGACGTCCACACCCGCCGTCGGTTCGTCCAGAATGACCAATGACGGCTTGTTCACCAGCGCTCGCGCCAAAAACACGCGCTGCGTTTCTCCTCCGGAAAGCCCCGCAAGCTGCTTTTCCAAGAGTTTTCCACCGCCGACATGCTTCAACACCTCGGCCGCTCGCGCCCGCTCGGCTTCCGTAATGCGTAATGGCCAACTGCTGCGCATCGCCGCCACGATCAAATCAATCGCACGGGCAGGAAAAGTCAGATCGCTGGTTTTACGCTGCGGAACGTATCCGACTTCCTTCAATGCCTTCTGAGCAGGTTTGCCCATGATTTTGATCGTTCCGCTCGTCGCCGGCATCAGGCCCAGCACCGTCTTCAAAAACGTGCTTTTACCTGCTCCATTCGGTCCGCAAAGACAAACGAATTCACCCTTGGGCACCCAAAACGAAATCCCGTCGAGCAGCCGGCGCCCAGGCACTTCGACCACGAGATCTTCTATTTCGAGCACCCGAGGAAGCGTAGGGTCCGGAAGCGTGAAATGACCCACGGGCAATTCGCTGGGTGCAGCATGAGCAGCAGTCATGTTAGCGCCTTGTCCAAGACGTCGGTGTTTTTCTGGAGCAACTTTTCGTAGGTCTCGACGCCAGCGCTACCTCCAATCGGATCAAGCTCGAATAACGGCAGTTTGGCTTGGTCGGCAATCACTTGCGCCGGACGGCGATCGAGCTGCGGTTCGGAAAAGAGCGCCGCGGCCTTGCTCTTTTCAATCGCAGCGAGCACGTCTTTCACGTACCGCGCCGTCGGCTCTTTGCCCGGGAATGGCTCAATCACCGCCGAAATGCGCAGCCCATACCGCTCGGCGTAATATCCCATCGATCCGTGAAACGTCACAATCGTCTTCTTCTTCCACGCCTTCGACTTCGCTTCAATGGCGGCATGAAGTTTGTCCAGCTCAACCTCGACGGTTTTACCTCGCGAACGGTACCCCTCGGCGCCCGCTGCATCGAGCTTCTCGAAGGCTTCGACGATCGTCGGAACAGTAGCCTTCATACGGACCGGATCGAGCCAGAAATGCGGATCCTCGGCGCCGTGATGATGATGATCGTGCCCGCCATGATCATGTCCACCCTTCGCCGCGCCTTTCGGCTCGGGCTTCGGCGCATGATCACCATCGTCGTGCTCGCGACCGTCGTGATCTTTCTTGTCGTGATCGTCGTGAGCCTCGCCGGGTTTGTCTTTCTCGTCCGCGGCTTCCTCGATGGCTTCTTCACCGACTTCTTCGGCCGTCATCTTGCGCGGATTTGCTTTGAGCCCCAACTGTACGATGGGCACGTCGCTACCTGCCGCACCACGCACGATTTTCTCGAGCCACCCGTCCATCCCAAGCCCCACGGACAAACCCAGTTTGCTCTTCGCAACCTGCGCCATTTCCTTCGGCGTCGGATCGTAACTGTGCTCGGAACGCCCGGGCGGAAGCACGAGCACCACGTCGAGACGATCGCCACCGATGCGCTTGGCAATGTCCCACAGCGGGAAGATCGACACGGCCACGCGGGGTTTGTCCCCGGACGCCGAAGCGCCAGATCCCTTGTTATTGCAGCCGGCGAACGTGGCCGAGACAAACAGCGCGGCGAGATACTGAAGATGAGCGCGACGATGGTGCATCAAAGTTGTTCCTGCGGCGATGAGGGCGCGGAGCATCTCAGAGACAAGGCCGGGCGCTGTCAAGCGGCGCGACACTCAGCATCGATCGAACCTTTCCGCGAGCACGTTTTCACGCGTATCATGCGCGCGTGTCCGGCCTGGCAAAACCGTCTCCGAGCGATAAACGCCTCACCCCACACGCCGCGTTCCCTCGCGTGAATGTGTGCGTCAATTGTCGCACGCTGCTCGGCCCCAACGAACAGTGCGATGGCGGCAAGAAACACCGCATCGCAGAGCTGCAAACGAAGGCTGGGCGCAGCTTGCTGCTCGATGAAGTGTGGGGACCTCCATCGCTACGTCGTCGCGCCAAACAGCTTGCCAAAGCCGGCGGCGGAGGCCTGGGGCTCGGATCGCTTTTCGACGGTTGCGGCGGTTGCGACTGTGGCGGAGGAGCGCTCGAAGGCGAGTTCATCATTGGCCTTCTTGCGGTTTTCGCCGTCGTCTTGGTCGTCGTTGCTGTCGTATGGCTCGTGATGAAGATCATCGAACGAGTGCGCATTTATCAAAATCGCCCGAAGCCGAACGGTGGAGTCGATCGTCCCGCATGGATTGGCCGCAAACCTGGTCCAGCAGGAACCGTCGTGGGCAAGACGGAAACGCTCGCGCCGGCTTCGTCCACATCCTGCGTCGCGTGGGCTCTCGACTTGCGCAGCAAGAGGTTTCTCGGGACAGACCTGATGCTGCACGACGCAGAAACGTGCGGCTTTGACGTGAAGCTCGACGACGGAAGCATCGCGCGCATCCCGCTGGGACGCATCCGCATCGAAGGTCCGCACAAACGAATCGATCGCGACGATGTTACGAACCTAAACGAGTTTGTCCAGACGCTCGCTCGGCCAGACGATCCCGAAGACGAGGGTCTCGATCCATTCCCGTACGACGTCGTCGAAGAGGTGGTGGTCAAGCCGGGGGATCGCGTCAAGCTTTTTGGCGATTTCGATCGTGAGGCGGACCCTCGAGCGCTGGGTGGTTACCGCGAGGCGCAGGCAATCTTGGTGCCGCGAGGTGTGCCGGCGTTGAAGTTCGAGCCAGCCTGACAACCGATTGCACAACAAAAGAGCGCGCGATACCATTGATGTATGTCCACGCCAGTCGAGCTTGCAGCGTGCCAAGTCCACATCACGCCGGACACGTACGCGTCGGAAGCGCACTTCGAGGCGATGCTCGATCGAATCGGCTCGCGGCTATCAGCCGCACGAATGAAGCGCGACGGTCAATACGTTTACCCGTGTTTGGCCGTGTTTCCAGAGACCATTGGCGCGTTTCTGCCGCTCGTTGATCGATTGGATGACGTGCGTGATGCAAAAACGACCGACGATGCGCTGGGACGAGTCGCCCGCAAATCGCTCGTGAGCATTGCCAAAGCGATGATTCGAGGAAAAACCGTCCACCCGACGGTGGCGTTTTTATTGTCCGCGGCTCCAGAAGTGCGGCGCATTTATCGAAATTCGTTTTCTCGGTTCGCCCAGCGATATGGAGTGTGGACCGTTGCGGGCAGTGCATTTTTGCCTCGTAATGCCTACGGCGACCTTGCGGATTCATTTTTGCCGGCCAATGGACGGATATACAACACGTCGTACATTTTCAATCCCGAGGGCCGCCACGTGGGAGTCTCGCGCAAAGTGAATCTCGTTCCAAGCATAGAAGACGAAGTGGGTTTGTCCCCCGGGCACAAGGGTGATTTGTGGCCAGTGTCTACGCCATTTGGTCCCGTGGGAACGCTGATTTGTTATGACGGTTTTCGAGTCGCGCATACGCCGAGCGAGCCTGATTTTCGTGCGCTCTTACCTCATTACGATGATCACGGCTGCCGCATCGTGGCTCATCCGGCCGCAAACTTTTGGCCTTGGGAAAACACCTGGACGTTTCAAGGTGTGGAAGGGTCGATGAAACGTCACGAGCAATGGCTCTCGGAAGGGCTATTTTCGCAAATGGACCGGCATCCCTTGCAATCTGTGCGTTATGCCGTGACGGCTCAGCTCTTGGGGCAAGTATTCGACAATCGCTTCGACGGCCGTTCGCATATTCTCGAACGCACACCCCAAGGCGCGCGAATCATTGCCGAAGCGCAAAGAGGCGACTTGTCTCCCGATGCGGAAGAAGTCGTACTGCACGCAGTGAACGCCTAACCGATTTCCACTTCGAATTCAATACATCGACCAACTAGGATCCCCATTCGTCATGCAACAACCGAATCCGTGGGTTTTATTCATGGGCGGCCTGATGCTCTTTCAGGTCGCCGCAATGGCGTGGGGCCTAAAAGCGCCGCAATGGATCCGACTCGTAGCCGTCGCCGTGTGCGTGGTGAGTGGGCTTTTGTCGGTAGGGATCGCGCTGAAGAAGCAATTCGGGAAGAAACCCGCGCCACCACCGAAGGTGGTTCTCAAACGAGAGCGTAAGGCGCAGGAAATGAACCGTCAGGAGTCGTCGAAGGACGCCAACTGATCAGCGAAATACGTCTTTCGCCGACCGCACCTTACCGAATACTTCTCCGCGATTTGCTCCTGGAAAGTGCGCCTGCACTGCCGGATTGTCCACGCGCAAGAATGGATTCGTCGCCAGCTCCTCCGCAATCGTCGACGGCACCGTAGGCTCGTTTCGAGATCGTTTTTCCTGAGCAACCTCGAGCTTCTGTTTGACGTCTTCGTTTTCAGGCTCCACATGAGCCGCAAATCGCAAGTTGCTCACCGTGTATTCGTGTCCGCAATACACGCGCGTATTTTGCGGCAGACGCGCAATCTTGTCGCATAACGAAACAGCCATCATGTCCGGCGTGCCCTCGAAAAGCCGCCCACAACCAGCCACGAACATCGTATCGCCCGTGAACACCGCGTCTTCGGCAACGTAAGCCACTGCCCCAAGCGTATGTCCCGGAACGTGCATACAGCAGAATCCCAGGCCGGCAATCTCAAACGAAGTGCTGTCCGAAACGCCAATCGTTTGGGCCGGAATGCGACCTTGGTCGAAATCGCTTTGAGAACCATATACGGGCAACGGGCCAAACTTGGCGACGAGCGCTTCGTTGCCGCCGACATGATCGAAATGGTGATGGGTCGCGAGGATACCCACGAGCGACAAGCCCTCACGCCCAAGCGCGGCAAGGACTGGCTCAGCCTCCGAAGGATCCACGACGACGGCCTCTCGACTGCCCTCGGCGACGACGAGGTACGCATAATTGTCGCTCAAACACGCCACAGGAATGACTCGCATGGCGGCAAGATACCCTTCGAATCGCGAGGGCTCAACGAATTCGTGCAGGTAGACGAGCTGAGCATCTGGCACCATGGTTACCTTGGCACACAACGGCACTTGCTCGAATGACCAAGAG
>CAZETM010000092.1:14186-19879 GCA_964514885.1 uncultured Polyangium sp. | reverse complement strand
TCAATGCTCCTTGCAATGCATCGAGCTGTTTGGCCAATCCCTCGGCATCATCCGACGCCAACGAATCACCATCCAACAGCGATTCGATCTTTTGCACCGCGTCGGTTTTTCCGGACAACAACAACGAACGCCTCGACCCACCCAATACCGCTCGCGCCCGAAGCCGATACCCTTGCGCATCGCGCATCGCACTGGCCAATGCCGCCGTATCCACTTTTTTGCTGGTCCGCTTCGTTTCGCGACCCACCCCCGCCGCAATCGATGCATCTCGCGCATCTTGCAATTCGGTGGCATCATCCGCGCCAAACCCATACGCAATTAGCTTCGTACCGTGAATCGAATACGCATTCAGCGTTTGATTCGCCTGCTCCAGCGTATCCTCCGAACCAAACCGCTCGCCATCTTTGATGAATGCAGCGCGCGCTTGCGCCGACAACGAATTCAGATCCAATGCCATGACCGAACCTCCGTGGCGTGTAGGTTACATGGGCTGGCGTACGGGTGTCTAGGGGATTGTGCGATCGTGTGCGATTTTAACGATACGACAGCTCACTCGATCCACGAATCCGCAGGCGGCTCGGGGATGTTCGTGGAAGCGCCGAACCTCGCGCACGAAGCCAAGAAGTCGCCCCATGACCAGCCTTTGTCGTGGAGCAATTTGCGTAAAGCCGTTCGATAGAATGCCGCATGCGGGCTTGACCAGGCGCAACGATCGACGAAGCGGCCTATGCGCAGCAAGTCTTCGCGCTCAGGCTGACCGCTGCTGAGTGAACGAACGACTGGGCCTAACTTGATCTCGATTTCCTCAAAAACGTCTCGGCGGTCTTTTTTGAGATGTTCTTCGTCCAGACCTACGAGCAAAATGGTCGCTTCCGCCCGTGTGTCGTTCGGTTTAGCCAAAATGTCCCCTAATTTATGGAATCGAAAGTGCTGAAACGGATCAAATGCCAGATCGAAAGGATCCAATATGAGATCCTTTTCTTGCCCATGAGCAACCGGCGGCTTCCATGCCGTCGGATCGCGCCATGGGTCCACCGGCCAGAATGTTGATTTCTTTACATTGCACTGCTCGCAGCAAAAAGCGAGATTGTCCGGGTCGTAGGCTAGCCAGTAATATCCTGGGCGCAGAGCCGGTTGGGGCCAATAGTGGCGAATACGTTCCTCATTGCGCCGAAGTTCAATGGTTACGTCACGACTCACCTCTGTTTTCGGACGAATGTGGTCGATTCGCCCATAAGAACCTCCCTTGTCGACCTCTCTCGTGCACCAAACACACAATCCGTCTTGCGCCTTCGACAACGCTTTTTTCCACTTTTCCTCCCTCCATGCTTTGGCAAAATCCTCCGACTCCAATTCCGCCGGCTGCTTGCCATTCGCAATGGCATCATCGATGGCCTTTTTCGCATTTTTCGTGCTTTTGAGATTTACCCACCGCTTCTGGTCATCGGTCGACGGACGCCCCAACGGTCTCATGGCAGCCCCTCATTGATTCTCCGAAGAACCTCTACGCGCAGCTCGCGAATCTGCTCATGCGTCAACTCCCCAAATCGTCGATCACGCTCCAATTCCGCAACGACCGAGAGCACCATCTCCTCGACGGATGTTTCCGCATACCGCCCAATTCGCGCTCGAATCTGGTCCGCAAGCGTCCGAGCTTCCTCTCGCTTACCTGCTCCTTGTCGCAGCAATTCGCGATGCCGCTCGAGCAGATGCAACGTTTCATCATCGTACGTCGACGAAAGACCAAACCAATCCCCCGTGAGCACCTGCAATACATTCTTCCCCACAGGTGGTTTCAGCGGCAGCAGCTCGATTGCGTCATTCTCGTCGCGATCGAGTCGAAAAATAGCATTCTCAGGGTTGTCTCCCACGTCCGTCAGCACGAGCGGAGAATGCGTCGTCGCGATGATTTGGAGCTTTGGAAACGCGTCGCGGAGCCCATTAAGAATGTCCAACTGCAAACGTGGATGCAAATGCTGCTCGATTTCGTCGACGAGCAGTACGCCCGGCGTCTCTTGGGCAGCGTCCAAGCGCATTGGGTTAATTTGCGCGCAATGCATCGCCAATCCAGCCACGAGCGTGACGTACGAGCGCCATCCATCGCTCATGAGCCCCACGGCGCGCACGCCCTCACCGGGCAGAGCGACGAGGAAATCCTCTTCGTCGGGGCTGAAGACCGGCGGTTTTTCCAATTGGAGTGCCCTCTTCAAGGCGGAAGCAATGCTCTCACAAACCGCTTTCGCCCGCTTGCCGTGGATCTCGCCTTCCTGCTCCAGCGTCAGCCAAATAGTTCGAAGCGTATACCAATCCTGATCGAAATAGGGGCCAACCCCCCATTCGGACAAACGCTCAAACGAAGACCTCGAGCGCTCCCCAAATGACGCAATCGGCATTTTGTCGCCACGGGCCAATCGTTTGGCTCGCAGGGCGAGCAATAGCGGCAAAATTTGGTCCGTGTCGCGCGCGGCAGAGCGGAGTTCTTCTGCGACCTCCTTTCTCCCTTCCAACCATTTGAGCCACGGATTGGCTTTTCGAGGTTTTTCGGTTTCCGGAGAGATCGAATGCAGTTGCCAAGAAACCTTGTGGCCTCCCCATTCAGCCGAAGCGTCAATGGTCAACCTTGGCTCCGTTATGAACACTTCCTGCTCAGGCAGCCATTCCCTTCGATGATCGGCTTCCCCTACGAGGTCTTCGAGGCTAGGCTTAGTGGCGCGATCATCTAACAAAACGCCGCGCTTGAAGCCTCCAAGGGCAATCGCCAAGCTTTCGATGACCGACGTCTTGCCAACGCCGTTCATGGCGACGATGAACGTCACACAAGGCGCCGGCGTGAAATCGAGTTCTCGAAATCCGCGGAAATTTTGAAACTGCAAGGTGGTAATTTTCATGTCGGCAACCCCCAAATGAAAAACGGGACCTACCTCTCATCGAGGTTCGTGGTCCCGGCACCTGCTGATCGTTTGCGCCGAAAGGCATCGCCCGTCTGGCGCCGACGTGCGAATGCACGTCCGCGTAAAGAAGGATTCACTGGTGAAGCACCAGGTTCCAGGTGCAAGCCACCAATACACCGGCACACATCAATCGTCAACTTTTTCTTCCTCGTTTCCAGTGTCCGGATCACCATCTACGCTATCTGCCCAACCGCACAGAAAAGCTTCCGCCAAGATTGGCCCCGCCAATTCCACCGCCAACGATGTAAGCCCGCAGTTCGTCCAGGCGAGCCACCCCGGATGCCCCGTGGCTCCCCAGGCCCAGGCCAAAAGCCCGTGATCCGCGGCTTGTCCACACCGCAAACGGTGCAAAGCCGCTCGCACGCGCAAATGTTGCTGACGCGGCAATTGGCACAGCGAATTCGACGCAATCGGCACTTCGATGCCGCACAACGTCAGCGGAGCCGCATCTCCTTTGCGCCATTTGCGTGTCTTCTTTTCTTGGACTTTCCACCCCCGAGCTTGCACGGCTTCGCGCAAAACAGTCTCCGCATCATGCAAGAACCGAGATACGAATTCGTCACTGTAGGGCTCGGCATCCGCCGGGACATGCAAGGACACTACCAGATCATCGGCATACCGCGAATACTTCACCGCCCCGTATTCACGCACCCATTTGCGGATTCTTCGGTCCATGGGGTGTGCCGCGAGATTGGCCACCCACGGTGAGCTTGGAGCGCCCTGCGGCAACCACTTGTGTTTTTCATCGCCAGCGAAGAGCAACGACAGCAGCAATTCACGCTCTTGCTTCTTCCCCCCCTCGACCAACAGCCGCCCCGCGCCGCGAGACGGTTTGTTCAGCGTATTCGTCGCGGGCGTTTCTTTCTTTTTACCAGGACGCACCGTTCGCGGATGAAATGCCCAACGAAGATGCCGAGGGCGAATGGAGCCAAAAAAGTCGGCAATGTCGATAATCACTGCCGCCACCGCCCCTTCGTGCAAACGCGCGTGAAACGCCGGAGCACGCCCAGGCTCGAACGCCGTGGCGACTCCCGCAAAAGGGTTCGCCGGACGCAGCATCTCCATGACTTTCTTTTGCGCCTTCGCCAACGCGTCATTCGGCACGTCCAGCCATCTTCGCGTCCCATCGGCCTTGTAAATGGGATATCGGCGGTACGTACAATCTGGGAGCGTGCCAATGGCCGCGAGCACATCGCCGGTCTTGATTGACTCCAGCGGCCATTTCGCACCCATTGCATCCAAAAGCCGGACGAGCCCAATGCGAGCTAGTGGAATTTGGCCAAACATCGGAAACGTCATTCCTGGTATTTGCCTGGCGACCGCTCGTACACGCGGAAGCAATCGATCCACTTGCCAACGCTTGTCAAAGCTAATATCCGCAAACTTCAAGAGATGAAGACGATGTGCCCACGATCTACGCTTGATCCGCTTCAGCATCCTCTGCCAAGCGCCCACAACGTCGGCTGGAACGAATTCGGGCAGTTTTTCCAGACGCGACATTCGCCATGCCAACTCGCGCCCCAAACGTCGCGCATCCAATACCGCGTCGCCAACAATCTCGAGGCCCAATACATCCAAGAGCCGAACGACCAGGGCATAGCCTGTCACCACCTGCCCGCGCTCCCACACACGATCCAGACGCAGGTGCGCATTGGAAGGCATGGGCAATTGGCCCGCTCGTTTGCCATTAGCCAGAATGCGAGCATTCGTTTTTCGCGCTAACCCTCGATCCAAGATCTGCCGCGGTCCGGTCGGCACTTGCGATTCCCACGGAAATAACGCCGCCACGTCCGATCGTGACCAAACAGCATCTTCGTCGAAAATCTTGCCTATGGCCCGACCATACGCCGCATCTGCAATGAATGCCCCCAGAGTGGCCGCAATTCGCAATGCCTCCACGGTCCATACCGACGCCAAACGCACGGGTGATTTGGGCGAACGATTCAACGCCTGCAAAAATGCCGACGCCAATTCACGTATATGCGACAAATACGGCAATAATTGCGAACATTGCTCTAGCTCTAATTCGTTCCACACCAAATCGAGACTCGCGTAATCCCATCTGGAAAGCATCAAGGGCATCGGCGCCATTCGCGGCGCACGAGTCAATACCAGCGGCGCCCATCCCCGTTTCCTGCGTACAGGGACGACCACTGTATTCGGATCTTCCGCGGATTTCGCTTCGAGCCATCCGCCTAACATGGTGTCCTGGCCAGCGGCACGCCATAACAACAATGCCGCAATGCCCCGAAAAACTCGACCTGACATCGCCCACATCGGAAGCCCCCACTTCCATGCAGCGGGTTGCCACCATATAGGCTCGCCACGATTGGCTTCCTCCACCAGCTTCGCAATGTCCTCATCGATTCGCTCGGACAAACGCGCATCCATCGCCGAAACGAATGGAGCATTGCGCCGAGCCAAACCATCGGCATCCTTCGTTCTTGCGTCGCGTTTCGGGTTATTCGATCGTGAAGGCATTCTCGCGCCAATCAATGGGCCAGGACTCGTGCCACAAAGCCCGTCGTAAAACTAAGCCGTCCAACATCATCCTCAACAGCTTCCACAATCCGTTCGCCAGCCAACCTGTGACCAATCAGTCATCGCGTGGACCTGACGCGGCATCGCGTGAACCCGACTTGGCTTGGCATGTACCTCACCAGCCATCGCGGGGACCTGACGCGGCATCGCATGGACCTGACTTTGGCTAGGCATGTACCTCACCAACCATCGCGTGGACCT
>CAZETM010000092.1:0-14086 GCA_964514885.1 uncultured Polyangium sp. | reverse complement strand
GACGCCGCATCGCGTGGACCTGACTTTGGCTAGGCATGTACCTCACCAACCATCGCGTGGACCTGACGCCGCATCGCGTGGACCTGACTTTGGCTAGGCATGTACCTCACCAACCATCGTGTGAACCTGACGCCACATCGTGTGAACCTCACCCACCATCGCCTGCGCTTGGAAAAGCAACGCCTGGACCCATCGCACACCCCTACGCAATCCGACCCAATACCAGCGGATGCTCCTTCGCTTCGACTGCATGCGTAATCCGAAACGCCTGCTGCACTCGATGCACAATCGCCTCCCCCGCTGAATGCGTTCGCACATGCAACCGCGCAAGCGACTGGCCCGGCTTCACCGACGTCCCGCGCGGCGCGAGTATCTCAATCCCCACCGCATGATCCACCGGCTGATCCGCTCGCGTTCGCCCCGCTCCCATCGCCACCGCCGTCAAACCCAATTCCAAGGAATCGATTGCCCCAACAAACCCTTCATGCGCCGCCGGAACCAGCACATGCGCGGGCGCTCGAGGTAACCGAGACGGATCCTCGACCACGTGAGGATCACCCCCCTGCGCTTCGATCATTCGCTCGAATACCCGCGCGCCTTTACCACTCGATATCGCCTCTTTCAGCTTCACGCGCGCTTCGTCATGCGTCGTCGCGACCTTGCCCAGCACCAGCATCTCCGCACCGAGAGCCAGCGTACACTCGATCAGGTCATCCGGACCTGCACCGCGAAGCACCTCGATCGCTTCATGCGTCTCGTTCGCATTTCCGATCGCGAGTCCCAACGGGCTGCTCATGTCCGTGAGCAGTGCGACGACGCTCTTGCCTGCCGCGGTGCCTACGCGCACGAGCGCTTCCGCGAGCACCCGTGCATCGGCTTCCGTTTTCATGAACGCGCCGCGACCCACCTTCACGTCGAGCACCAGCGCATCGATGCCCTCCGCAAGCTTCTTCGACAAGATACTCGCGACAATCAGCGGGATCGATTCGACAGTCGCCGTCACGTCACGCAACGCATAGATGCGTTTGTCCGCGGGTGCGATCCGTGCGGTTTGTCCAACCATACACACGCCGACATCGCGCATGATCCGTTTGAACGCGTCGACCTCGAGCGACACGTTGAAGCCGGGGATCGCTTCGAGTTTGTCCAGCGTGCCGCCCGTGTGCCCCAACCCTCGACCACTCACCATCGGCACGGGAACGCCACATGCGGCCACGAGCGGCGCGAGACACAGCGACACCTTGTCGCCCACGCCGCCGGTCGAATGCTTGTCGACTTTGACCCCGGGCACGTGACTGAGATCCAGCACGTCTCCCGAGTGCAACATCGCGCGCGTGAGAGCGACCGTTTCCGCGTCGTCCATGCCGCGGAAAAAGATGGCCATGCACAGCGCGCTCATCTGGTAGTCGGTGAATTCGCCGCTCCCGAAGGCGCGCACGAGCCGTTCGATTTGATCGTCCGCCAACCGTCCGCCGTCGCGTTTTTTGGCGATCAACTCCACGAGGGTTTGCACGAATCAGAGCTTACCTCGACTTGGCTCTCCGATGCGACTTCGCGACTGTCCACCCTCACGCGCCCGCGCTAAGTTTGTCCCCTCATGAGTATGACTGACAGAGCGCGAGATCTCACAGCGCTCGGTTATCGACGCATCGTCAAGCTCCTCGTCTCGCTCGTCATCGTCCCGTCCGTTTTGCTGTCGGCGATCGGCGTGTCGCTCGTCGTGTTGGGCGAGGCTCGGTACGACATTTTGATCGGCATTCTCGTGCTGACCTTTTCCGGCGCGCTCGTGACGGGCGTCATCTTGGTCTGGGTGTTCTTGCGCCGCGAGCGCAATTTATCGGAGCTACAGGCTGATTTCATCTCGAAGGTGTCGCACGAACTGCGCACGCCGCTCACCTCGATCCGCATGTTCACCGAAACGCTCGTGCTTCGTCGTGGAGACACCCAAGCCGAGGATCGTTGCATTCAGGCGCTCAACAAAGAGAGCGCTCGGTTGCAACAGCTCATCGATCGTTTGCTCGACTGGGGTCGCATGGAAAGCGGCCGGCGCGTGTACGAGCTGAGCGAGCAGGAGGTACCGCCGATCGTGGAGGAAGCGATCCAGGCGTTCGAGCCGACGCGGGAGCGACGCCATGTCGATCTCGAAGTGCGCACGGATTCGGACCTACCGAAGCTGTGGTGTGATCGACAGGCGCTCGTTATTTCGATCGTGAACTTGTTGTCGAATGCCTACAAATACGGCGGGCAGCCGCGTCGCATCGAGATAGCGACGTCGCAAGCGGATGGGGACATTTGCATCACGGTGCGGGACAACGGCAAAGGCATCGCGCGTCGAGAGCACAAGCGGATTTTCGAAAAATTTTACCGAGTCGACGACTTGCTCGCACGTCAGCAGGAAGGGTCTGGGCTTGGGCTCGCGATCGTCCAACACGTCATGCGTGCGCATCATGGAAGGGTGATCGTCGACAGTGAACAAGGGCGTGGAAGTGCCTTCACGCTCGTCTTGCCGCTCGACAACAAGGGGCGAGCAACGCGTCAAGAACCGACGACGGGCGGAGTGGCCTAACCGAGATAAGTCTTGGCCACATTCCGTGATATTGAGCCGTGCAGCATGAATCGGGTCGGACAGGGCAGCGCAGCCGCGAAGACGGTGCTCATCGTCGAAGATGACGACAGCATCGCGATGGGTCTCGAGATGAACCTCTCGGCCGAGGGCTACCGAGTCATTGTCGCGACGGACGGAGAAAGCGGTTTGGCGCGCGCGAGAGACGGTGGCATCGACCTGCTCATTCTCGACGTGATGCTGCCGAAGATGAACGGCTTCGAGCTTTTGCGCATGCTTCGCGGCGAACGACACACGATGCCGGTGATCATGCTCAGCGCACGCGGAGCGGAGATGGACAAGGTGATGGGTCTCGAGCTGGGCGCCGAGGACTACATCACCAAGCCGTTTGGCTTGGCTGAACTGCTTGCGCGCGTGAAGGCGGTGCTTCGTCGTGATGCGATTGCGCGAGGTGACGACACGAATCCGGTGCGAGCGGCGGACTTGGAGATTCATCCATCTCGCCGTGAGGTGCGCAGATCGGGACAGGCGGTCGAGCTGACGGCGACCGAGTTCGACATCTTGTTGTGCTTGGTGAATTCGGGTGGTCGAGTGCTCACGCGCGAGCAGCTTCAGGTGAAGGTTTGGGGACCAGGACACCACGGCACGCCGCGCACGGTGGACAACTTCGTCCTTCAACTTCGTACGAAATTGGAAGAGTCACCGACGAACCCGCGACACATCATTACGGTGCGCGGAATCGGCTACCGGTTTGTCCCTTGAATCCTCGAGCTTTCAATCCGACCCCCGGGGGGTTTGGGGGGCGAAGCGAGCGTCGCCGTCTGGCCGTAGGCCAGCCGGCGGTCAGCGAGCAAAGCCCCCCAACGAGAACTAGTCTCGCGAGCGCGCGTCCCACGCGCGCGATGCGAGGGTTCAAATCCTCGTCATCCTCCCAAAACACGTCGGGTACAAATTCAGACCCGCTCTTGCTTGGTCAAGCCGAACTAAGGGGCGTGGCAGAACTTATTGATGCTATCGACCAGCGGGTCTTCTTGTTTGACCGCTTTTTCGACGGCGGCTTTCGCCGTGCTCACCTTCGCGAAGTCTTGCGAATCGGCGGCTCCAACCATCTCGCGCGCCGACTTCGCGACCTCTTTCGCCATCGCTTGATAGTCGCTCGACAGCTTCTTCAGCTCGGGAACCGTCAGCTCCACCTTCGCTGCATCGGCAGCCACGGCGTCCATCGTGTCGGCCATGTTCTTGTAGTCGGCCGTTCCTGAAAGGTCGTTCGAGGTGCCCTTCGATGCCTTGTTCAGGCTATCGACGCCCTTGTTGATGACCTCGATGAGCTGGTTGCACTCGTTGATCTTCTTCTGGCCGCAACCGGTAGCGCCGACGAGAAGTGCAACTCCTACGAACGCGCACGACAACACCGATTCATAGTGCATCTTCGACTGTCTCCTCTGAGCAGCATCGAGGTTTGGAGAGAACAACTGCGCGGACCAGGTCACGAGCGCACCCGCCAGTTGCCATGAAACGTGCGTCCCACGTCGTCTGCCGTCGGATCGGTCACGATGATTTCGGGTCGGCCATTCTCCGCGAACACGATCGTGTTTTGCCGGTACACGCGTCCAAAAGCGATCGCTTCGTCGCGCTCCATTCCGTACACGAGCCATGCAGGCTCGCGCCAAACCCCATCCGGTTCGGCTTCGGAGCCCACACACGGTTCGACGCGGTAACACCCCAGAATGAGCAGGTCCCGCAGCACGTGATGACGTTGCTCGTTCACCTTGCGCGGTAGCAGCATCGACCGCGGGTTATAAGCCGTCAGCACAGCGAACCTGCGCAACAAAATCTCGGGAAGCGCCGAGTGATCTTGCACGATCTCGCCGTCGAGCGACACGCGCAACGGCGCGCCATTCGGCCCAGGAAGCTCGTAAATCGTGGCGAGGTACGAACGTAGCAGCGCTTGGTCCATGGGAATCTCGGCCTTCGACGGCTCCTACCAGAGGAGCGGCCTGCCCGCTACCTCCGCTCGCCGGACAATTTCACGGTCCTGCTCGCCTGGCCAAGCGAGGAGCGTCTTTTCCTTCTGCCATGCGTGCGCTAAGCCCAGGCCCTCGATGATCGATGTCAACCGGCTCTCCAAGTCATACGGCGCCTTCCGCGCTGTGACGGACATCTCGTTTCACGTCCAACGAGGAGAAGTCGTCGGGTTTCTTGGACCAAACGGCGCGGGCAAAAGCACCACACTTCGCATGCTCGCGGGTTTTCTAGGACCCACTGCAGGTCGGATTCGCATCGACGGTCACGACATAGCCGACGAGCCCATCCTCTGGCGCCAAAAGCTCGGCTACATGCCCGAAACTTGCCCGCTTTATCCGGAAATGCGCGTTCGCGAGTACCTCACTTTTCGAGCCGAACTCAAGCGGATTCCCCGACGCGAAAGGTCCCGCGCAGTTGCTTCGGTTTCGGAAGAAGTGGACATCGAAGAGGTCAGTGACCTGCTCATCCAACACATCTCCAAAGGCTATCGACAACGTGTCGGACTCGCCGATGCCCTGCTTGGAGATCCTCCCGTGCTCATTCTCGACGAGCCCACTGCGGGCATGGATCCCAACCAGATCCGTCAGGTCCGCAACCTCATCCGCAAACGTGGTGATCGGCACGCGATTCTTTTGAGCACCCACATTCTTTCCGAGGTCGAGGCGACATGTACACGCGCACTCGTGATCGCCCGGGGCAAACTCGTTGCGTCAGGCTCGATCGACGAGCTGCGCGAGATGCGTCGCGCATCGGGACTACGCCTCGTCGTGCGTGGAGATCGCGATCGAGCGCTCGATGTCGTACGCAAAACGAAAGGCGTTGCGCGCGTCGACATCGATGATCACGCGCTGCCTTCGGCCGACACACTCACGCTGATCGCCGCGTACAAGGACGATGCAGAAGGCACGGACATTGCCGAGCGAATCGTGACGGCACTCGTCGGGGCCGGACTTTTCGTACGTGAAGCCGTACCGCGAGCAGCATCGCTGGAACAAGTGTTCACCGAACTGACTCGAGCGGACGAAGGGTTTGTCGAGGCTGAACCAACCCTCGACAAACCAGCAGACGAACCGGGAAAGGAAGACGCGTGAGCGGTTTCTGGCCGATCTTCAAACGCGAGCTTTTCTCGCTCTTCGTGACTCCTCTGGCTTGGGTCGCGATCACCTCGTTCCTGCTGCTCCAGGGCCTGCACTTTTTTCTGATCGTCATCAACTTCGCCTCGGCTCCTGCTGACGCGATCGGAGACAGCGGACCGGTGCAATCGTTTTTTGGTCAAACGATGTTGCTTTACGTCCCGCTGCTCGTCGTTTGCCCGCTGCTCACGATGCGCTCGTTCGCCGACGAACGGAGAAGCGGAACCATCGAGTCACTGCTCACCACTCCCGTCACTCCTCTCGGCGTGACGCTCGCCAAATACGCCGCAGCGCTCACGACCTACGCGGCCATGTGGGCACCAACGGTCCTCTACATCGTCGTCATTCGCATGCAGCACGGCGACGTCGACTGGCGTGTCGTCGGCACGAGTTACCTCTCGGTGATGGCGATCGGCGGTGGCTATCTGGCCATCGGGATCATGACCAGCGCACTTTCACAGAGTCAGCTCACGGCAGCAGTTTTGTCCGCGTTAACGATCTCGGGATTGTTCTTCTTTGGCCTGGCCGAGTTCATCATTCCCGACGGTCCGGTGCACGAAGTTGCCACGCACATTTCCGTTTGGACACAAATGAATGACGCCTCCCGCGGTCTGCTCGACTCGCGGCGGTTGGTGTACGACGCGACCCTCATAACGTTGCCCTTGTTCGTCACGACGCGCGCAGTGGAAGCTTGGAGGTGGGGATGAGCGACGACAAACCCACCCGGACGTCTGGTAAAACCGCACGCAAAAAGGCCAAGAAAACGCCTGTTGTCAGCGTCGGTTCGTCCGAACAAACCACACGGGTCGAAGTCGAAGCAGCTCCCGAGCGCACCAGCGTCGTTCCCACGGGAACGAGCGCCGGGACCAAGCTCAGCGCCATCGTTGGCCTCGTTGCGGCGATGGTGCTCGCAATGCTCGTCAACGTCGTAGCTGCACGTCACTACAAACGTTGGGACTTCACCCATGGCGGTCTGTACACGCTCAGTCGTGCCACCGTCGAAACGCTTCACGCGCTTGGTGAGCCCATTCGGATCGATGTGCTCGTGCCGGCCAGCGAACCGCTCTCTCTTTCGCTGCGCCATCTGCTCGCGGCTTATGGATCGGAAACGTCGCGGCTCGATGTGCACTACACGGACCCCGATCGTCACGCCGCGGAGTATCTAGCGCTGCAACGCAAGTACGACGAGCGTGTGATCGATGGTCGAATGATCACCGATGCAGCCATCGTCATCTCTCGAGGCGACCGCGCGCACTTCGTGACTGCTCGCGATCTCGTCGTGGTCGAGGACGCAGAAGACATGCGTGCTCGACCGCAGTTGGAACAAGCGCTCACCGTCGGCATTCGCACCGTGGTCTCGACCGATCGACCGCAGATTTGTTTCACCACGGGTCACGGTGAGAAGTCGATCGAACAAGGCGCCAGTGGTCTTGGTGTGCTTCGCGATCGTTTACGTTTGAACGGAAACGAAGTCGTCACCGTGTCGACTCGACCTGCGGCAGATGCGAAAGACGACACGCGCACTTCGTATGCCGGGTGTCGCGTCGTCATCGTTGCTGGTCCAACGGAAAAGTTTGCCGCCGAAGAAGATCAGAACCTCACCGACTTCGCTGAAAAAGGCGGCAATGTTCTGTTCGCCGCGGGTCCCGTGCCTGACGACAACTCGGTGCAATACGTGGATCTCGGGCTCAGTGGAGTGCTCGGAACGTTTGGGATCGAAGTAAGTAAGAACTTCATCTTCGAAACGGAGCCTCGCCTTCGTTCGTCGCGAGGTTTTGGCGAAACGTTTTTGCCCGTAACCAGGCCGCATGCAGTGACCGAAGGCATGCTCGGTGCAGAGCAAATCGGCTTGGGCCCCGTGTTCACCGTGGCCAGTTCGATGAAAGCCACGGGCAAAGGAAACGCTTCGGTAACACCGCTGCTCGTCACCAGTGACGACGCGTTTGGCATGGTCGACTTCTTCGCGTGGGCAAAAGATCCTTCCGAGCCCGTAGCAAAAGACGGCGATGCCAAAGGTCCGCTCACCGTTGCGTTTGCCGCAGAACGTCCTGCTCGGGCTGGTGATACCCGCGGCGCACGTTTGATCGCGATCTCGTCGTCCAGCCCGATGATGGGTGAGAACTGGATGAGCGACGAGCTGCGTGGAACGGCGCTCTTCGTCGAGAGCGCAGTTGCTTGGTTGACGCGTGCTCCAACGCCCGTGGACATCCCGAAAAAGCCCGCGATGAGCGCAGGATTGCGTCTTTCCGAAGAATCGCTCACCTCGATCTTTCGTTACGTCGTCGTCTTCATCCCGCTCGCCAGCGTGCTCGTGGGCGTCGCGGTTCATCTGCGAAGGCGAAGTACGGAACGGAGGCGCGCACCGAAGCCGCGTGCCGAGCAATGAGTCTCGCCACCACCGCCAAGCGACATGCCACCACGCTTGTCCTGTCCGCATTGGCCATCGTGGGATCCGTTTATGTCTTCGTCGTCGATCGTGGATCCGTAACGACGCACGAGGCCGAGCAGCGCAAGAAAAACATCTTCGGGTCGTGGCGGGCGGACGAGATCTCGGAGGTAACGATCGAGCACGGAAGCAAGAGCGGCAAGAGCGCCAAGCTTTCACGCGGTGCTGCGAATGCGCTCGGACAAACCGGCTGGGATCTGTCGTTCGGCAAAGATCGGTTCTCCGCGGAGGAGCAACAAGTCGATCAGCTCTTGGGAACGCTCGAGTTTGCGACGTACGAACGAGTCGTCGCGGCGGGCAGTGTCGAGCCTGCGGCGCTTGGTCTGGACACGCCGCGGCTGCGAATATCGGTCACCGCGAGTGGCCGCAAGACGGTGCTCACGCTGGGTGGCAACGCATCGACGCCTCCGGGCGCGGTGTTTGCCGAAGTCACGAACGGCTCGGACAAAGCGCTGTACGTCGTCACCAAAGAACTCGCCGAAGTGCTCGATGCGGATCCTGAGCAGCTTCGAGCGCGCCGGCTCGTTCCGTACTCGGCCGCTGACGTGGCGCGATTCGAGTTCGTCGCGCCGGAGTACACGTATCACCTCGAGCACGTGAAAACGGACCGTGATCAGATGATCCTTGGAGGTCCAACGAAGGACGCCAACAAGCGCGTATCGCGTCGCGTGATGGACGAGCTGCTCACGACGCTCGGACGTTTGGATGCCGCTTCGTTCTTGCCCGACGACGTAGCGGACAAGGTCTCGAAGCCGACGATCACGATCACGTTTGTGCCCAAAGATTCCACGAAGCCGCGCGGAGTTCTCGCGGTGGGTGGTTCTTGCCCGGACAAACCCGAGCATGTCGTAGCGATTCTGCGCGAGCCTTCGCGCATCTCGGCGTGTTTGACGCAAGCAACCGCGGATGAGCTGACCAAGTCACCCGACGTGATGGTTGATCGCGGCGTGTTCGTTGCGAGGATCGACGAAGTGCAGGAAGTCGTCTTCAAGTCCGGCGACAAACGGTTAGAGCTGGCCCGCAAAGGCACGGGCTTTCATCAGCGAGCGCCCGTCGATCGCGAGGTCGATGGAGGTGCGGGGCGCGTGCTCTTGGAGGCGCTCCTCGGTCTACGTGCAACTGACGTCATCGTGGATGCGGATCGCGCAGCTCTTGGCCTAGACAAACCTCGCGGGACCATTCGACTCGCGTCGTTGCTTCCTGCGCGTGACGAGGACGGTGGAGACAACGAGCGCGTTGAAGATGTCGTCGTGGGCGAGCCGAAAGGTGATCTCGTAGCCGTCTCGCGTGCGGATGGAGCCGTGCTGCAATTGCCAGTCACCGCGTTGCGTGACTTGTTTCCAAGTGACCTATCGCTACGCAGCTTGACGGTGATCGACATGCCGGAGACGGCGGTTCGAGCGCTCCGTGTCGAGCAAGCCGATCGCGTGCAGCGTATCGAGCGCACGACGGAAGGAGGCTGGAAGCTCACGGAGCCGGCTGGTCGAGGGCTCAAGGCAGACATTGGTCTCGGCTCGGATCTCGCGATGTCGATCTTCCCGCTCAAGGTCGATAGGTTTGTCGCAGAAAAAGACGACGGAACGTTTGGCTTGGACAAACCACGTCTCGTCATCGAAGCGGACATTGGATCGGGTGATGCGGGTCCGCGTAACCGTCGCTTATTGATTGGAGCACCAACGACCAACGGATCGTTTGCACGTCTCGATGGCGATGATGCGGTGTTCGTCGTGCCGCGATCGGTCGAACAGGCGGCGAGCAGGTGGCTGCTCGATCGAGCCGTCTTCAGTTTTGATCTGGGCGACATCGTAAAAGTCACGGTGGCGCCGAAAGACAAGTCGAAGAAAAGCTTGGTGCTCGAACGAGTTGGGGACGTGCTGCGTATCGCCGGGGATCCTGCGGCGACCGCACGAGCTGCCGAGTTGCGGGATGCGCTTGGCGATCTTGCGCCCGATGCTGCCGTCGGCGTGGGGGCTCCGCGCAAAGAAGAAGGCCTCGATCCGCCTGTACTCACGATCATCGTGGAACGCGCCCGACTGGACGAAGGCACGGACGCTCGTCAACAACTCGTCGCGGATCCGCACCGTACGGTGCGTCTGCACCTTGGCGCGAACGACGTTTTTCGCGGCACGGCGGTCACGTATGCACGACGCGAAGGCATCGATGCGACGTACGTGATTCCGCAGTCGAAGACGCGCGTTTTTCTCGACAGCGTCCGCTAACGGATGCCGGTGCGAGGGTGCGTCGAGACGCACCTTATGAGCACAAACTAGTTTGCCCTGGCGCCCAGATGCCCGGCATGTGTGTGAATCGCATTCTAAGCCACAAACTTTCAGCAAACCGCGGTCCGATGCATCGTTACAATACGGCTGGTTTTCCCTGCCGAGTGGACCGCCAAAAATTTGCCGCTGTCGCCAATCGCCATGAAAAAGGCACAGATGCAGGGGCCTGAGCTGGCTCTGAGCTGGGACTGACCAGAACGCCGTTTTCCGACGCTCGCAGGGTCTCAACAAAACGCTCGTCTTGCGGTTAGACTGCCGCAGCCCATGTCCACTGACCCGCGATCTTCTCTGCCTGGCCTTGTTGCACTCCAATCCGAAACGCTCGGCAGCCCTGACATCTGTGTCGCCGTTCTCGACGGTCCGGTCGATCTTTCGCATCCCGCATTTCAGGGAGGGAACGTCACGGCCCTCGAGACGCCGGTCTCGCATGACGAAGCCGCTGATCGCACGCATGGCACGCATGTAGCGAGCGTCGTGTTTGGTCAGGCTGGTAGCTCGGCGCCGGGAGTCGCTCCGCGATCGCGCGGCATCATCGTCCCGGTGCATGCGTTTCGTGCGGACCAGACGGCTGCGACCGGAACCCCACCGGACCTTGCGCGTGGCATTCGCGAAGCGCTCGAGCACGGGGCCAACATCGTGCTTTTGCATGGCGGGGCGCTGTCGCCTGACGCCGGCATGCTCGATGCCCTCGCCAAAGCGTTGGCCAAGGCTGCCGAGCGCAACGTGCTCGTCGTGGTCGCGGCCGAGGGTGATGGCAACGAGCACTTCCACGTGCCGACGGCTGCATCGACGGTGCTTGCAGTGGCGGCTGAAGATGCGGAAGGCAAGTTGCTTGACTTCGGCATGTGGGGACCGACGTATCGCGACAGCGGCATCGTTGCACCGGGAGAAGCCATCATTGGTGCAGCAAGCGGTGGTGGAACGGTTGCGCAGAGTGGCGCGACGTTTGCCGCAGCGATGGTTGCAGGTGTCGCGGCGCTCTTCCTCGCCATTCAACACAGCCGCGGTAAGAAGCCAGATTGTCGCGCGGTGCGCGCGGCTCTGCTGCAAAGCGCCTCGCCGCTCACGGCCGCCGAAAGCGAACGTGGCAAAGGCGTCTTGCGTGGTCGACTCAATGTCGATGCCGCACACAAGTTGATCTGA
This sequence comes from uncultured Polyangium sp., assembly GCA_964514885.1. Classification (GTDB taxonomy): domain Bacteria; phylum Myxococcota_A; class Polyangia; order Polyangiales; family Polyangiaceae; genus Polyangium. The sequence continues at coordinate 2,497 of CAZETM010000092.1, read as the reverse complement.
CGAGTTCACCTCGGAACAAGGTCAACCAAGGGGCGCGATTCAACGCGCCCCTTTTCGTTTCAAAAAAAGAACGGCACGTCGATCTGCACGATCTTGTACTCCGTGCCCGTTCCGCCAAATCCACCAGGCAAATCCAAGTTCATCGACAGCGACACGCCCGGCCTCAGCCACATCTTCTCGCTCAGCTTGAAGTGCGCCCGAGGCCCGAAGCCAAACGTCCAGTTGTCGAGCAAGCTCGCGTCATGCTTCTTCTCGACCGTCCCGTTCGATGCCCAGTACTGATACCGAAGCTCGCCACCCACAGACAGTTGCGGGATCAGGAAGTAGCCAAAATGAAGCCCGAACACTAGGTTTGTCCGCGTCGGGTCCTTATCCTTTTCTTCACCGCGCACACGAATCAACTCGAGCAGCGTCGCTTCCGCCTGAACCGTCACGTCATCGCGAATGTAGGCGATGCCGGCTCCGACGATCGGCGTCATGTAGTTGATCTGAAACAGCGCATTATCCATCGATGCGCGCGCGAAAATTCCCGCCAGGTTCGCAGCACGTCGCGCTTCACTTGACGAGTTTCCACCACCCTGCCCGATCGGAATCGTCGTCGCCGCGATCAGACCCGCCTTCACGTGTGGACCAATCGGGATCGAATACAGCACACCGATCGCTGGATTGACGAACGCCGTCGCCGACTCGCCCTTCACCGGGTCGTTGTGAATCATTCCGAATCGAACGATCGCCGCCAGATTCGGCCTGACCTTGTAACTGCTTAGAAACAAGATCGGCTGCGTGTCCGTGACCTTCGAAAACGCCAGCGCCACATCCGCACGCATCACGTTCGCCGCACTCACCGGTCGCATCATCCAGGGCATCGAATATCGAGCCGGTGCAGGCTTCGATACCTCGGGAGCCTTCGGTGTACTTTCCGACGTTACAGTTGGCTCCGGTAAAGGCTCGGCTCGAGCGATCGTTGCGATCGACAAACCCACCCAGAGCCCCAAGCCCATCCCGGACAACCGGCCAAGTCGTCGAACATTGCCTGATTTACGGCTTTTCATCTGCCTTCACTTTTTGCACCGGTGCGAGACGAGCTGTCTACCGCCTGGTGAATTCGAAGAACAGACGAAAAAACCGCGTTTTGCACGCGCAAATTGCACGTAACGTCAGGTTATCGCGCACATGTCCGGGCGACTCGAGACCCACCCTGTGCTAGTGACGCGCTCGATGATCGGCTCGATTCGCACTGCGGAAGTGCTCGTATTTTCGGGCGTACGCGCATTCGACCCCTCCCAAGGGCTCGACGCCATCGTGGATGTCGTCGTCGACAATGGCGTGATCACTCGCATTGGTCAGGGCGCAGCAACGGCGGACATTCTCAGCTCGGAACGCACTCGAATCGTGCGCGGCGAAGGCTTGCTCCTCGTGCCCGCGTTCGTGGATCTGCACGCGCATCTGCGTGAGCCGGGACAAGAATACAAGGAAGACATCGCTTCCGGTCTCGCAGCCGCAGCAGCCGGCGGGTTTGCCCACGTGTGCGTCATGCCAAACACGCGGCCCGTCAACGACACGCGCAGCATCACCGAAGCGATGATCGCGAAGGCCAAGTCGATCGGTGGTCCTCGTTTGCATCCGATTGGTGCGATCACCATCGGGCAAAAAGGCAGCGAACTCGCTGAAATGGCGGACCTCAAAGACGCAGGCGCGGTCGCCGTTTCCGACGATGGCCGCTGCGTCATGTCGAGCGCCGTCATGCGCAGAGCGCTCGAATACGCTGCAAATTTCGACCTGCCCGTCATTCAACACGCCGAAGATCACACGCTCACCGAAGGCTCGCTCATGCACGAAGGCGCGATCTCCACGCGCCTCGGACTTCGTGGATGGCCTCGAGTCGCCGAAGACATCATCGTCGCGCGTGATGTGCTGCTCGCCGAACTTACCGGCGCGAAATATCACGTCGCCCACGTGTCATCGAAGGGCTCCGTGCGCATCTTGCGCGAAGCCAAGAGCCGCGGAATCAAAGTCACCGCCGAAGTCACCCCGCATCACTTGTCGCTCACAGATGCCGCCGTGATTGGTTACGACACCGCGTGCAGAGTCAACCCGCCTTTGCGCGAAGCGGAAGACGTCGAAGCGCTCTGTGCAGCTCTCGCAGATGGAACGATCGACGCCGTAGCGACCGATCACGCACCCCACTCGTCGCTCGAAAAAGACTGCGAATTTGCCGAGGCATCGCCGGGCATGATTGGCCTGGAGCTGGTCGTGCCGCTTCTTCTGCAACGCGTGCGTGACGGAAAGTTTTCCCTGGAACGGCTCATCACTTCCCTGACGTCAGCGCCATCGAGAATCGTTGGTCTGGACGCACCTCGTTTACGTGTCGGATCCATCGCCGAGGTTTGTCTCGTCGATCCCGAACGAACCTGGACCATCGCACCGGAACGGTTGCGATCGAAGAGCAAGAACACTCCCTTTCTAGGCAAGGAAGTTCGTGGCTCGGTGCTCCTGA
>CAZETM010000091.1:0-19984 GCA_964514885.1 uncultured Polyangium sp. | reverse complement strand
GGAGTTTGCGATTCGTTGATGGCAATGGTCAGGAGCATCAAAAGATGCTCGTTTCGTATTTGATGAATGCCAATGGCGAGCTGGCGCAGGTGACGGACGCTGGCGGAGTCGTTACGCGTTATGAATACGACGAAAATCATTACTTGGTGGCCGAGCATCAGCCGGACGGAGTGACCTATCGCTTCGTCTATGCCGAGGTTTTTGGGGAAAAACGCTGCGTCGAAACCTGGGGCGAACGTTCGAATGCCGATATTCTGTCGGATTTGGGTGCGCTCGTCGAGGGTAACTATCGGCCCAAAGGGATTTTCCACGCTCGCATTGCTTATGGCCCTGGGCGGCGGGATTCCACGGTCACGGATGCACTGGGAAATGTTCGTCGTTATGGCGGCAATGATTTGGGCCTCGTCGAGCGGTACATCGACCCGCGGGGGCATGCCACGATATTCCGTTATGACACGCTAGGGCGGGTCATATCGGTCACCGATGGATCGCTGGGCGTCACGCGCAGGCAATACGATGCGGCGGGACGCATTGCTGCGCTGACGATGCCGGACGGCGCAACGCTACGTTTTCAATACGAAGAGCAAACCGGCACGCGTACGATGGTGCTTCCTGGCGGAGCGCGCGCTCGCGTGAAGATGCGTAATGGCAAAGTCACCGAGCGTATCGACGAAAGCGGGGGCAAAGTCGTTGCCAAGTACGATACGCGAGGCAAAAACACGTCCATCGTTTGGGCTGACGGAAGCCAAGACGAGCTGGAATACGATGCCCACGGCAATCTTTTGCGATACAAGCAAGCGAGTGGCGCGGAATATCAATATGCCTTCGACTTGCTAGGGCAGCCCGTTTCGATGCGCACGCCGACCGGAGCGAATTATCGATTGGAATACGATTCTCGCGGCGATCTGGTCACCATCGAGGGGCCGAATGACCATCGCGCGGAATTCTTGCCCGATGTCATGCACAAGGTCATTGCCGTGCGCCATGCAGGCGGCGGCGAGCGGCGTAATCGATATGTCGCTGGAGCGCTCGTCGAACAGGTTCAGGCGGATGGAAGTCGCTTCCGGATGGGTTACGACCCGCTCCTGCGATTGCAATGGATTGAAAACCCCGCGGGGGAACGATACAGCGTTCGATACGATGCAGCCGGCAATCCCATCCGACAGCAAACGTTTGCTGGTTTGGCTTATGGGTACGAATACGACGGCGCTGACCGCTTGTCCATGGTTTTGCAACCGGACGAATCGCGTGTTTTGGAACGACGCGACGCTCTCGGACGAGTCATTGGGCGCGAATTCGCCGCGGGCCAAGGTCCGCGTTATGCGTACGACAATGACGGACGGCTCGTATCGGCACGAGCTGGCGTGGCCGAAGTCCAATATGGTTATGACGAAGCAGGGCGGCTCGCGCGCGAAATCCAAAGCGCTGGAGGCTTCCGATTCGAAGTCAAATACCGCCACGATGCCGACGGGCGCATCATCGAGCGCAAGTATTCGACGGGCTGGCGCATTGAAAGCAAAAAAGACAAAGCGGCCGAGGTGTTCTCGATTGAGGCACCGTTTGGCGCGGAAACCCTGACTGTCGAGCGCGACCTCGAAGGACGCGAGCTTGTGCGGCGCCGCGGAGATGGCGCGGCCGTCGAGACGTCGCGCAATCCATTGGGTTTCCCCGAGCATCTTTCCATCAAAGGCGCTCAGGGCGACGTTTTGCGCGAACGCTCTTATCATTGGAGCGCCGTCGGTCCCGTCACCGATATCATCGACACGGCATCCGGTACTCGCCATTACGAACTCGACGTATTCGGACGTCCCATTTCCGTCAAAGGATTGGGGGCGGACGAGCGTTTTCAATATTCGCCTCACGGGACGGCCATTCCCGAAGGCAGCGGCTGGTGGCTCGGTCCGGGCGGCCGACCCACGCGCGCGGGCGATGTGGCGCTTTATTGGGACCGGCGCGGGCGACTTGGTGAACGACGCGCCCCGGATCCGATGCGCTCGTGGCGGTACGTTTACGACGAAGAGGACCAACTGCTCGAAGCCATCCGCGGCGACGGATTGCGCATTCAATATTTGTACGATCCGTTCGGCCGCCGAATGGCAGAAACCATTAGCGGGACGACGACGTGGTTTGGCTGGGATGGCAACGCGCTCGTCGACGAACAAACCACGACCGGCAGCCGCGTCATGCGCGTATTCGCCGAAGATGGCTACACGCCATTGATGGAAGCGCGCGACGAAAAAGGTTTCAACCTTGTCGCTACGGATGCCACCGGCACGCCGTTTTTGTACGTGGGCAAAGATGGCGAAACCAGCGACCTCGAGCTTTCGACTTGGGGCGAAGTCGCTCGGTCCAATGGCGAAATCGGGACGCTCCGATTTGCAGGACAACGCGCCGATGCCGCCACGGGCCTTCATTACAACCGCAATCGATATTATGCGCCGGACCTGCACGTCTATCTCACGCCCGACCCGCTCGGGATGGAGGGATCGACGCAGGACATCGGGTTTGTCCCGAACACGACCTATTATATCGACCCGCTGGGCCTTTTGACGATCATTACGGCGTCCAATGACCCGAATCTCATCAATGACTACTACGTCAACTACGCGACGCAATATCCGGGAGCCCGAGTCCTCACGCCTTCGCAGGTAACGCCTGGAAGTTTGGCCGGTGAAACCGAGGTCATGATCGACACGCACGGTGCACCGGGATCGATCGAATGGGACGGCAGCTATATCAATGGCACCGACCTCGGAGATCGCCTCAACTCAGCCGGATTTAATGGTTCAGCTCCGGGCGCACGCGTCGACGTCATTGCGTGCAACAGCGCCACCTCGCCGCGCGGCGGACCGAGCGTCTCGCAAGCCGTCGCGAATCGAACGGGTGCCACGACGTCCGGCGGTCAGGCATTGTTCAATAGCAGCTACCTCGGTAACAAAGGCTGGTCGGGTCTCGTCAGTGGTATGCCTTCGGGCAATCCGCCGTCAGGCCTGCGAGTGAATGGTATGGGTCGCTGGAGGTCCGGAATTCAGCCGCAGCCCGGCAGTCCTTGATTGAATCATTCCCTCGACGCGGCAGCGCGCCGACGTCGCCGAAGGGCAAGCAATAAGCCAAGCCCCAAACCGGCCATTCCGCCTTCGGAATTATTGGCCATTCGACAACCACATCCAGCGTCTTCGAGGACCAGGGGTGGCCTCGGCGTTTCGCCTCCAGATCCCGCGAAACCGCCTTCCCCACCCATTCCACCATTGCCACCATTGCCGCCATTGCCACCGTTGCCGCCTGTTCCCGAGCTGCTCGAGCTGCTCGTCGGTGGTGTGCACACGCCTGCAAGGCATTGCCCAATCGAACACGTCGTTCCATCGGGTTTGGCGGGGTTCGAGCACGCTCCGGTTGCGGAATCGCATAAACCTGGCTCGTGGCATTCGTCACTGGCCATGCATTCCATTGGCGATCCGGCTACGCAAGCGCCCGCAATGCAACCATCACTCGTGGTACACCCATTGCCATCGTCACAGCTCGACCCTTCAGGTTTTTCCGGATTCGAGCATACGCCGGTCGCGGAATCACAAACGCCCGCGTCGTGGCAATCATCGCTGGCTTTACATTCGACGAACGATGCTCCGGAGCATGTGCCAGCCTGACAAGCGTCTATCTGACTGCAAGCATTGCCGTCATCGCATCCGGTTCCATCGGGTTTGGCTGGGTACGAGCATTCTCCGGTGAGCGAATCACACGCTCCCGGCTCGTGACACGCATCGGACACAGGGCACACGACGGGATTTGCGCCCGAACAGACTCCAGAAGCGCACGTGTCCGTCGTGGTGCACGCATTGCCATCGTCGCACGTCGTGCCGTTCAAGAGCCTGCACGTGCCATCTTTGAGCGCGCCACCGGCCGTCGAGCACGCATCGCAGGCTCCCGCGCCGCAAGCACTATTGCAACAAACGCCGTCGGCACAGAACTGAGAATCGCAATCAGCCATTTCGTTGCAGGCCGCACCAAGGCTTCGTTCGATACTCGAGTTCCCAGTGACGACCAGAGCAAACGGTTGTGGGCCGTTGGGCACATTGAATGATCGCACCGTCACGGTGTATTCGCCGGGTTCAGGGTTTGGCAGGACGACCTGCTCCAGCGTATTCAATCGATCCGGATTGCCCACGATTGTCGATTGTCCCATGCTGAGCACATTGCCCAGGTACAATCCCGCCGGGCCGGTGACTTCGAGGTCCAAATCGTTATTGATATGGGGAAAGGCCGCGGGCGTGGACGGGTAATCGGTCCACGTCAGCGTCGCTTTGAATGGAGTCGCGCCAGCGTGCACCGTGAATTTGAAGCTCTGCACTTCATTCGTCGAGCCTTGGGCGAAGCCGACCGAGTCGTCCTTGACCCACAGTTGTCGCGTTTCATCCGAGAAGTAAAGTGCGTTCTCCAGCAATACCCGTCCCCATCCTTGACAGGTGCCTGGAATGGGTGTCGCATTCGATAATGGCTCGCCGGAGTTGACTATCGTTGCGCGCACCAATGCCGCCGACGGCGTGAACCCATCAATGACCTTGAAAATGCCCGAGGGATACCATCCATCCATGAAGTATTGGCGAACCAAGGCCGCGAGACCCGCCATGCCCGGAGTCGCCATGCTCGTTCCGCTCATCGAGCGAGTATTGCAATTCAGGCTGGTTACGTTGTTATCGCTATTCGCCGACACGATACTCGAGCCGGGCACGACGATTTCGGGTTTGTATCGTCCGTCATCCGTCCATCCGCAACTCGAAAACGACGCCATACTTCCTGCACTGGCGGCGCGTTGTGTTGCCCCGACCGACAAGACGCTTTTGGCCGTGGACGGGCTGGATACCGTGGCATCGCCCGGCCCGGAATTGCCCGCGGCGAAGACGAGCAAAAAGTCCTTATGATTCCACATGAACTCGTCAGCGTCTTGCGAGCCTGCCGTGTAATCGTTTTGCACAGGGTTTTCTTCTTGATCGCCCCACGAATTCGAATGAATGCGCGCCCCTTGATCGTACGTTTGCTGAAAAATGGGTTTCAGGTCGACGACCGGACAACCGATCCCAGGAAGATCGGCGCACACATTCGTTCCGAATCCTCCATCCTGGATCACCAGCTTTGCGGCGGGCGCCATTCCATCGCCCGCGTCGTGTAGCAATGGTTTGGCGAAATTATCGCCTGCGACGGTGCCTGCGACGTGGGTTCCATGATCTTGATTGTCCCACTCGGCATTGGAAATGCCGCCATTACACTCGCCCGAATCCAAGAAATCGACCGCAATCACCTTGCGTTGATTCAGGTCGACGGCCGTCCCACCATTGCATTCATTGCGCGGAGGCAATCCAAGGCTCGTGTCGCGAAAATAACACATGTCCGGATCGATGCCGGTATCCAGAACGGCTACGATTTGCCCTTGCCCCTGAATCCCGCGCGTGAAGAGCGGCGTTGCTTGTCCTCCAGCGAGCCCCGTTTGTCCCACCCAAATCGTGGTATCATTGAACAATACACGACGACTTTCCAGCTCGATCCAGAAGACCTGTGGCATTTGCGCCAAACGCTCGCGATGCCGAATCACTTCATCGGCGGACATGAGCAACCGAATTCGTGAAAATAGCGTGCCTTGTCGCCAGCCCGGAATCTCCGTCACCCCAAGCTGCTTCAACCTCGACAGCACTTCATCGATATTCGCATCAGGATAGACATGCAACATCACGCTTTTCGGCGATGCTGAGCCCTCGCCAGGCTGCATGCCCGATATGGCTCTGGAAATCTTATATTGCGGGTGATACGGGCCAATCCACGACGCTCCCGTTGCCCGCGCCAAATCTTCCATACCCATTCCGGTCGCCATGCGTACCAAATAGGTATGATGCGGCAAATACGTATAGACCGCTTCCACCGAGCCACGAAGCGCTCGATCTTGTTCCTGGTCAATCGGTCCCGAAAACTTCACGAGCACGACTCGTTGCGCTGCAATGTCGCCCGCCTCGACACGTAGCCGCTCGGCAACGTCGATCTGAGGCGAACGAATATCGATGATTCCCGACTCGAGCGAAATCACAGCCGATCGCTCGATGGTTCCAGCCGACTCGGATTCAGCCTGCCCACAACCGGCAGCGAGTAGGGTCATCAAAGTGGCAGATAAGGTGGTAGAAAGGCTTCGCACGATTTTCCTGGGGATTGAAGGCGACTCGAGCGCCATGGCTTCGGACACGGAAGACGACTGTATACGATTTTCCCAACCAAATACAACACCTCGGTCAAGTCGCGATCCGAGCCAACACAGGCACGAGCATCTCTGTATTCTCGACCCACAGCGCGAAATACGGATACCGCCGCCCTTTTCGAATCATCGCTACCAAAAACGGTTCATCGCACACATACCGTCTTCCTTGGGGTCCTCCACGAGGCGCCAAGATTACGCCGGCCGAGCGGAGAATCGCGCCCTTTTCATCCAACTGGAAACGAATTCGTTGTTTCGCATCTTGGATGAATGCATCATGGCCCACCACTTTGCGCCCGGCAAGCTCGACGAAGGAACGAAGCAAATCGACATCAACGAGCGGCACGCGCACGATATCCAAGCTCCCAAGCTCGGCCCCTCCGGTCACACGCGACCACAAGCCTTTCTTCTGATTGGCGTGGGCCAGCGCCGCATCCACCGTCCCGAGCAACGTCGGCGCCGGAGGAATGCGCGCAAGGATCAATCGATCGCCATCAGCTTTGGTGAGCATTTCCAGGACAAACGACCCATCGTCCGCGGAATGGTGCACGATGACCTGCTTGGCTCGCTTGGAGCGCAGTTTGTCGTCACCATCCGTCCAAACACCGAAATAAGCCACCTTCTGGCCGCGGCGAAATGGCATGCCGATATCGCGATTGAATGCAAACGGTGTATCGAAAATGAGGTCCTTTGACAAATATGCGTATGCCAGGACCGTCCCCGGATCGAGTCGTTCGGGGAGCATAAAGTCGTCACGATTGCCGAATTTCTGACGCAGCTCGCGATCGACTTTTGCAAGAAATGCGGTTCCCGCTCCACCGCCCACCACACACGACTGCGCATCCACGTCTTCCGCCGTCGGGCCTTCTTGCTCGAGCGCCTTGGCTAGCGGCGGATCGCCTTCCAATCGTACCGCCCCGCGCAGCTCGACGCGTAGCTCGTTCCACGCCATTTGAAATGTGGCGCAAAATAGAAGATTCGTGCCGTCCGTTAAAGGCTCGTCCAGTCGAGCGGAAACGGCGGTATGCCCGAGCTGGGTTTTACCGAGCGACGTAATCATATGCAGATGCCCTCAATTAAGCCGCAGAAGCCGCCCGACGATACGGAACAATCCGCGTGAAGCCGCACTGATCCGGCTCCCCACCAGCTCGATGTCGCCGTCTTCTCGAATGCGTAGCGCTCCCCGACCCGATTTGAAGATGACTTCCTTTTCGCCCTCGATATGCACCGATTCCGCCTTGATGTGCACTTCGCGCGGTCTTCGTGTTTGCAGAACACCAACCACGAGCGGCTCCTGGCCTCGCTCCAATTCGACGAGCACATTATCGCCATTCTTGCAGGCGTCCGAAATGACCTCGGGCTCGACCTCGGGCGCAAGGGTCGCTTCGATCGGCGCCGAATGCCCGCGAAATGTAAGCATTGCGGTTCGCCCGAGCATCTGCACGACGCGCGCCGACCGAATTCCCGTCCCCAAGTCAGGTATGAGCGGACGATCTTCTTGCGTCGTTATGGACGGCTCTTCGAGCATCGCTTCGAGCGATATTTTCGAGGGCTGGTCCTGGGCCTCAGTCGGCGCGTCGATTTCTTCCGCCGTGACCGTGCCTTCCGGTTTCTGCGCCTGCATCAAATCTCCGTCACCTTTTGCGGCAAGTGAATCTTGGGCGCCAAGAATACGACAATGGGCGACTTGATCTCGATTCCGTCCTTCGCAATGACCACTTCGGTTCCGCCGCATTTCAACGTAATCGATCCACCGGCCTCGATCTTGTGGAAGATACCGACGAACGTCGCCGGTCCACCCGCTTCGATGCCTTGGGTCCCGTCAATCTTATCAATGATCGCGCCCCCGACCATCGTTGTTTTCGATCCGCCGACCGTTTCGCTTTCGCCGCCCTTGCTGAGCACCACCAAACCGAGCGCTTTTTCGGTTTTACTCGCTCCCACGGTTTCGGAATACTCACCAATGGCGAGCTGGAGCGTACCCAATCCCACGTTTTGCGTTTTCGCCGCACCAACGTTGGTATCGATGTCTTTGATCGAAGCGAGCACCTTGAGCGAGCCGATTGTTTCGGCATGCGTACCGCCCACGAGCGCCGTGTTGTGCCCAGGGCCCTTCTCGCGGTTAGTCGCATCCACACCATCCACTTGAATGTTGGGACCGGACATGTTTGCCCCGGAAGAACCTCCGCCACCCATTGGTTCGAAACCGAGCGCATTAGCAATGGCCCCATGCGCGGCTCCCACGCCTTGCCCAATCGCGTCGTGCAATGCGCCACGTGCCGCTTCGGCCGCCACGGCGGTCAATGCATTCGCTTGCTCGGCCGCCTGATTCGCCGTTCCCGCGGCCTGACCGACTTGCCCTGCGGCATCACCGATGGCAGCCCCCGCGGGACTGGGCGCTGGTGCAGGTCCAGCAAGCGATTGCGCAAAGTCCGCGGCTCCGGGCAATCCAGCAGCATTCGCGGCCATGGCTCCAATGGCGCCCAAGTCACCATTGGCCATGGCTTGCATGTTGTTGGCGATTTCTTGCACTTGCGAATTGAGGTCGTTGATCGGGCCCATCACCTGATTGATGGCGCCTTCGACCTGCGATTGTACATTGGCCACGGCGTTGTCCGCCATCGAATTCAAAAAGTCTTCCGCTGCCTGCGCGGCAATCGCCAGCAACGCTTGGAGCGGATTGCCATCCATCTCGAATTGGTTTCCGCCCACCATCGTCGCCGAATCGCCGTGCACATTGAGCGAATTGACGGCATTCACTTCGACGTTACGATTGGCCCCGACGGAAACCGATTGACTTGCGCCGACTGTCGTCTGCATGCCTTTGGTGATTTTAACCGTCTGCTCGCCGCCGACTTCCAGCGAGGCATTGTTGCCAATCATCGTGGCGTCGTTATTGGCCACTTTGCGTTTGGCGTCGTTTGCCGCGACGATTTTCATGTCCTTCTGGGCCGCAATCATGATTTCTTCGGCCCCGGCCTTGTCCTCGAAACGAATCTCGTTGGCTCCACCGCCACCCGGCGTGGTATTCGATTTGAGTGACGTGCGCGTCTTGCCTTCGGGCAATGCATACGGCGGCATGAAAACGCCGTTGTAAACCCTTCCCGTAATGATGGGCCGATCAGGATTGCCCTCCAAAAACTCGATGATCACTTCCCAACCGACACGCGGCAGAATGAGCGATCCCGAGGTTTGGAGTTGCATCACACGCATCCAGCACGACGCGCGATCGTCATCGATGCCGGCTCGATCCCAATGAAACCGCACTTTGCAACGACCGTGTTTGTCCGTATGAATGGTTTCCGTGGGCGCTCCCGCTGGCGCGACGACCGTGGCCGTCTGTGGGCCCGCAATGATCGGAATCGGACTGCGGCGCGGTAGACGATACGCGAATTCCTCGGAAAGCAGCCGCGCACGAGCCTGATAACGCGGCTGATTGGCCGGCGTCTCGGCGCGATTGTCGTACGTGTGCACGACGGAAAACACGAAATACGTTCCGTCGAGGTCCCCCGTATCGACCAGGTTCAATCGGTGGCCGGTAATGATGCGCGGACAAACCGCGTCGATTTCCAGCGTATTCGCCTCGGATTGCTCGGCCTCGAGGCGCACACGTGCCAAGCGCGCTCCCTCGTCCGGATCAGCATAACCTCCGGGATAGTCGTACACTTCGAGCTCGGTGTTTTTGTCCCCCGCCGCAGTGGAGGTCAGATCCAGCTTCGGCCGTTCGAAGTCGTAATCGCGGAGCACGATCTTGCCCGAGCGCACTTTGCTGTTCGGCCGTAATGCATACACTGCATCTTTGGCGTCGAGCAACGCCGATCGCTGCACCGTAATGAGGTCGGGATTTCCCGCAATGAACGGCGCCGTTTTGCTATCGTCGCAGAGGATGATTTGCTCGCCACCCTCGGGATGCGGCTCGCTCAAAAGCTGAATGCCCTCGTGCTCGCAGAGCCTCGAAATGAAATCGAGCGTGCTTTCTTGATATTGCACGCAATACTCGCGCGGCTGATACGACCCGACGAGCTGCAACGCGAACTTGATCCCCAGCTCGCCGAAGATTTGCGTCACGATGTCGGGGACCGAAAGCTCTTGGAAAATGCGCGACGTGACCATACGCGAGAGCAAATCGAGCACCGACACGAGCCGGAATTCGTAACGGGTCTGCTTGGAATCGAATCCTTTTTCGCTGCCACCGATAATCGTAGCCGTTTCAATGATTCCAGCAAAAGCGCTCGGCGCTTCGTCCGTGGCCCCAAAAAAGATCGTTGCCGTGCGGCCAATCAGCGCTTCGAGCTCGATGTAGCCCAAATAAAGCGCTTCAACCTTGGCTTCTGCAGGGCGCCCCGATTGCTGGGTGGCTACGAATCGACTAACCCGCAATGTGTCCAGGTCCGTGACGACAATCTCTGCACTGTATTCCCTTGCCATACGCCCCTCGTTCAGTTGTCGATGACCAGGACAGAGAGATCGGTGACGTCACCCTCGAGTTTGACGGACAAACCGAGCACCACGGCAGTCGCCGGGGTAAGTGACAAGACGGATGCGCCCATGACCAAAGTGAGCATACTATCGGCCTCGAAGGTGACATTGCCACCGGCTTTGACGATTTGCGCGCCGATGGCCAGTTCGGTGAATGGACCGCCTGATTTTTCCGAGCGATCTTCGGTCACGATATTGGCCACGGCCCCGATTGCTTTGACGTCCAAGGATCCGCCGATTTCGACGCCGCGTCCATTCATTGTGCCGATCAATTTAATGAGGCCCGCAGTCTCCGTACGCGCGGCTCCCACATCCACCACGCGTTTGCCTACGGCCAGCTCCACGAGCGCGCTGCCCACGGTGTGATTGAAGTTCGCCAGCGTGTTGTGCGTGACGGCTCCGACCACCAAATCAATATGGTTGCTGCCCGTGTCCGTGGTGCTCGTCGCCCCGACATCGACTTTATGGTCGCCGCCGATCTTCAAGTCTCGATTGCCACCAATCGTGAGCGTGTGATTGCTGGCGATTTCTTCGACCTGATACGTTTCGACGTTGATCGCTTGATTGCCACCAACCGTGACGCTTTGATTCGAGCCCACGTTCATGGTCACGCTATTCGTGACATCTTGCGATAGATTGCCGCCGACTTTTTTCTTGTAATTGTTGCCGACGGATTCGCTGGCATTGTTCTTGACATGCATCGATGCATCTTTGGACGCATTGAAGAATATTTCTTCCGCGCCCTTCGTATCGTGCATGCGCATTTCGTTCGTGCTGCCGCCGCCCGGAGAGGTCGCCGTCTGCAATGCGCTCTTCATGGCCCCGCCTGGCAATGAATACGGCGGCGGCGTGAGCGCATTGTACATGCGGCCCATGACGTACGGACGATCGACATCGCCCCCTTCATGGCTTACCGCGACTTCCCACCCGACACGAGGCAATAACATCGACCCGCCAAGCGTGAGCTGACTCGAACGAGCCCAGCGACTGGATGTATCGTCGGTTTTTCCGGACCGATCCCAATAAAAGGACACTTTCACGTTACCGGATTTGTCCGTATGAATCTCTCCGCCCGACGGTCCGGTCGTCACGGCTGTTTGCGTGCCAGGAATCTTGGCTCCGCGCTGCCTGCGCGGCGGACGATATTGCGTGATCAAGGTCGGAACGCCACGGAATTCGCAAACGTATTTCGACGGCCGCGGGTCTTTGCCCTGGAATTGGCGCGGATCCGAGCCCACGATACGCGTGCGCGTAATCAGCAGCTCCTGATTGAGCACATCGTACGGATGTCCCACAATGGAGAATTTAAGGCCCGGCAAAAGTGCCAGCGAGCCAGTTTCTCCGTCGGTGATATCTCGATCGGCTTGGACCGATTGCAGTAGAATCTGTGCCCTTCGAGTCACTTCTCCGTCTTCGGTCGAACGCGCCGGATATTCGTAAATCTCCAGCGCATGTGCGCCCTCGTCGTTGCTTTCCGACTTCCCTTCGACCGTAAACGAAGGTCGTTCGGGGTCGTAATCGCGCAAATGCACTTTGTCGCTACGAATCGAATTGGTCCGCGAAACATGGATGACTCGATCCATTCCGCCTTCGAAACCAAAGTCTTGGGCAAATTCGAGGTTCGTCCCACCCTCGATTTCGCCAATACCATCCGGGTGATCGCAAAAAACGAACACCTCACCATCATCTCCCGCGCGAATGGCATAATAAATGCCCTCTTCGTAAAGAATGCGCTGGACGAAATCCAAGTCAGTTTCACGATATTGCGCCGTATACGTCCGAACGGGGTGCGTTTCGTTCAGGATCCACTCTTGCCGCGTACCAAGAATGCCCGCATCCGCGAGCACCTCTTTGACGATATCGACGCCGCTCTTTTCTTGAAAAATCTGGCAATCCGCTCGCCGCGCCAAACGATACCATGCCGGCTCGATGCGCAAACGCAAACACGGCACGTCGTCTTCGTCCGGCACCATTTCCGCCTCGACGACGGTGCCATCGAATGCGCGCTCTTGGCTACCATTGCTGCGTTTCAAGGTAAGCCGCGCCGGATGGCCCACGACATCTTTGGGCAATGGAAGCGGTGCTTGGTCGTCGTAGACCTCGCAAGCCAAAAAACCCGGCTCCGACAACGCTTCGACGAGTTCGTATTGCAGCACGCGATACGAATGGCCGTCTACCGAAAGGGCAGGAAGAACTCGAATATGCGGCTCGCTCATGCTTTCCTCGTTCCTGCTTTCAGCCGAGCTTCATGGAGGCGCTCATTTTCACGACGAGCGCAGACGTCACCTTGATGGTCGGCGCTTTCATCAGCACGGGACCACCGCCCATTTTGATTTGGCTACCACCACCACTGAATGTGCCGGTCGCTCCGAGCAGCGTGATCATGGGCGACTTGACGGTGAAATCTCCGCCAATCTTTCGATAATGCAGGCCGCCAACCATATTCGTCACGGACCCGCCCGCCTCGGCCTCCATGCCGGCTTTCGTAAAATGCAGCTTGCCGACCATGTACGTCTCGCTCTTGTCCGCGGCGACTTTCTCACCATGGCTGCCATTGACGAGTTGTATCTTGACCGCCCCGACAGTCTCGTCGAACGAGCCTACGATCGTGTCGTTGATCGATCCAATCGTGCCTTGAAGCTCGACCGAGCCCACGCTGCGCGTAAAATCCCCGGATACCGACTGCGTGAGCCCATTGCAGATCGTAATCCAATTTCCGCCCACAGAATACGACCTGGCACCGTCGATTTTTTCGACATAGTTGCACGTGGCGTTGCTCGTCTCGTTGGCGCCCACCGTGATGCTTTGATCCGCACCGATGTTCTGGGAACGCACGGCTCCGACGTTGACGGATTGGTTTCCGCCGACCGTGGTGTCATCGTTGACTTTGACCGTACGAATTCCATTGACAGCGATGGCTTGTTGCTCGTTGGCGCCGGTCTCCTCGATCTTGTCGTTCTGCACGACGACGTTGAAGTCTTTCTGCGCGTGGATGCTGAAGCCCTGAGTCCCCGCGCTGTCGCCCATTTTGATTTCGTTGTATCCACCCGCGCCGGGCGAAGACATGCTCTTCAAAGCACTCGACGTCTTCTCGCCAGGCAGCGCGTATGGCGGCGTTTTTTCGGCATTGTAGACGCGTCCCATCGCCATCGGCCTGTCGGGATCGCCATCGAGAAACGCGACCGAGACTTCCCAGCCCACGCGAGGCAAACTGATCGAGCTACCAAGAGCCGCTTGCGACATGCGCAGCCAGCAGCTCGAGGTGTGATCTTGTTGGCCGACGCGATCCCAGAAGAAACGCACCTTGATGCGGCCGTACTGGTCGACGTGAATCGTCTGCTCTTGCTTGCTCGATCCGGTGACGACCGCCGTCTGGATGCCATGAATTTTGGGCTTTTTCGCGCGCAGCGGGGGCGCATAAGCCGTGCCCTTGGGAATGCCCTGAAATTTGTTCTCGAGCGTGACGTTCGTAGAGCCACCCGAACGCGTTTGTTTGCCCTGCGTAACAATGTGCGTCGTGACAAACTCACCGTTGAGACAAAACTGCGCCGCGCCTTCAACGACGAAGGGAGCACCCAAGGACAAACCCACGGCGCGACTTTCCCCTTCACACGTGTCGGCATCTCGACGCAATGACTTGATGCGCGCTTCCGCAAGACGCGATCCGACAGGCGCTTTGACGAAATTGGATGCGTACTCGAAATACGGCATCGGCCACGCTTCTTTCGTCGGCAGCTTGCCCTCGGGAGGCGATGCTGGACGCTCGAAGTCGTAGTCACGCAAGTGCGCTCGATCGGTCCGCAACGCTCGGCTGCGCGAGAAGCGCGCAAGCGGTTCGGCAAGAGGCAACCCGATACCTTGCGAGATACCGAAGATGACCGGCAGCGGGCCATCAGCTTCGAAAGTACTGGGATCATCGCCCAAAATCAGCTTGTGGCCTTCGGGGCCATGGCGAAAGAAATAGAATATGCCGTTGTGCTCGAGCAGGCGGGAGACAAAATTCAGATGCGTCTCGTTGTACTGCACGACAAACTCGCGCGGCTCGTACTCCTTCGTGATCTGCCACGTGACCTTGTCCGCAAAGCCGGCTTCTTCGAAGAGCGTTTGCACGATTTGGACGACGGTTTTCTCCTGAAAAATTCGACATCCTTCACGATGTTCGAGCCCTGCAAGAGCGGGACGAAGACGCATCTCGAAGTGACGTTCGTCATCGACGATCCGGACAAACCGCGCGCGATCGACGATTCCATCGAAGTAGCGTTGCTGGCCAGATGCTCCAGTGACGACGAGGCACAAGCGAGTACGCAAGCAGTCTTCTGCTCGAAAAGCCGCGTCGCGCGTGGCAAAAACGATGGTGATGACGTAAGGCTCGGAAAGCGCCTCGTAAGCGTCGAAGAGCGCGGTGGTAGCATCCGAGGGGATAACGTCGCCTTCGAGTGAGAAGATGGCGGTACTTGCCGACATGGGTGGATGCTAGCGGAATTGTCCAACAAGTGGAAGGTGCACCTTACAGAGAAAGGTGCCCACCACTTTTTCCGTTACGGTCGGCGCCCCTTTGCAAACCACTGCGTGTAGTAGTGTTGGTAATACTCCTGCCACGTCCGATAAAGCTGTGCATCCTCACCCAGACGCTGTCGCCACGTGGCGTCTACCACGGCGCGTAACCTTGCTTCGGCCAGCCCATACCGAGCGAACACTCGTTCCGACTCTTGCGGAAATGCTGCCAGCTCTGCGCACAGGCAAGCGTATCTCGACAAATCGAGGTGCTCACCGGGCAATGCCGCGGATACTTGCCCCGCTGGGTGCTCGGGTGTGAGCGTTTTGGCCGTTGCAGGCTGAAAGGGCAACGCAGGATTGACGTGAGCCGTCGGGGCCGTGTTTTGCGGTGCGGGCGAAGGCGTTTGGAAGGGCAAACCCGTGTTCTTTTGCGGATCGAATGGCGCGGAAGCTGCTCGCGGCGGTGCAGCGGCCGAGCCACCTGCGAAGGGCAACGCGTCTTTTTTCGCCGTCCGTATTGGCACCTGCGTTTGCGGCTCGTCGAACGTCGCCGGGCTTGGCTTCGGCGTAAACGGCAGCGCAGCGTTTCGAGGAGCCGTTGGCAGATGCGTTTGCTCGTTATCGATGCTTGCTGCCTTCTGGGGCACCGAACGAAACGCATATCGCGTCTGTTCGAGCGGGTCAGGCTCTTGCGATGCTGTTGCAAAAGGCAGCGGAGCCTTTGACGGCGCCGTATGCACCAGTGTTTGCGCGTCCGCGTCGATTGCTTTGAACTCCAGCGTTTCTCGCCGCGGCTGGGCAGGTTTACCGATTGCGCCAATCGTTGGCCCAATCGTCGACGATGCCTTGAACGGCAGCGCATCTTCTTTGCGTAGCGGACTCTGCGCCACCGTCACAGTTCGCATCAGTGGATCGTCGTTGCTCGGAGCCGCTGCCGGCGGCGTAGTGATGACGGCCGGCGGCGGCTTCACCGGCAGACTCACCGCTGCAGCGGATTGCAGACACACTTCGGGCAACGTTTCTGCTTTGGGTGTCGTTCGCGGTGCGTCCGGACGATACTGCGCAGCCAGTGGCGAGAGCCGAGGAGCTGGAGGGCTCGGGGTTTTACCGTCACCTTTGCGTGAGGTTTGTCGCTGTTCCCCGAGCGCTTCTTTGCGCTGAGCACGCAGCAAGTCGTGATAACGCTTGTGCAGCTTGCGACTCTTCCCGTGTGTCGCTTCGCTCGCCATCCGCGCAAACCACGCTTCGTGCGCGCGCTCGAACGTTTCTGCGGTGATTCCCGCGTCGGCGAGCACCCGATCGCGCGGTAGTCCAGCGGCAAGTTTCGCGTCGATCGCGGCAAGTTTCTCGAGGGGAAGCGACGGGGCCGGCGGCATCGGAGCCGCGAGTATACAATGAAATGTCCGCAGTGCACAACGTTCGTCCGCGAACACCTCGGAGTGTGGCGGACCGATACATTACCTTGCCAAACCGCCTGCCTTGGGGGGGTGTGGCGGACCGATACATTTTCCATTTGTCTCGACAACTGTACCGTGATACGGCTCCGGGCATGCCGAGAAGAGCTGAACCTGACGCCACTGCCTTGAAAGTCGGCGAGCGCCTCCGAGCGCTGCGCCTTGAACGCAACATGTCTCTGGCCGACCTTGCGGACGCGAGCAATCTGTCGAAGGGACATCTTTCCAGCGTCGAGCATGGTCTCGCCGCGATCACCATTCAGACCATCGAGCGGCTCGCCAAGGGCTTTGGCTTATCGCCCTTGTACGTGATCACGTTCCCGGGTGATGCCGAGCATGATCAAGTGGCGGAGCTGGTGCGCAAGCTACCTTTGAACGAGGTCGTGAAGCTTCGGCGTGAATTGACGAAAGCCGTCAAGGAAGCCGCCAAGGCTGCCAAGCCGACCGCCGCCAAGCCGACCGCCGCCAAGCCCGCTGTTGCCAAGCCCGCTGTTGCAAAGCCCGCCACGCGTTCGAAGTCCTGATCGGCGCTGCACTTCATCCAAAAACCCGGGGCGATCGACAATGATTCGCCCCGGGTTTTTATTCTCGGCGCTCGAGCCGTCCCGCGCTAACCTGCCCGCCTCCATGAAACACCACGCACCTGCTGCCGATCGCAACAAAGATTGCATTCTCGATGTGCTGCGCCCTTTGCTGCCAGACGCCGCGTTCGTCGTCACCATCGCCGAAGGCTCGGGACAACACGTCGTCCACTTCGCCACTCACCTACCCCACGTAACGTTTCAGCCCACGGACGTCGATCCCGAGGCAATTTTCAGCATCGAAGCCTATCGCGCGCAAGTCGAATGCCCCAACGTTCGCCCCGCCATGCAGCTCGATGCAGCGGCATCGTTATGGCCAATTCAGCACGCCAGCGCGATTACGTGCATCAACATGATTCACATTTCTCCGTGGTCGTCCACCGAGGGGCTTTTTCAAGGCGCCGCACGTTTACTCGCTCCTGGCGGGTTTCTCCTCACGTATGGCCCGTATCGATTCTCGGGCGTATTCCACGCGCCCAGCAACCAAGCCTTCGACGAATCGCTCCGCTCACGCAATCCCGCCTGGGGCGTGCGCGATATCGACGACCTCATGAGTCTTGCCGCATCCGTGGACCTCGGGCACGAAGCTACCATTGCAATGCCCGCAAACAACCATTGTGTTGTTTTTCGGAAGTCGCTTCTGTAGATGTAGATAAAGAGGACACATGAGTCAAGATGGTTCTGGAAGAGCGAAAGCCTTCGCCTTCGTCACGCTCGCGTATGCCGTAGCAGCCGTCGCGGGTGTTTTGGTTTACTTCAAGCTATCACCGGAATACTCGCCAATCGTCGCGTTTGCTGCCGCGGATGCCGCTGCCACGGTCGTCGTCTTCCTTTCGAGCGTCGCAGTCAACAATTCGAGCATGTACGATCCTTATTGGAGCGTTGCGCCGATGTTTTTGGCTCCGGCCATCATGCTCCACAACGACTCGTCGGGCGCGCCGCTGTTCAGGAAAATCATCGTCATCGCTTTGGTGATGCTCTGGGGCGCACGGCTCACGTGGAATTGGGCGCGCGGCTGGCAGGGGCTCGGTCACGAAGATTTTCGTTATGTCGATCTGCGCAAAACCACGGGAAAAGCTTATTGGATCGTAAGTTTCCTCGGCTTGCACTTCATGCCCACGGTATGCGTGTTTCTCGGGTGCTTGGCCTTGTTCCCGGCGCTCGATACCGGAACGAACAATCTGTCGATCTTCGACGCGGCCGGCATTATCGTCACCTTGGGCGCGATTTACCTCGAGGCACGAGCAGACAAGGAGCTGCGAGCGTTTCGCTTGACCAACAAAGAGCCCGGGAAAAACCTCGATACGGGCGTCTGGTCTCTTTGCCGGCACCCGAATTACCTCGGCGAGGTTCTCTTTTGGTGGGGCCTTTTCTTTTTCGCCATGGCCGCCGATTCCAAGGCACTGTGGACGATCATCGGCCCGCTGTGGATCAATTGCCTCTTCGTCTTCATCAGCATTCCGCTCATGACCAAACGAGCCCTCGCGCGCCGGCCAGCCTATGCCGAGCACATGAAACGAATCCCCGCTCTTTTGCCGCGTCCGTGGAAATGACGTCGGCCTAGCAGTCCGTTGATTTCTCACCGGTAACCTCTCGACAACTTTGACGGACTAAACAAGCAATGACGAAACGCCGCTCCACAATGCTGGGCGCGCTGGTATTGGGCTTCGGTGGCGCATGGCTGATTGGCGCTTGCGTTGGCGAGATAGGGCCCGGCGGATCGAGCGGGTCGAGCGACTCCGCATGTTCCGCAGCAAGCGCTGATCCGCCGCCTGAAGAGCCGTCGACCGAATGCGCGTCGCCAGCCACTGGGTGCAAGCTTTTCTTTCTCCCGCTCCTGGGAAACCCGAGTATGAATCCTGAGCTTGCCGCCAAGTACAGGGCCGCATTTGGTTTGGCGGCGTGTTACGTGCCTGCGGACGCGAACGCTCCATTCAACTGCTGGTACAAGGAGGAGGACCTGAAGGAGAAGGGTGGGAAGGATGGGAAAGCGTGCGCGGATGCGAAGAACATCAACCAGCATCTCAAAAACAAATACCCATCGGCGAACGAGGTGAATTGGGTTAACAAGGTGCCGGCATACACCCCGTGATGTTGCTGCTGCTCGTTTGTTACGACCACATTGACACTTAGGCCCACGTGGTCTAGGCGAGCCAGATGATCGAGCGGGCCATCCCTCGTTTCGGACGCGTCGTCTTCGACCGAGACGCCATCGTGCGCGCCGCGCTGCGCGCCTATGTCGAAAGCGCCCTTTGTCGGATCGCTCGATTTGAGTTCCCAGCCTACGATTGGGCGACGTGGATTGGCGACCTCGAGCGGGGCGCATTGTCCCACATCCGAAATTGGGACGCCCACGTGGTCGTGGCGTGGACCGAGGGAGGCATCCTTGGCCTCGCGTACGACGGCTGGGGTCCGATCCAGCACAGCACTCTCTCGCCCGACGCGGTGACCGGCGGCCCGGACGACGTGCGCTGGGCCCTGCCGGGCCTTCCGGATGAGTTGGAGCCCGCGCTCGTGCTCGCCACCAGCACGCTCGGGGTAGGATGCGACCATGGGGAGCGGAGTGTCGGTGGCGGCTTCTGGATCCAAGGCGATCGTATCGGAGGAAGGCTCTTCAAGAACTCAGAGAACTGCGGCGCGCACTGGCTGATTGCGTGGGGCTTGCTCCACAAGGGGCGGCTGCTGCCACTGTGTTGTGAGGCGAATTTTCTACGTCCGGGAAAGGTCGTGGTCAACCACGC
>CAZETM010000090.1:0-20163 GCA_964514885.1 uncultured Polyangium sp. | reverse complement strand
GTCGAGCCCCAAAATATTGGTGCAGCTCCCTATCAAACCTAGGCCAAACAGCAGAATGGCCCAGTGCTTCAACCCCGGTTTGCTCACCATCGGACACCTGTCTTCAACGCCGCAATCCGGGCGCTGTCGGCCTGCTCGATCGCTCTGCCGTGCCGCGTTTTCGTGTTCACCCACGAAGCCATCGTTCGCACGCGCGCAGAAGATGCCGCATGCTCTGATGTGTGCACGAAGAAAAGAGTAAAGCGATCCACTGTGACCCACCCTATCAGAACTTCGACAGCCTTTTCAAGCAAACGATCGACATATTCGCGCTGGTCTGAACGTAGCCTAACTCACTCGGGTGGGTCCGCGGCTTCCTCGACGGTCGCGGGTGTAATTTCTTGATGACAATGACCAATCAAGCCGGTAGGGTGGGCGGCGATGGTTCGACCGCGGCTCGAGGCACTCTCGAATCGAGCGGCCGCAATCTCCACGGCTCAGCATTTGATTGAGGAAAAGTCATGCACAGGAAATGGCGACAGTTGCTCACCTCGATCTGCGCAAGCGCTCTTGGTGTGGGTGGTTTAGGCTGCGAGCTCGCTGCGCAGGTAGACCGGTCCCAAATAGATGCCAACGATGACGACATCGTGTGTGGAGACGGCCAGGTCGAGGGCACCGAGGTGTGCGATGATGGCAACGTGACGGCCAGCGATGGTTGCTCGGACAAATGTGCCATCGAAACCGGTTATGGTTGCACCGGCACCCCGAGCGTTTGCAGCGACATCGACGAATGCTCGGCTGCGACGAGCAATTGTTCGGAAAACGCGACGTGCACCAATTCGCCCGGCTCGTTCTCCTGCGCCTGCAATGCTGGATATACAGGCGACGGCGTGACGTGCGACGATATCGACGAATGCACTGGCGCCATGGCCGATTGCGGCGTGAACGCGACGTGCACCAATTCGCCCGGCTCGTTTACCTGCGCGTGTGCTGCGGGGTATGACGGAGACGGAAAGACGTGCACGAACGTCGACGAATGCACCACGGGCGTTGCCAATTGCGATGCGAATGCCGCTTGCACTGATTCGGATGGCTCGTTTGCATGCGTGTGCAACGTGGGATATTCGGGCGATGGCATGACCTGCGCCAATGATGACGAATGCACGCTCGGCACGGCCATCTGCGGAATGAATGCATCGTGCATCGATTCCCCAGGCTCGTACGATTGCATGTGCAACATGGGGTACATGGGCGATGGCCAGACGTGCACGAACGTGAACGAATGCATGCTCGGCACCGACAATTGCGATATGAACGCGACGTGCACCGATACCAATGGGTCATTCGCGTGCGTGTGTGCTGCAGGCTATTCGGGCGACGGAGTGACGTGCGCGAACGACAACGAATGCATGCTCGGCACCGCGACGTGCGGGATGAATGCGTCGTGTGTCGATACCCCAGGCTCGTACGATTGCGTATGCAACATGGGGTATTCAGGCGACGGCACGACGTGTACGAACGTGGACGAATGCACGCTCGGCACGGACAATTGCGATATGAACGCGATGTGCTCCGATACCAACGGCTCGTTCGTCTGTGTATGCAATTCGGGGTATTCGGGTGACGGCGTGATGTGCACGAACGACAACGAATGCATGCTCGGTACCGATAACTGCAATGCCAATGCAACGTGCTCGGATACGGCCGGATCGTTTACGTGTGCTTGCAATGCAGGCTATGCTGGCGATGGCGTGACGTGCACGCCCACGAGCTGCAAGGCAATCAAAACTGGTAACCCGGCAGCCGCCAGCGGTCCGTATCAAATCGATCCTGACGGCAATGGCAGCACGCCAGTCATGACCGTGTATTGCGACATGACCACGAGCGGCGGAGGCTGGACGCTCGTGCTCAATGACGGTACCACCTTCAATCCCGCTCTTCTGGGCGCTGATGCGGCAACCGGATTCAACTCCAGCTACGTCCACCTGGCCTATTCGACCGTGGCCATTACGGCAGACGTGATGCTCGATGCTTCCGATACGGCGATCGTTGGGACAAACCAGCAACTCCGGACGGTTATTGCTGGTGTTCCCCCGGCAGTCGTAGGCAAAACCGTGCGCGAATTGTTTACCTCCGGCGGACCTTATTATTTGGACGCCGAGAACAACAGCAACGTGACCAATACGTTTGCCGGCGGGCTCGTTTGCGGGACCTTCACCGATTGGGCCGACTACAAAGGCGCCGCTTGTGGCACGGCCGTATTTGCCATCCGCGATGCAGCAGGCCCCTCATGTGCGAATGTGGGCACGACATTCCCCGTCGGCATCGAACAAAGCTATACGGTGGCCATCGAGAACTGCGCCGGGTGGCATCAAGCTCCGAACTTCAATTCAATCAACTTCGCCCCAGACAACCTTCGCATTTGGGTACGTTGAGCCCGCGGCGTGACTCATGGCTGTTTCCAAGAAATCCGGCCGCGTACAAAAAAACGTGGACCCGGGTCAACCGCAACCCAAACTCTCTCGTCGTAGCTACGCGCTATTCGGTTTCCTGATTGCCGCAGGCCTCGGGTTGCTCGTCTTTCGCTCCGTGCGCACCACGCCGTCCGAGGATACGCTCCTCGCGGCCAATTCGTCGAAGAAGTCTGACGCTGCGCGACCCGGGTCGTCCCTGGAATCGCGACGCGCGCCAGGCTCGTGGAACAAGGCGCCGAGCGGCGCGGAAGGCGAGTCGGGCGATGTGACCCAAGGTCGCCTCGATCGCGCACGCAATGCATTGGAAGGATACAAGCTTTGGGCTCGTTATCCGCCCAGCTCGCGCCCGCTGTCCGAAATGCCAGACCTGCAAAAACCTCATTCGGCACAACCGAGCCGCCAACCGCTGGCGACATCCGACGGAAAACTCACCAAAGCTCGCGTGCAGTTGGAGCAGGATCGGCTTTATCTCGTGGGCGACGAATCCGCTCGAATGAGTATTTCCTGCCAAACCAGCGCAGGGCCTGCTCGTTGCGAGGTGTTGTCGGCCGCCGCTGGTATTCCGCCAACGGAGCCCAAAGCCGGTACGATCGGTCCCAATCCCGTTTCATTTGTCGATGATGGCACGGGACGCGTTTCCGCGGTGTTTACCCCAGCCAAAGAGGGGTTTTCCGCGTTTCATGGCGGCATCCTGATCGATACGAAACTGCGTATTGGAAACGAAGAAGGCTCGGCGAACTTCCATTTCATTTACACGCCCGCCCCGCCCGCGCGTTTTACTGGAAAAATTCGCGAAGCGCTCGAGGACGGCTCGTTGTGTCTGTATGTCGAAATGGCAGTGGACAAAACCGGCCGTTATGTCCTCGCCGGCCGAGTGGACGATTCGAGCGGCGATGGATTCGGGTATCTTGAATGGAATGACGTGCTCGAAGCGGGCCAGCGCGAGGCGCGTATGTGTATTTTCGGATTGCTCGTGCACGACCAACGCGCAGAGTCACCATTCGTATTGCGCGACCTCGAAGGGTTTTTGTTGTTGGAAGATCGAGATCCCGACCGCGAGCTGATGTCGGTGCTCGAGGGCAAGGTCTACACGACCAAAACGTATCCCGAATCGGCTTTCTCCAGTGCCGAATGGCAAAGCGAGGAGAAAACGCGACACCTAGAAGAATATCAGAATGACGTGGGAAAGGCAGAGGATGGCGCGGACGAGAGCGACAAACCCTGAGCGTGTTGAACAGGCTGCTGCGCGAACCGGTGCGTCGGTCGGCCTCACTCAGCGTACTGAAGTACGCTTCGTATCAGCCTCCCTAGCCCCGATTCGCTCGCAACGCCTGTTCAACACGCTCTGAAGCGGTTGGATCACTTCGCGTACGCTACGACATCCGAGCGCACGACACCGACGATGCCGGCCCAGGTTCCGTTTGCGTAATGATCGTAAGCCTCGGTATCGTCGCGGAAGGCGACCGTGTGGTTGGTCCACTTGGCCTTCGCATTGCTGCTCGCGGCAGTTCCGAGCGTAAGCTCACCATCGCAGAACCAATTGCCCGGGTTGCAAAAGCTGCCCGTCGAGGCAACGCCACCCGTCGTGTGATATGCGAGCGCTTCGTCGTCTTGTCCGGGCAGTGTGGCCGAATAAAGCGTGCCTTTGGCGCCGGCGAACATGTAGAAGGTGCGTCCACGCGTCGTGTTGTGGTTGTACAAGGCTCGTGCATTGCCGGTTTTCAGATCGGTATCGATCGCTTTGCCGGTGAAGACTTGCCCCACATTGGCCAGCTCGCTGCCGCCGCCTGCGCCTGATGCAACGTCGACCCATTTGATGTTCCAGCCCGTTTGCGACGTGCCGTCCGTGTTGCCACAAACGCCGCTCGTATTGGGCGTGGCATTCTTCTTGAGCCGTGAACTGCCTCCGTACAGCGACAGAGCATAGCCGATTTGAAGATTTCCCGCGCTGTGTGCCGCGATGTAACACCAATTGGCGCCGGTGCAGTAGCAATCGAGCGCATTTCGGATGCCG
The DNA here is from genome assembly GCA_964514885.1 of uncultured Polyangium sp. Taxonomy (GTDB): domain Bacteria; phylum Myxococcota_A; class Polyangia; order Polyangiales; family Polyangiaceae; genus Polyangium. Next base: position 15,696 of record CAZETM010000090.1, on the reverse strand, counting down.
CCGTTGGAAGCCGCAATGGTGCTCTGACCGTCCCAATTCACGGCCTTTTTGTTGATTCCACCCGCCGTGCTGCTCGGGCCCCAATAGGCGAAATCCGTATGGCTGGTCTTGTTGTACGTATTTCCGGGGGACCGACCGTGAATCCATAACGTGAAATTGGTCGCTTGCGCATCGGCCGCGCTGAAACACAGAGCGGCGGCAATACCAATGCCGACGATGCTTGCCGCACGACCCATACCATTCGTTTTCGTAAGCTGGACTCCTTTGCGATGGCCGGACTGTTCGAACCGAAAACTCGGGGCAACGAGCGCCTCTCGAACACCTGTGGCGACGCCCATGGTACGCCGTTTTTTCGCGCGGTGTCCAGTTTGAGAGCCCACACGCTCGCGTCGATTTCTGATTTCGGCACTGACGGAACATTCCACCGAATCGTTATGCTCGGCAGAATTGCAATCGTTTCGCGTGTGCAAATGTGCGAGTGTGTGCACAAAGATGCTACCTAATTTCGACCTGCATCATTTTGTCGTCGAGGTTTGTCACTGTTGGTGACCCTAGCTCGAGTGAGATCAGCTCAGCACGTATACGTCCCGCTCGCGAGCGGGAGTGAGCGTCCCGATGGACTGCATCTTCTGGGCATTAGCAGACGCCGGGGCGTTCCCTTCCGCTCGTGAGGGGCGCTCGTGAGGGGCGCTCGTGAGGGGCGCTCGTGAGAATCGCCGAGTTGCACACATTTCGATGGGATTGCACGATGGAACCGCTCGAAACATTGCCTCCTCCACCACAGACGCCACAACCGGACGACCCTGCATCCGCGCCGGGATCTCGAAATCGACCGCGAACGCCGCTTGGCGAAGTCGTGGACGAGCTTTGGCAATTGACGCCGTCTGAATTGGCGGACGTGCATCGATACGCAAAACGAGTGCGCGCTTCTCGGGGAGATCGTCCTTCCCCGGAGTTGGTTTCGCGGATTTTGGCGGCGGTCGAGCGGTTTGCATTGGACTACGCGGCGCGTGTCCCGATATCTTTAATTCGGGCGGGGTTCCCGAGTGTTCCCCGAATCTTGATCGATCGCGCTCTGTTCGACGCTGAAGAGCGCAATTTGCTGCGTCTCGAGTCTGCCCAGCTTCCCGAAGCATTCGTCGAGGTTGGCGTAGGAATTCAGCACGAGCGCGGTCTGCTTTATTGGATTGTTCCTGCTTGAATGGAGGCACCATGCCGCGAAGAAAACCAACCGAAGATGAATTTGCACGCCAGGTCGGGGCAAGAATCCGAGACCTACGCCTCGAACGTAATTTGTCTTTACGAAAGGTCGCGGAGGTCGGCGGATGCAGCGTCGATGGCTTGAAGGAAATCGAGCTTGGGCGCTCGAAGATCGGCACTCGAACGCTGACTCGAATTGCACTAGGTATTGGTGTCCAGCTTTTCGATCTGCTGAATACGAAAGATGACGACGTGGGTTACGTGATCGAGCAAATGCGTCGTAGGCCGGAATGCGTGCCTTTCGTGCGCAAAGCGTGCGCTGCGATCGCCGCGGGGTGATCGTATACCTACGGGATGCAATACGTCGGAAACCCTGTCGGCAGTGCATCGCCATAAGGCTCGGGACTTTCGCCGAACGGATGGTCCTGAAGGAATTGCCACGAAGCTGATCGAGCGTCCGCGGGCACGGTATGTCCCATACCGTGATTACAAACGACGGAAGTATGTCCTTCGTCGGTGAGCGCTTGTTCGTATTGGGCAGTCGATGTTTCGAATGCAAGAATGACTTGATCGCTCGGCCCACCATGAAAAAGCATGGCCGGATAAAGGTTTGTCGGGTCCTGCTCGTCGGGCGTGCCCAGCCGCGCTCCCGAATATACGATAATGCTCGCGAGATAGCCTGAACGGCGTGCCGCAAATTGCGTCGTATGCATCGCGCCCGCACTGAATCCCACGCTATGAATCCGGCGCATGTCAATGCCTATCGAAGCTTGCACACAGGCGAGCACTTCGTCCGCGACGAGCAAGTCGTCATTGCGCGTGCCTCCTAACGAGAGAAACCAAGGCAATTGGCCGGATTCGGGATTATGATGAGCTGCTGCGACGACGCCGCCTTCAGCGACGATGGCATCGATTGCACTTCCCAGTGCGTAATCGGCTTCGTCGGGTGAACCGCCCGCACCGTGCCAGAAAAACACGAGCGGTCCGTCTTTGCTCGCCGCTGCGGTTTCATCGAGGTAAAGCTCGACGTCGCGCGCCAGGATGCCTTGGGGGGAAAACGTGGCTTTGCCTCGAGCGATCGTGGGACATGTCCCGGTGTTCGTCGGGATGAACTTGGTTTCGGGGGAACGTGGTACAGCCGGCCCAACGCCGCCCGTGGAGGACGAAGCAGGCTCCGAATTCGAGCACCCAACGGCCAAGAATCCGAGCAGCAAGGTAGCCTGAAAAATAGTGCGCATAAACGCGATGATATGCCAAACGCAGTGCGTTTGTCACGATCGGCTTTAACAAGCGGAAGAAATACGATCGCGGGCTCGGCGCTATTCGTTCGGTTTGTCATGGTACATCAACGCAGCCTGGGCTGCTGCTGCAAAGGTCGACGATGCTGGGCAAAATGTGGTGGCACCATCGACAAATCGCCTCGATCGCCCTATTGTCCTGCGTTCACTGAAAGGACTGTGGGATGAAAGCTGTTTGGGACAATACCGTGATCGCAGAGAGCGAAGACACCGTCGTCGTCGAGGGCAACCACTACTTTCCCGCGGCCTCGCTGCGCCAAGAACACTTCCGTCCGAGCGACACGCATACGACGTGTGGGTGGAAAGGTGTGGCGAGCTACCACGATGTGGTTGTAGGTACGAAGGTGAATCGAGATGCAGCTTGGTATTATCCCGACCCGAAATCTGCTGCCGAGCAGATCCGTGGTCGAGTAGCATTCTGGCGAGGAGTCACCGTGACGCGATAAGCCTACGCGCCGCGAGCGAAGAGCCGTGCCACATAGACAATCGCGTCATTGCTTTGGGCATGTACATCCACGGCATGTTCCGCAATGGCTGCGTCACCTTCATCAAGCGTCTCGCCATTTAATTGCACTGTGCCGCGCAATGCGAACAGCAACATTTGGCCTTCGTGCACGAGCTTCGTATCGCCGTCCATTTTCACGACCTCGACGTCCGCTCGCCACGCGTCTCGAGCCATAAAAAGGTTGAGCGAACGACATGCGCCGCCCAGCAAATGGCAATGGGTCAGCAATTCCCCCGGAAACCTGTGGGTCTCGAACGGTCGGTGCACTTCGATCGTACCCAGTCCTTGGACGTGGAGATCGAGCCCAGGGCCGTCGATCAACGTGAATACTCGGTCCACGTGGTCATATTGTGAGAATGGGACATCTGCATCGAGACGGGCAACGGCAAAACGCCAAGCCAAACCCGCCGCGTCCGCAGGCTCTTTGGCGATTTCCCACGAAATACCCAGGCCATTTTGCCAGCGGCCCTCGAAAAACTGCGCCGACGGAATGATTCGAACCACGTTTGTTGCTCCTTGAAATCCCGGCGCATGCGATGACATATCGCGCCCCGAAAAGCAACCTTCTCCTTGCTAAACACGCCGGCTGAACATTGTTCGGGGATGAAAGCGGCGAACTCTCGATCGGCTCATCATGGCTGCGGTATTGAATAACTACCGGTAACATGCGCAACTGGTTCGGTCTCGCCGTCGGAATACATGAGCACCTGTCCCACGACGATTCGGCGGCCTTTTCGCAACAGAGTCGCCTCGGCAATCAAGTCGGCTTGTTTTGGTTTGCGCAAAAAGTGGATGTTCAAGTTCGACGTGACGGCCAAAAGCTCCATTCCGAGCACCGAAAGAACCAAGCCGTAAAGTGCTGTATCGGCGAGGGTCATGAGCACCGGGCCGCTGACCGTTCCTCCAGCTCGAACGTGCCGTTCGTCGAAACAAACGCGCAAGCGAGCATAACCAAATTCCATACATTCGACCCGAAATGGAAACACTTCCGACAGCGGAATGGTTTGCTTGACAGCCGTCTCGAAGTCCTCGGCAGAAATACGTGAAGGTTTACGTTCCATCGAATGCACCCCGATCCTCTCGTTACTCGAAGTGGCTGATCGAAGTCAATGTCGGGAGCGTGCTGGAAAAATGTTTCGGCGCATTTCTGTTGGATGCGGTCGCTGCACGTGACCTCGCGTACCCCGTGACGCGGAAGAACAACCGCATCATTGCCAACGCTTCATCCGAAGTGTATCGTCATGACGCGCATGAAGACGACCGACCACTTTTTGGCAAGCCGTGTGCTGTTCGGGTTTGTCTTGGTAAACGGATGCAATCCCGCGTCACCAGGTCCGGCACCCAGCCGTCCAACCGCACGTCAAACGTTATCGGCCGCTACGGCGTCCGCACCTGTCGCACCTGTCGCACCTGTCGCACCTGTCGCGGCGACATCTGCGCCCGTATCCACTGCCGCAGCACCAGCGCCGGATGAGACGGAATACGACAAGCTTGCGGGGATTATCGATGCAGAAACCCTGGCCGCTCCGTGCGACTTTTCTCGGCATTACCGAGGTAGCGTCGGAGACAGTCCTTGGTCGATGGTACTGTCTCGTAATGGTTCGTCACTCCAAGGCTACGCGGCGTACGATGCAGGAACTGGGGACATTCCAATGCGTGGAACGGTCCGTGCGGATGGATCGGTCATGCTTACCGAAGGCAAAGACGGACAGCTCGAGGGGCAGTGTGCGGCCGATACGGGGATCATTTCCGGGACGTGGAAATTGGGCACTTCGGTGCGGCCCTTTGTATTGAAGCCGCGAAGAGCGGTTGGCGTTGCCCTGGTCGAACGGCGACGAGTCTTTGGAAAAGCCTCGAAAGATGGGCCATCGTGTGAATGGGACGTACGAAGTCCCGCGGTGTTTGGAATCGGCGACGCTGAGCGATCGGGGCGAATCAATACGCATCTTCAGTTGCGATTTCCAGGCATGGATGCAGCCGATAGCGAACGAAAGGTATCTGCATGTCGCCCGGGTGGGGACAATCATGTTTTAGGCTGGTATTCTGTGGAGGCGAACGAGCAAGGTTTACTAAGCGTAGTGACGAATGGTTACACGTATTTCGGGCCGGCCGCTCATGGGGACCATTCGGCTGCTTCAGCGGCGATCAGCATTGACGTTCCAACCGGGAAAAGGCTCGAGCTTACTGATATCGTGACCTCGGGCAAAGCGATTCGTCCGCTGGTGAAGTCGTGCATGAAATTGGTGGTGGACGAGCTGCAGGGAGGGGACGAATGGTGGCACGAGCGGGAAATTCAAGGAGTCCCCACCGACAAGGATGGTGAATCGGTGGAAGAAACGTCGGCGGCGTTTGTCCCGTCATCTTTGCACGAGCCTAGCTTTTTGGTGCTGTCAGATGGTTTGGCGGTGTTGATTCGGGGTCAGCCCACAGTATCGTCATTCTACGAATTGCAGGGGCCGGTCATTCCATGGAGCGCGCTCCTGGGAGCGTCCGCATTGAAGGCGAATTCCCCGGTGGCTCGACTTTGGACCGGCGTCAGCGCCAAGCTACTAGCAAACAACGAGCCAGCGTGCTCTCGATTCTTCAAGCCAAAGTGGGCGATACCACTTACAAGGGCGCCAACCGGCGCACGTCCTAAGCCTGGCTGACAAACGTTTCGGTTGATGATAGAGTCGCGAGATAGACATGAAAAAGGCGCTTTTGGTCGTGGTGCTCTTGGCGGTCATCGGTGGCGGAGCGTTTGCGTTCGCGTACATGCGCAATCCGAACCGAGCGGCGTGTATTCGAACTGCCGAGTTGTGTGGTGGCAAAGGTGGCTCGAAAGAGCAGCTCGATCAGTGCACGAGCCAAGTCGAGCAATGGCGCAAGGTGGCGGGTGATGCGCCCGTGGACAAGGGAATCACTTGTGTCGATGAAGCGAAAACCTGCGGTGAAGCGGTGGGATGTGTCGCCGGTGCGGGCATTTCCGGGTTCACGAACGTGGTCGACGACTTCTTGAAGGGATTCGGCAAAGCGACGAAGTAATGGCGTGGGGACCGATCCGTGCCACTCGTCCTTGGCAACTCGAAATCAGCTCTTCACGTCGAGTTCGGGATAATGGCGGAAGATGCCATTTTCATTAAATGGCAAGCGGCGATCGGAAGCGAGATACGCAGCGATGCGGGGGCGGGCAGCGACTGCATCCGCAAGCGCGACAAGGGTCGGTACATCACGTTCGACGTGCGCCTGAGCAAGAGGAAACGCATAGCGCATGCCGGCGATGATCTGAAAGAGCGATAGATCGACATACGAAATGGCATCCCCCAAGATATGCTTGCCGCCATTACGCACCAGAGTTCGCTCGAAATAACCAAGGAACTTGGACAAACGGTCTTTCAAGAAGTAATGCGTTCGCTTTTTTGCCTCGGCCTTTTGGTCCTCGTAGTGAAGGCCCGTGGCAATGGGATGATGCGTGTCGTGGATTTCGGAGACGAAATCCGCAATCGAAAGTTGAAGCTGATGTGCATGCACGAGACTGACTTCGTCGTTCGAGACTAGGCCAATTCGCGGGCCAAGATACTGGAGAATGTTTGCCGTGTGTCCAATGAGGACGTGCCCATCTTTCAAAAAGGGCGGGGCGAACGGGACGAGCCCATGAGATTCGTCCTGGAGGAGTTTCATCAGCGCTTTGACGCCACCACCTTGTTCAGCGGGCAGACGAGCGACATCGGTGTATGGCGCTCCGGCTTCTTCCAATGCAAGCCGGATGAATTCGCCGCGTCCCTGGATCGATGGCCAATAATACAGCTCGTAACGTTTGCTCATGATCGCGAGCGTATCACAGTGGAGCACAAAAAAGCAACTGAATCGCTTGTCTTGGGCTTTGGGCATGATACCAGACGCGTTGGAGAGATGCGATGGACCGGGACGAACCCGCGCTCGCTCGCCTGCATCCGTATCCCCTCACAGCCATTCGTACGCGCGCCGCAGCACCGCATTGCCGTCGCTCTCCACGGGCGCGCCGTGAGCCAGCAAGATGCGGTCGCAATCCCATTCGAGCAAACGGTCGACCTGACGCCGCGCAAGCCTGCGATCGCGGACCATGATGGGTTCCATCCAGCCCAACCCAGGCGCGCTGTTGGCCATCAGCTTCGCAACGAAACGCGTCGATTGCAGCGGATGCGTCGAAAGGTTGAGTAGCGCGTCGGTGACCAGGAGCGTCCCGGAGGCGCGGTGAAAGAAGTCGATCTCATTCTCGCGACGGGCCGAGAAATAAACCTGCTCGAGATCGTTGGCCCATATCGGATGCGGCAGATCCCCAAGAACACACCCGAACGCAAGGTCTGTGCGTTTCCAATCCAGCCCCGGACATGCCGCGAATACCGCCTTGGGATAAGCCGCCATCCATTCGCCGACGAATACATGGTGGAAAATGCTCGGTGCAACCACGGCACGCACCTCGCCCAGCGCGTCGATCTCGCTGCGCGTCTCCGTCGTGAGCGCGACCGGCGACAGCACGAAGAGCCCGCCGTCGCCGAGCCGCACCACGTTCATGCGCGTTCCGGTCTCGACGCCGAAGAACTTCATCTCGCGCGTCTCTGTAAAGATATTGTCTGCCCAGCGTGTCAGCATGTCGCCACAGTAGAGGAAAGGGCCGAGCAGATCAATGGTCGACAGGGTCGGCGAGCGCTTTGTCGAGATTCTCGCGGATCATTTCATTCCGGACGGGTGACCATGTTTGCACCCCTCCTTGCTCACCGATCAACGCGCTTGGTTGCTCGACACCCACGCTCGGTATTGCTCAATCGCCTGCCTCCACGCCGCGGCAACCTTCGGATTGAGCGCGATTTGCGCCTCCCAACCCATATCGATTCGCGCGTGCTGCGCTGTGGTAAGACCATATCGCCCCAGAATTTCGGCAGCATCCTCCGGGTGCATTTCCAGCTCGACGTGCAGCGAGGCGTGCTGCTCCAACGTAAGCTCGGGGTCGCGCGTCGGCCTGCCTTCGGACCGCGTAGGCATACCCTCGAAGGGCGTAATTTGTCGAGCAATGGCACTGATGTCATTGTCGTCGATTGCTTTGGTCGCTCCCAAGCTGCCGGCTGTCGCTGTAGGCGTCCCAGGTGATGCGGAATAAGCCGCCCACGGAGATACGGATGCAGTCATAGAAGGCGCCGGCGACGCGCCTGACATGAACGACGGGACGCCCGAGGCTTTTGCCGCCACGGCAGCAGCCATGCGCTCGGGTTTGTCAGGGAAATGGACCTGCGGGACGACGAGAGAACCGAGCGCCGGTTGCTCTTGGGCGAGTTTTTCTCGACGCGCGTGAAACGTCGACGAAAAAGCCAGCGCCAGCGCATGTGTTTGTCCCGGCGTACCGAGCAGGTTGGTCCAGGCTGCATCGATGACGCGCCATTGCTCGAGCGACAAACCAAAACGGTTTACGACGTCGCCCGTGCGCTCAGAGCCGAAATGCACCACATGCGCGAGGATCTCGGCGTAGCGATCGATGGGCACGGCCTTGCGGACAGTGGCTTCTTTGGCTTCGATCGAGGTCATGGGCGAATTGCATCCATCGTGGGCTGCGTGGTTGCAAGCCGCTGGCGGGTTTTGGCAAACGTTACATTAAAACGCTCAGCTTGCTCATGTTGCTGTCTGCGTCGCCCTTCGGCCAGTTCGTGAGTCCACGCGGCGTCGATGATGGCCCACTGGTCGGCGGACAAACCAAATCGAGGGATCAATTCGTGCAATCGGTCACGACCAAAATGCACGACATGCGCGAGCAATTCGGCATACCGTTCGAGCACGATAAAACCTCGCGCGCGACGATGAAGCTCGGCGGTGTCGAGATCCATCGTCATTTTCCCATTTCTCGGAGTTCGCGACAGGCAGCCGGAATCTCGATGCCCGGCGGGTCTCGCTCGACACACACCTTTTTGAGCAGCGCTTTGGCCTTCGCCTCGTCCTTTTCGACGCCAGTGCCTTCGCGATACAAACGCGCCAGAATGCGGCACGACTTCACAATGGGATCGAGCGTGTAATGGTCGTCGTCTGAACCAAATGGTTTGTCGCATATTGTCTTGAGCCGCGGCAGCGCAGAAGCAACATCGGCCGGGCCACCAGCGCCCTTGACTTGCATTTCTACGAGCTCCAAACAATCATCGTCGTCCGCGCTCTTTTTCTCGCAGTCGGATGAAAGCATCTCACGAATTTTGGGCAGATGCTCGGGAAGATACCAACCATACTTGTAATCGGCCGCGATGTCTCGGCATTCGCGAAGCTGCCTGCACTTTCGCTCCTCAATGGCGAATTTGCTCGACATGAGCGCTCGCTCTTCATCCAGTTGCCCGAACAATTTGGCCACTTGCGCTGCGTTGTGACAACCATCCGGATCCCCAAGCTTACAAGCCTTCTTATAATGCTCCGTTACCTCGTCGACCTGCCCCTTGGCCGCTTTTAATTGGTCGCCGGCCTTGGTGCACGACGGTGCGTGTCCCTTGTTGCACCCCGGCTCGAGCATCGCGGCATAATCCGCGCTCTTTTTGCCCTTCAAGTGCTTTTTGATTTGATTGGTGCACACGAGCGGCGACTTTTCATAATATTGGTCGTCGCTCGCGCAAGTGTATCGATCGACGACTTCATAACATGCGTTTGGCTCGCCAAGCCCACACGCCTTGATCAAAAGCGCCGACGTGTCCTCGGCAAAACTCACGGCATCTTTCGATCGCATTGGCGACTTCGGATGCCCAAGGCCGCCAATGAGCAGCATACACGACGTGCCATCGCCACCGTCGCACGCTGCCTTGTATTTGGCCACTGCTGCTTCCACGCCACCTGCCGACCACAGCTCGAGCAATTTCTCACACCGCTCGCTCGACTTCATTGCATTGCCGAGCCAAGATTCGCTGCATCGAAGAATCTTGGCAGCCATATCGTCCGGGCCAGAGGCAGGCGGCGGCGCAGCGATTGCCGACGCTGCCGCGGAAGCCGTAGCTGCGGCTGCTGCCTTGGTTTTTGCCCCATCAGCCTTCACTTGCGGCGAAGGCGGGTCGCTCTTACAGGCAGAAACGAGCGAAACAAGCGAAACGAGCGCGCCCGTCAGAATCCATTTCGATACGAATTGCATGATCTCTCCTCATCCGTAACGGAACCAGTCGATTTCGTCATTGCCTGCGCGACCATCGTCCGGAGCAGGTACGGCGCCATCAAGCCTCGACGTCGTGTATTCATGCGCGGACCCAAGTGTCTCCAGGATAGCCAAGATGTCTTTGGGCACCGAATACCCTTCCACCTTGAGCGAAGTATTGCCCCCGTCGGCCAAAGCGGATTTCTTACGGCACCACGTAAATGCTTTGGCAATACGCTTGGGCACGTCCGAGCCCGTCGCCGTGAGCACGTGAGTCAATTGATAATGCGGGCCGTACTTGACGTCGGTTCGACGTGCCCAGGGATCAGGAAAAGCATTCGGCGGCGTTACCTTGTCGAAATACTTGGGGAGCTTCAACACGGTTTTCGCAAAATCGCGTGGGCGCATTTCGCGCGCGCCTCGAGCCCACATGGACTTGGCAAATAAACCCGTTGGAGCAAAAACGAACCACCACGCTTGAACGTTCGTGAAGTAGGGCGTTCCTCGCAGCGATCGAAGCAATCGACTAAGGTAGAAATTCTCGTTGGGTTTGTCTCCGTACATGCGCAGCAGGCGGCTGATGTATAATACTTCGTCCTTGTGGATGTCACCACCCCACGTGAATCGATTGGGAAAAAGATCCGGCCCGAGCTGTTCTCCGACCGTTTTGGGCTTGGGGGTGGCCCACGGCGAAGGCGGTTTCGGAGCTTCGGGCGGCTTACGCAAGGTGAGCACGAAACGCAATAGACCGACGGGTCTGGCGTTTTCGAGTGCATTCAACTGAGCATCGAGCCGCGTGGGATCGGGCTTGGGCGTGACACCAATACCCACCATCGGCGAATTGGCAGGAATCTTCGGCGCATCTTGGCGCACGTGGCTGGGAAAGGCGCAACCATCCATGATTCCGCCTTCGATGGGACGCGCAATCAATCCTCGACGCGCTTGATACTCCATGACCCAATATGCAGTATTGCTGCTCGTATCGAAAAGCTGCACGCGGCGTTTGGCCGGGTCATCCTCACCCGAGACGCGCAAAACGAATGCAATGTGCGAGCCGGGATCTTGCACCGACGTGGGCAATTCGACTTCGACCACCTGCACCGTCTCGCGTGCCTTCATGTAATCGGAGTGCTCTTTGCGTCGGGCGGTGTCCCATTTCTTTTTCCGCGTTTCGTATTGACCGTCCGTTTCGTTCTTTTGCCTCGAGGGTATGGCCGGATTCGTCACCGCCTTGAGCCAATCGTTGATACGCGTTTCGGTGGGCACAGGGGCTTTGATCCAATCACGCGCCGGTGGGCTGTAGGCATGGTGCACGTTGGGATCGCCTTGCATCGCACGGCAGATTTCGGCACGCACGCGCATGATGTCCACGACATTCTCGAACGGTGTGATCATAGCCTTTACGCTCTTGATGAACCCGTGCGGATTGTAAGTAACGATGGTTCCTGGCGCCATTGGCGGATCGATGTTCTTGGAATCGCAAGCAAAAGCTGGATGACGTAACGCTTGCAATTCCGTCAATGAATCGAATTGGACGCTGCCTTGGCCTTTGCTACCCACCGAATAAAACTTGCCGCCGGGAACTGGCTCGCCCGGCCAACCAATGGGCTTTTTCCCAGTGAAGATCGGCAGCGCACTGGAATGCTCGGACGCGGCATATCCAGCATACTGCAAATCATCCTCGACGGTAAATCCATGCGCTATGGCGCCATACGTGGTGGTCTGTTGGCATGCGCCGATGATTGAAATGGCCGGGTCATCGTTGTTCTCCCATTCCCCGAGGACACATTGATTCGGCGGGCGTTTGTGCTCGATTGGGATCCGATCAGGGTCTTTCCAGTCCAAAACCTGCGTGGTCCCTCGGCGAGCGACGACGTGTTTATTGCCCTCGGTCGAGTCGTATTCGTAGAGCGTCACCTTGCGCATGCGCGGCTGGGCGCGGGAGAAAATGTACCCATCCCATTGACCGCCGCCGAAATACGATTGTCCGGGCCCACCATAAGTGATTCCAACGTATCGCTCCGAGAATTTCTGCGCCCAACGTTCCTCGTTCTTGTCTTTGCCCCAAGCCTCGATAGGTTTTTCTTGGGTCTTCCAGACCGCATCGTAATTGTCGCCAAGGCGCTTGCGTACCGTGCGGAGCACCGTGAGCAGTTTGTCTTGGTCGAATGGTCCGTCGAGCTTATGCTCGAGCAGCTCGCCGTCTTTGAATACGGCCCCATCGGGCGCTTGGACGGGCGCGTCGTTCAAACCCATCAACAACCGCGGCGGCTCGTCACCGTAATCGGGGCTCTCAGAAATGGTCGTGTTGGCGTCAAAGGTTCCTTTGAGGCCGCCTGATTCGTCCGGTCCGTCGTCTTTCGTCGTCATATCAATGCCCGTGGACCTTTTCGAGCTCGGACTTCGTAACGTCGTCGAGCGAGCCCGTTACTTCTAAAGCTCGATCCCGCTGAAAACGCCCGAGCACACCCGTGAGATTGCTGGCATCATCATTGATCGGGCCATCGTGATAACCGAGGTTCGCCAAGCGTTGCTTCACTCCACGCGGAGTATCGATGGGTGGCAGCGCCTCGATGAGATTGATGGCGTAGTCCTTCGTGTCCCCTTCGGGATAGTCGCCAATCCATAGCCTGATTTGAACGATTTTCGCGTCCACCGGCACATCGACTTTCACGTCGCCATCGCCGCTCGTTTCCCCCTCCGCAATGATCCCCGCAACGGCCGAGCGATAATGCTTTTTTGCATAAGGCTCGCCGGTTTTGTCGGTAAAACGCAAACTGACCTGCTTCATTTCTTTTTGCTCGTCGCCATCCTTGGAGTCCGGATCCGTCGACTTACAATTGAGCAGCACCTTGCGCCCTTTGATAATCGCGTCATCCTCCAGCTCGAGTCGTGCCTGTTTGGAGAAAAGCCGAATGACTTTGGCATTGATCTGAGCTTCTTCGGCAAGCGACAATGAAGGTCCCGGCCCTTCTGCAATAACGGACTCCGCACCCATGAGCCGAATGGTTTTCGCATCGAGCGTAATGCCGTCGGCATCAATGGTGATGGCACTTTCGCCCACGGAAAGCGTGATACGCTCATCGCAAACGATACGCAATCCTTTCGTCGCTCCGACAACCAAAGTGCCCGACACCTGCGCCTGAGCTTCGCCCATGTCTGCGGTGCCAATCGTCATCGTCGCGTGGCCAGCCGTCGTCACGACCGTATCTCCGCGAATGGTCCGGACCAGCGACCCATCAATGCGCGCGAGGTCATTGGCATAAGAAATAACCTCGCGATTGCCGAAATGCTCGAGCTTCGTCGAGCCCATGACAAACCGTTCGTGATCACCTTCGACTTCTTCGCGCAATGCGCTAGCCACATTCACCGTACGATTCCCCTGGACGTGTAATGAATCGGTGCCAGCTATGCTGGTACGGCGATTTCCACCAATGGTGGCCGATGCATCATCACCGACTTCGTGGACGAGTTCTTTTTGGGCGCGCAGCGAAAGAACCTCACCCCCGGCGGTGTCATCGAAGGCAATTTCATTAAAGCCGCCACCTCCAGGCGTCGACCGGGTGCGCACGCCGCTTTTCGCCGACGACGCGGGAAGTGGAAACGGCGGAGGATGCGTCGCATTGGGTAAACATCCAATGACCACAGGGCGATCGATATCGCCACCAAGGAACGTCACGAGCACTTCCATGCCAATACGTGGCACGAATTGAAACCCCCACCCATCACCAGCCCAGTTTTGCGCGACGCGAATCCAGCACGATGTGCGACCCGGATCCGCGTCAGGGTCCCAATGAAATTGGACGCGAATACGACCAAATTCGTCGGTATGAATTTCTTGCCCTGGCGGACCCATGACCGTGGCGGATTCAACGACCTGGCGGACAAACCGCTCGGGGCGTTTCGGACGCAAACCCTCGGCAGAAGAAGTGCACCGAAATGTCGCTTCATAAGTGGGAACACCAGGTGGGTTTGCCCCGGCACCATATCCTCGATGGTCGACGCGCAATAAAAGATATTCACCATCCAGCGATGCAGCGTCATGGTCCTGGAGCGTAAATCGATGGCCCGGCGCGAGGCGGCGGCACGACGTTCGCCCAACACTGATCTGGCCGCGGCGGCGAAGCTGTTCGAGGACGACAGTTGCCTCTTCGTCACGCGCATCCGATTCCTCGTATTCGCCGTGGTGCTCGTAATGGTCAAGATCCACGCCAGGAGCAAGTTTCTCGTGCGAACGCGCAGCCCCCACAAGCTCCATTCGAGGCCTCTTGAAGTCATAATCGCGTACGCGGAGCTGAGCAGGTTTGATGCTGCGTCCAAAGGTCATCTCGAGGACGTGATCCTCCTGCGGCGGCATTCCGGGCATCTCGCGCCGAAAAAGCAATGCCGGGGAACCTGCAATGGTGGGCGTGAGCAGGGGACTGTCGATCATTACGAGAATCGACGCAGGAGGCGCTGGGTGATCAAAGTAGAATGCAATGCCTTCCTCGGCGAGCAGGCGCATAACGAAGACAAGGTCCGTTTCGGCATACTGGACACAATAGGCTCGCAAAGGGTATTTGCGCGACAAACTGAAGCGATGAGCGACGTGGTGGTCAGTCAGAATCATGCCGACCACGGTGGTGACGTCGAGGTCTTGGAAGATGCGCGTGTTCTTGCGGCGGGACAGGCGCCACATGGTTGGCACCATTCGAAGGTTGTAGATGGTGCCCTGCGTGTGCGAACCTGCCAGGGATGCGCTGGCAACGATGCCTCCGATGCTGCGTGGGGCCAGATCGTGCTCGATACGGAGCCATGCGGGTTGGCCGAGCACAGCGGCGAGGAACTTGGTCTGGTCTTCCTGACCGGAGAACGTGACGGTTACGTCGATGTGGAATGGTTTCGAGAGGCGCTCGCGCCCGGTGAACGAGGTGATCCGGAGCTCGCCAGCCTGAAAAGGCCCGGCGGCGAAGGAAAAGGATTCACCTGGTGAAGATTTGGCATCGCGCGCAGGCATGGCGCGAAGATAGGCCCAGTTGGCAGTCAGCGACAAGACATACGTGCGTAGATCGCCCGTCGCCGGATCAGATTGACGCGTCGTCGGAATCAAAACCAGGTTGTCGCCAAATACCATTCGGTTGCGATTCGACGTTCGGGGTATGCCACCGCCTACGAGCCTTCCTGCATCGCGCGTCCCAGGCATGACGTGGGACGTGACCACGAGCACCCCGCACGCGACTTCCTCTTCCAGAACGCACTCGAATTACGCTACGCATACGTCGTGGACCAGCCGCGCCTGAACAACATCACGGACTTCGTGGCGCATACCCAGATGCTGCTCGATCACGACGCCGAGAAGCTCGTCGCGATCGTCAAAGCAACGTTCGAGCTCCAACCCGATGGCAAGCTCGAAATTGCTCCCAAAGCGCGCGACCGCGGCATTCGCTTCGTCGAGTTCCCGTGGGAGAAAGACAAACCCGAAAGCATCGCCTTCCCTGCTGACTTATGTCTGCGCAAACCAGGCACCGACGTCATCTTCGTCGCGAAGGCGTACGCTCCCGGCGGCAAACCCGTTCCATCGTTCGATGTACGCGTCGAAGTCGGATCGC
>CAZETM010000089.1:0-20189 GCA_964514885.1 uncultured Polyangium sp. | reverse complement strand
CTTTCGTTCAGCCCAGTAAAACCCGTTTACCATCAATCGTCGTGTCTTCTTTCGAGGCCATTGCCGTACGCCGCGAAAGAACCGAATACACGTCACTGACCAACAACCGCGCTCGTCCGGCTCGCGTTTCCATCAAGTCCGACGCTTCTCGATAAACGTCGCGCGTTCGTTCCACGAGCCGCGCTGCCGTCACTTCGATTCGTTCCGCTTGCTGTGCTACGTGGCTCGCCGTCTGCACGATCCGCGTCGCCAATACGCTCGCTGTTTGTCCTGCGCGCTGCGTGAGGTTGCCTTGGGCCTCGATTTCGATATCGGTGCCCGCATTGATGCGCACTTTGCCAGCGGGAGCCGAAAAGACGAGATCCCCGTCCGGTGCGACGATCTCCGCGCGTCCTTCCGAATAGGTCACCACGATTCGCCCGTGCTTATCGCGAATCGTTGCGGATCCTCCGTCCACCGCGACGGATCCTCCGCCATCGAGCGATATCTCGACGACCTCGGCTCGCTGCTTTTTCGCCATTACGCTCAACATCGTCGCCTCCTCAGCCAATCATGACGCGCGTGCCGCTGATCTTGATATTCGTTGCCCGGACATTGACGCTCATCGACGAGCGCAGAGTGGCCGATTCCTTTTTCAATTCGAGCGCCGTACTGCCGCCATGCGTGACTTTCGTCATCATCGCAGCCGTTTCCATTCCTTGCGTCGCGGTGAGATTGCCGATTTTCGTATTCGACTTGGTGATTTCCATTCGATGATCGCCGGTCACATGACCCACGATCACCTTTCCCGCGGTATTGTCGGCTTTCAGGCCCCACGGTGGCTTAATTCGTGGCCCGGCGAGCAGGTCGACCTTTTGCTCTCCAAGCACGTCGACGTGTTGGGTCGAGGTGACTTTGACCGCTTCCAATCCTGCGATTTCGACCAGCTTTGGCGAGGCGACAATCGCTTGCGTTTCGCCAATCACGGCGACCGTTCCCGCATTGTTGGGCACCGCCGTCGCGAGCATTGCGGTCACTTGGCTGAGCACGTCCACGCCGGGTTTGAAGAGTGCCATGACTTTTCCTTGCAGCTCAGTCATTTTCGCTGCAATGCCACCGAGCATGGTCGGCGGAGGAGCCACCGGCGGAGGCTTTTCGACTTCGGCCAGAAGCACCGTGACTTGACCGGCCACCATCGCTGCTTCTTTGCCTTTCATTACGGCAGTGCCCGCGGATTCGATGATGTTGAAGGTCGGCTCGGGTGAATTGGCGGTAATGACTTTGCCCGTTGCGGAAGCCGTGGCGACGGCGGCTTGGTATGCGGCTTTTTTCTTGGCGAGCACGAGTTGCACCAGGACCGCCGCTCCCGGCATTACGGTGCCTGCCAAAAGCGATGCAAACACGATAGGCCAACCCGTCAGCGATTCCATCCAATTCGGTGTCGCTTTGCCCAGGAAGAGCTTTCCGTCGTGCTGGCGGTGTTTCGAGCCCAAGAGCAGGTCGCTGGCGCGATTCCATTGGTCTTTGACATCCGTCACCGTATCGCTTTCGTTCAACATGCCGAGCAGGCCATTGATCGTGCTGTAGAGCGTAATGAATGCGGCGACACTGTCCCGGATGTTTCCAATGCCGGTCAGCACTTCCTCGGCCTGCGCAAGCGAGCGTGCTCGGTCGCCTTCGGTCGTCTCGAATTCCACGCGCTGGTATTCGGCTTTGGCCGCCAAAACCGCCAACATGAGCACGAGCAGCGATGCATCGCTCGTAGGATCGACGCTTGCAGGATTGGCCAGGGCCGCTTGCTGATGCGCGTCGACTTCCGCCACGAGCGCGGCGGTATTCACCTTCGATTCTTTGTACGCGGTGACTTCACTGTTCCAAGCATTCGACGAGGGCATGACCAATGGATTGGTTTGTCCACCTTGTTGCTGGAAAGCCAATGCCAATCCGCCAAGCTGTTCGATTTCGGATCGAGCTTTGCTCCGGGTCGTTTCGGAGGCCGAAGGATCGGCCGCCTTTTGTTTCATGTCCGCCATGTGCTGCATGAGCCCAGTTATGGCGGCTTGAGCCTTTTCGTCTTGGGGATTTGCCGATAACGCGTCAATGGCCTGGCCGAAGCTCATGGCCGGATCGCCGCGCATGGTGGTGCCTTCGAGGTCCGCTTGGGTTTGGATTGGCTCGACTTGTTTGGCGAGCTTTGCTTCGAGGGCGGCTTGAATTGTCGCTGGCGTCACTTGCGAATCGGCGGGGATTCCAAGGCTTTGCCGAATTTGCGCGACGGCTGCCGGGTTATTGGCGGCCCCAAACATCGCGGCGGCACGGAGCGAAATGGCCAGCGCCAAAGCTTGTTCGGCATTGTCCTGGGACGTTTTTGCGGCTGCTAACTGCTCGGCCTGCTTTTCTTTCAATTTGTCGACGACTTTGACGGCAATCGATGCCAATCCGCCTTCGGTATTCGTGGTCAAATCGAGCAGCGTGAGAATGCCGATGCTCGTCGTCGCGAGGGAATTGCCCGCGCTCGAGACGATATTGCCCGAGGTAATCGTACCTTGGGCCATGTTGACGGCATTGTCCCAGCTCGACATCTTCGCCGTTCCGCCGAGTGCGAATTGGCTGAATGCGCCCCAGGTCTCCAGCGTTGCGCCTTGTTCCGGAGCGTTTTTCTCGCCAAGCTGAAAGGTCGTGCTGGCAAAAGGCGTATGCATTTTGATGCGCTGCCCGTCGCTCGTGTCGTCGATGTTGATTTCGTTTCCGCCGCCCGTACGCATGATGTTGCGCGTGGCATTGGCTTTGGACACGGGGCTCGGCGTTTGCGGATTGGGCACGGATGCCGTAATGATCGGCCGGTCCGGATCGCCGTCGATGAACGTGAGCAACACTTCGATGCCCGGGCGGAGCGGAAAGTGGAAGCCATATCCAGCGCCCGCGTGCGGTTGCGCCATACGCACATAACGCGAGGCGGGTTTTCCATCGGGAGTGACCGTATCGAACAAAAACTTTATGCGATATCGACCTTGATCGTCGATTTCTGCATACTTGCCTTTTTCGTCGGCATCCACCACGGCATTGATGACGCCGTGAATACGTGGTTTCGGCGTCGTTCGCGCCGGTCGATAACGCACCGACTCACGAATTGCTTTGAACTTCACCTCGAATCGATTGCTCTCGACCGTCGAAATGCCCGCGCCGAACGCAGATTGCGCCGCCTCGATGGTCACTTCCGTGACGAGCAAGCGCACGTTGCCCATGGGATGTTCTGACAAGACGAACCTCGACCCCGCCAAAATCCGCTCGACGTCGGTCGTTGCTTCGAATCCGCGTCGTGTTGCGATTCGCTCTTCCGCGCGAACTTGCGCCAGTTGCGTGGCTTCTTCGGGGGTCTTCACGTGCGATCCGTATTCGGAGACGATGCCCTTGCCGTCTTCGAATGCCGATTGTCCCGTCAAACTCAACTGCGGGTTGCGATAGTTGTAATCCCGCACGACGTAATGCGCGGGGATCATGCGTAGCTTTTCCTCGAAACGATAAATCTCGTGATGCTCGCCGCGAGGCCGATACGGAACGTTCACGTCCCCGATGATCTGCGGATAAGATTCGTTCAGATCCGTAAAAACCATCACGTCGCGACCACTTTGATGCTCGAAGAAATACGCGACGCCATAATGCTCGCACAACCTCGAGAGGAAAGCGAAATCGGTTTCTCGATATTGGACGACCAGGTCACGCACGGGATATTTCCCGGACAAACGCAGCTCGAAATCTTTGCCCTCCGAAAGCGCCGCCGCCTCCAGCTTTTGCCTTAGCAACAAGGGCAAGTCCACATCGAGCAGTACGTCCTGCTGCTCCATTAGCGCCAAACGATACGCACGCGGGACCAAGTGCAGATCGAATGTCGAATAATCCGTCTCCGTTTCGAGCCGATCGAATACCTCGAGGATCATTCCGTGCACGCGGCGCACGAGAATTTCATTGCGGTAAATCAAAAGCTCGGCTTCTTGGCCGAGGATTTCGTCGGCCGTAATGCCTCCGGCTCCTTGCTCCCGGTAACTCGCCAAGACTTGATAGGAAAACATGTCCGAGATCGATTCTCGTCCCGCCACGGTGGAAACCTCGAGCTCCAATCCACCGAGCGTCGTAATGACCAGCGAAATTCTACGCACGTCGATCATCGAGTTTCCTCCTCATCATCCAGCGCCTCGTGAGCCTGTATCGAAATCTTCTGCGCGCGCGCGATCCGGATCCGTCTCGCGCACGCCCGTCATGTTCGCGCCTTGCATGCGCACGTTCTGCCGACTCGTCCGATGCATGTCCGCTCGTTCGAAGTTGGCCTGCGTCAAATCAGCGCCGTCGAGCTGCGCATGAGACATGTCGGCGTAGCGAAAGTCGACGTCTCGCAAGCTCGCGCCACGGAGGTTTGCTTTGACGAACCTCACGCGTTGGCCGCGACTTCCATCGAATTTTGCGCTCGACGCTTTCGCCGCTTCGAACGATGCCTCTTCGAGATCGGCACCGGAAAAGTCCGCTCCTTCGAGCTGCGCACCGGAGAAGCTGGCGCAGGGCGCGATCAATTGGCCGAGCCGCGCGCCTTGCAGATTCGCCCCGTCGAAATTTACTTTCGTCGCGTCGACGCCAGTCAAATCTGCACGCAAAAGACACGCCGAAGTGAGCAGCGACAAACGTAGATCCGCCCCTTCGAATCCAACGTCCGTGGCGTTGATCTCGTCGAGCAGGCTCTGCAAAAACGTGGTGCGAGAGAGACGCACTTTGCGCAAATCCACGCTGGAAAACACCGATTCGTGGAACATCGATCCATCGAAGCTCGCGCCGTCCACCTTCGCCTGAGCCAGAAAACATTTCTCGAACGAGACGCGGTCGAGGTTCGCGTTGGAGAAATCGGCCGCTTCGAAGTCCGTGTGTTGAGCTCGCGCACCGGTGAGCACTGCTTGCACGAGCTTGACTCGACCCGCCAAACATCGCGCGATCGTTGCGTTGCCGAGCTGCGCACCCGTGAAGTCGGCTGCCGTCGCATCGACTTCGTCTAGCTTCGCGCCGTCGAAACGAGCGCGCACAAAGGAGGCTCCGACGAGCGTCGTGCGTAGGATCGTTGTGCGAGACAAACTCGATTGTTCGAACACTGAACGAGTGGCAAGCACGTCTTGCCAGGTGGTGTCGTCGAGGTTGGTTTGGACAAACTTCGTTTCTTCGAGGTCGGCGCCGTCGAGCGCTGCGCCACGTAGTTTGACCTCCAACAATTGTGCGCCACGCAGGTTCGTGCGGAACAACCGCGCGCCTTCGAACGAGCAACGAACGAGATGTGCGCCGCTGAGATCCACGTCGGAAAGATCGAGACCGGCGAGCGAGATGCCGGTGAAGGTTCGACCCGACAAACTAGCTCCGGGTCGGAGCAGTGATGCGGGACTGCTCATTTCCGTTCACCTTCCAGTTTCGATTTTTGCAGCAGTGCACGGGACAGATCGGTGCGCTCGATCTTGGCGCGCCATGTTTCGGCACCGTACAAGTTTGCGTCACGAAGCACAGCGTCGGTCAGATCCGCGCTGTCGAGCGTCGCTTGCATGAGGTTTGCTTTTTCGAGCACGGCGCCGACCAGACGAGCTTTGCGCAAGGTGGCGTGCGTGAGCTGCGCGCTGGTGAACACCGCTCGATTCAGCTCGGCGCGCTCGAAGCTGGCGTGGGCAAGGTTTGCTTTCGAGAAGGTCGCTTCGTTTAGTTTTGCGTTGTCCCAAATCGAGCCCGCTGCGTCGACGGCGACGAACGATGCACGCTCGAACTTGCCACCGTCCGCGCGAGCACCGGTGAGGACCGCTTCGTCGAATTTGATCGCGTGTCCCGCTGCTTCGTACAACCGCACGTCGGGCATTCGCGCGTGCGCAAACGAAGCGTTGTCGAGCACGGCCGAGGAGAAATCCGCTTTCGGTAACTCGGCATGTTCGAACACGGCGAACCCGAGCGCCGCGCTTTCGAACTGCGTCTCGTCCCCTCGAACGGATCGAAACGTGGCTGCCGTCGCGTGTGCGTTCGTGAGGTTTGTCCGGGCGAGCGATGCTTCCGTGAGGTCAGCTTCATCGAGGTTGCACGCGGTGAGATCGGCGCCGTCGAGCTTGATGCGTGCCGCGCGCACTTTGGTGAACACCGCATCGGCTGCTTGCACGTCCGACAGATCCGCATCTTCGAGATTTGCGCCGCGCAGGTTGGCTCGTCGCAAGTTTGTCCGGGACATGGTTTGTCTTGATAGATCCATGCCGGACAGGTCAGCGTTCTCTAGGTCGAGCCCCGTGAGCGGTTGACCTTCCGCGAGAAGTTTTTCGACACGTCGTCGTGCTGCCGGATCGGCTTGTGGCGGCGGTATTTCCGGCTGAGCTGGCGTTTCGTGTGCCGCGGCTTCCGGCAGCGCACCGAGCGTCGCGGCACCGCCTGCTACGAGCGCTGCGTGCACGAGCGCGTGCCGCGGAGCGAACGAATCGGTCGCTCGATCATTCGCGGGCTTGGTGAGTGGCACGGGCGACGATGCGGCGAGCAATTCCTTCTTTGCGCGGTAACGAGCATCGATTTCGTCGGGCAACAAGCTGGGACCTTGGACGGGTTCCATCGTGACAAACACCGCGTGCACGTCCGAAGCATCTTCGTCGACGACCTCCATCGAGCCGCGAAAGACGAGGTCGACTTTGAGCTGGGTCGAATCGAACGCGACCGTATCGAGGCGCATCGGTACTTCGTAAAGTTGTCCCATTCGTTCGGCGAAACAGCGCGCTTTGCGGCCTGGCAAATGCCCATCGATGACGCCGTGCGTGGCGTGTAGTCCGGTCAAGACAAACGGTTCGTCCCCTCGAACCTGCGCGAGTTGTTGTTCGGCGGGAGCGGATTGCCAGTAGGCCCAGTCGTGATCGACCGGCATCGAAGGCCAGCGTTTGGAGGCCCAAGAATCGTCGAAGGTGCCGATGTGGGACGAACGCACGGGCCAGCTCGACGCTACGGGAGCGAAACACGCGGGGCCGATCGTGCTGTTCGGCGTACGGACGGGTCGATGCAAATACTCGAGACGGGGAGCGAAGACGCCATCTTTACCGATGCCTACGGGATTGTCTGGGCTGGTCGGTCCTCCGAAAGCGAGTTCGTAGACGAGCGGCGTGCGGGTCCAAGCGGATGGTTTGCCCGGAAAAACTGTACCATCAGCAGCGCGCTCGAAGCGACGAGGGCCGTGCACTTGGAGCTTGCGATCGAAGCCGCCTTGGGCGGGATCACCGAATCGAAATTCGACGACGGCTGATTCGACGGCGGGTCCGCTGATCGATGCGTGCCCGACGAGCGTGACGTCGACCTTGGGTTTTTGCGGAACGAAGTCACTGGCGTAGAGCAAGCTTTGGCTGCGGTCGTCATCGCGATACACATCGCCGGTAGGAAATTCGGCATCGGCGCGGATACGAGCGATATCCCCGGGCACGAGGTCGCAGGTCATTTTGGCGATGATCGTGCGGAGATAGCGTTGGCCCTGGAACATCCACGGAAACGTCATCACCGACAGATCGGAATCGTGGACGAGGGTTATGGCGGTGGTTTGTCGGGGCAGAATGGGCGTGGACGGCGGCGGTAATGCTTGATTCGGCGCAGCCGGAGCGGTGACACGATGGAAGAATTGCGATGCTTTGGGGGCGGGGACGTGATCGGCGGTAATGGTCGCCGCGGCAAACGATGCGGCCGGCGTGATTGAGGCGCCGACAAACGATGCTGGCTCGAATGGTAAAACCTCTGATTTGGCCGCGAGCAGATGCTCAGTGGAGGACAAGTACTCGGTGCGATCGCTAAAATCGTCGTCATCGATTTGCGGATCGAGCGCTGTTGGCGGCGGTGTTGCGGCTGCGGGTAACGGCATGACCGGCCCCACTTGAAAGGGCAGCGTCGGTGCCGTGCGCAACTGCGCTTGATCGGCTGGCGAAAGCTGTTCGGTGACGTCTGCCCATTGTTCGGGCGATTCGTCTTCGGCGATCAAAGGTGCGGGCGTAGCGCGGCCGAACGGCAAGGCGGCAGAGGCGGCAGAGGCGACGAGCCGCGCTTGCACCTCGGGAGTGAGCGTCGCGGTGTGGTCGTCCCAAACGTCGTCCGCGCTGTCGTCGAGCGGCGGAGCAGCCGTGGATATCGCCGGCGCGGCGGGTTGGATGGCTTTCGAGATCAGCTCATCTTGCCGATTTTTGGGCAAGACTTCCGTTACGTCGTCGAAGCTGACGTCATCGTCGTCGTCACCCTGCATCGTGACCAACACGTATCAGAGATGGCCAGCGGCTGGCAACATTGCTGCTGCCATTCTTTCGTCTCGGCTGCTAGCGCGTCGCATAAAAAGACCGCTTATCGTTTGCGTTTGCGTTTTTCGGCGAGCACGCTGCGTTTCGTCGCGAGATACGCGCCTAGATCAGGCTTCTCGCCATACGCCCAATTTTGCATCAATGGCTCGATTTCGTCGTCCCAGGCATCCGAAAGTCGCAAATGAACGAAGTCGGTATAAAGCGCGGCGAGGGTTGCGTCGAGATCTTCGAGCAACATCATGCGCTCGTAAAATACTTCGTGCTTTTCGTCGGTTTTTTTGAGCTGCGTGGGCAATTTCAGCCCGGAGAGCCCGAGCGTGTCGGCTTTCAAGGTCCACACGTATTGGCGATCTCCGCGCACGAGACGCATTTTGGCCTCTTTCGGAAGTTTGCCTTGCCGGAGCGCTTCTTTCGCTTCGGGTGACGACGCAGGAATGGCGCCTTTGAGCCGGCTCTCTTCTTTTTCGAGCACCAACGTGATTTGCGCCTCGAGCCACATCGAACAAGGATCAACGCCCGTCGCGGTCAGGTTCGTCTCCTGCATTTCGCTCTCGAACCAGAGCCAAACGACGAATTCGCGCCCCATGAATCGGCGCCCCTCGATGAGATCAAGCAAATCCATCACGCCTCC
The DNA here is from genome assembly GCA_964514885.1 of uncultured Polyangium sp. Lineage (GTDB taxonomy): Bacteria > Myxococcota_A > Polyangia > Polyangiales > Polyangiaceae > Polyangium. The sequence continues at coordinate 11,267 of CAZETM010000089.1, read as the reverse complement.
TCCAACCTTGCGAGCGACATTGGCTCGAGGCCCGCGAGAGCGGCTGTTTGCCTTGCGTCGAGGCCAATTCGATGAGCTGCCGTGCCAGGGCTTTCGGGTACGAGGTCGAGCTTGAACGTCTTCTTGAAAAGGTCGTCAAAAAGCGTCATGATCCGTTCGGATTGACTGTGGAAGTGCAGCACGTTCGAGTTCAGATTCCACACGACGTCGTAACTCTTCAATGAGGGGACCAGTTGCCTACGCAGTTTGCGTACGACCATGGTCTTGATATCGGCCTTCGCTTGGCGACCAAGCCGCTCGACACCGCGTTTTTCGAGGAGCGCTTGTTCGGCGTCGCGTAAATGGGCCTTGAGCAGCGGGGTGGGTATGGCCCAGCGATCGAGGCGCAAGCCGAGACATACGTACTCGTTGTAGAAAACCTTTTCGTGATCGAGATCGGTATCGACAGGATCTTCGATGTTTGCCCAGCCAACCCCTTCGGACTTGTCGTCGTCGGGCGAGAGTGGTTGGAACGCGTTGGCCCGAATGCGCTTGAGGGTCGTACCGGGGATATCGCCGGGGATGTCACCAGTGACGTAGAAGCGCGCGAACGTCATACTGCCGCGGAATGCACTCAAGGTGCGTGGGCGTGTACGCGGGGTTGGGCGGATTGGCAAGAGGATTCGACGGGCTGTGGCGGAGGCTCAGGACTACGCAAGCATTTTGCGAAGCACTGGAATTTTGTTTGCGATTCGGTTTATCATCGCCGCTCTCCCGCGGAACCTCGGTGCGAGGCATACGGCGAGAGCGAGGACGGCGGCCGACATGACGATTCGAATGGGTTACTGGGATTGCCTTGCATGCGGCAAAAAGCGTATTGAAGGGCCACAGGCCACCTGTCCGCAATGTGGGATTCCACGAGGTCCGACCATCCAGTTCTACACCGACGATGCGGCTCCCGAGGTCGAAGATCCGGAGCTGGTCGCGCGGGCTCGAGCGGGCGCGGATTGGCAGTGTCGATTCTGCGGAGCGGACAACCGCGCGGGGCACATCGATTGCCAGCAATGCGGAGCTGGGCCCGACGGAAATAAACGCCGGCAAGAACAGTTCATTCCGCAGCAAGGCGCACCGCTCGAAAATAAATCGTCGGGCAAACGCGCGCTTTTCGCGTTCCTTGGCGTGTTCGCCTTCATCGCCGTCGGCATCTGGTTTTTGTTCATCCGCACCACCTCGCTGATGGTCACGGTCGAAAGCGCGGCCTGGGTCAAGACGCTCCAACTGGAGGAGTTCAAGACTCAGCGCACCGAAGCGTGGGTCGACGAAGTGCCCAGCGGAGCGCGGGAGATTTCGCGGACGACTCGGGAGCGAACCAAAGAGGTCAAGGACGGGGTCGAGAAGGTCAAGGTCGGAAAGAAAGATCTTGGCAATGGCATGTTCCAGGACGTTTACGAAGAAAAGCCGAGGTTCGTAAGCAAGAAGGTTAGCTCGCCGTGGGTGACCTACGAGATCGAAACTTGGGTGGACGGACAGGCACGGAAGCAGCAGTCGACGGACGGTAAAGAGCCTCCAAACCCGACGGCCGCAGAAGGCCCGAAGGTGCGCGTCAAATCCCGCGACAATGAACTCGACCTGGACTTGCGGGGGAGCAACGGAAAGAAGTACGACTACAGCATCGATTTGGCGAAGGAGCGATCGCCAGCGGAGGTGGTCGGCACCTATCGCGTCGGGGAAAAGTTCAAAGCGGAAGTGACGGCGACAGGCAACGTGAAGTCGCTGAAGCGCTGAGCTTTCCAAGGGCCTCGTAGAGTGCTACGAGGTCGCGCCGTGAGTAATCGAGCGCAAAAACCATCCAGGATAAACCATCAGCGACAAACGCTCGAGCTGCCGAAAGCTGGCGCGCGTCTGGTGCTCGTCGCCGATACGCACAGCGCGCCGCATCCAGACAGTGCGAAACACATCGCGGCGCAGAATCCAACGCATATCCTGCATGCGGGCGATATTGGGAACCTGGCGGTGCTGGACGAGCTAGCGAAGCTGGCGAAGTTGACCGCGGTGCGGGGCAATATCGATGTGCACGCGCACGATCTTCCGGATGTGATTACTATTGACGTGCGGGATCTCGATGGCCCGCTCGTGACGTTGTTGCTGGTCCATATCGCCGTTTACGGGCCGAAATTGCGCGCTGAAATCGCGAAGCTTGCGCATGCCGACGGTGCATCGATCGTCGTTTGCGGCCATTCGCACGTGCCGTTCATCGGGCGGGACAAAGGCGTGGTCATCGTGAATCCGGGCTCGATCGGCCCGCGGCGATTCCAGCTCCCGATCGTTTTTGCGGCAATGGACATCAGCCGCGAGCGGATCTCGATGCACCACGTGAGTTGCGAGACGGGTCAGCGCTGGGAACCGTGAATATCACGGCTGCGCTGCTGGCGGCACGTTTCTTTCTAATGGTACTGCTAGATTTTCGTCGCCAGTGAGATGACTGCGGATTGAACTCCGCAGATCTACAACCAAGGTCCCCTTGCAGGGATTGACGGGGGGCGGGGACGCGTCGGTACAGATTGTCGTGTCGACAACGTACCGATGGCGTGTCACTTCTTCTTCGGAGCGGCCGCCGGTGCCTTGGGCTGTTGTTTCGCCTGGGCTTTCGCGGTGTCGGACTTGGACTTCTGTTGCTTCTGTTTGTCGTCTTTTTGCTTCGATTTCGGTGACTTGTCGCCCATGAAAACCTCCATGATGGCAGTCGCCATCGAACGCTACCTTCGCAGACAATTGATCAAGAAGCAAAGCCCGTGCACGGTGCGCCGTACGATTGATGTACGAACCGGCGGAGTGGGGACCCGGGTTCATCATGGCCCGGCCATACTGAACACGTGAGCATGGTCGTTACTGCCGCGCGATATTGGCTCGACCGCCGCGCAAAACGTATTTCTGAATCTTGCCCGTGGCGGTCTTTGGTAGCTCGGTAATGAATTCGAAACCGTGCGGCACTTTGAAATGCGCGAGATGCTCGCGGCAAAACAAGCGCAGCGCTTCGGGCGTGGTTTCTGCCCCCGGCTTGAGGACAATGAAGGCATGCGGCGTCTCGCCCCATTTTTCGTGCGGTAAACCGACGACGGCCGCCTCTTGCACTGCGGAATGACGCAATAGCACGCCCTCGACCTCGACAGACGAGATGTTTTCCCCGCCGCTGATGATGACGTCCTTCCAGCGGTCGCGAATTTCGATATAGCCGTCGGGATGCACGACCGCGGCGTCGCCACTATGGAACCATCCATTACGAATGGCCTTCGTCGTGGCTTCTGGGTCGTTGTAATAGCCGCGCATGACCGCGTTACCTCGAATGACGATCTCGCCCAATGTGGCGCCGTCTTTGGCCACTTCTTTGCCGTCTTCATCTACGACTCGGACTTCAGCATTGCCAAGATATTCGACGCCTTGACGTGCTTTGAGCACCGCGCGAGCTTGTGGCGTGAGCTGCGCGTGCTCGGGGCGCGCTTCGCAAATCGTGACAATCGGAGATACCTCGGTTAGACCGTAAACATGCGTGATTTCCCAGCCAAACTCGCCCTCGACCCGCTCGATCGTGGCTGCGGCAGGAGGCGCGCCGGCCGTGAGGACTCGGACGCCGCGAGGCATGTCTTGACGCATTTCGGCGGGCGCGTTGGCAATGCCAATGAGCACGGTTGGGGCGGCGCAGAGCAGCGTGATGCCCTCACGCTTGATCGTTTCAAAAATCAATCGCGGATCGGCCTTCGGAAGACAAACGTGACGGCCACCGATAGCAGTGATCGCCCAGACGAAACACCAGCCGTTCGCGTGAAACATGGGCAGCACCCACAAATAACGATCGGCCGCCGTAATGCGCGTGTGCATGAGGTGGCCCATGACGTTCATTGCGGTGTTGCGATGCGTGACCATGACACCTTTCGGGTTTGCCGTGGTACCGCTGGTATAGTTCAGCGCGATCATTTCGGTCTCGACGATCTCGGCGGCGACGAAATCCGGTTCAGTGGCAGCCAAAAGCGCCTCGTAATCGGTCCAGCCATCTTTTTGTCCACTGAGGGCAATGAATTGTTCTACGCCGGGCACCTGATCGCGAATCGAATCGACGGCGTCGAGGTAATCGGCAAACACGCAGACGACACGCGCACCGCTATGCTTCAGGATGTAGGCGAAATCGTCGGCGGTGAGGCGGTAGTTGATTGGCACGATCACCGCACCGATTTGCGGCACGGCGTAGAAGGCCTCCAGATGCGTGTGCGTGTTCGGTGCGATGGTGGCGACACGGTCGCCCGGTTTGACGCCCAGTCGTTGCAGTGCCGTGGACCAGCGGTCGCAACGGTCGAAGAACTGGCGGTAGGTCAGGCGTAGGATGCCATCGACGACGGCTTCGCGGTCGGCGTAAAGTCGGCGGGCGCGGCGGGCGAAATCGAGAGGCGAGAGCGGCGTTTCCATATTGCAGTCGCGAGGGTAGCGAAAGATGCTACCGATTTGCAAAGCAAAAACGACGTACCAGGGTGTCGTGCAACTCGGCCCAACGAATACCTCGTCACTGGGTCGGCGGGATATTTGGGGTCGACCTGGTTCAATTCGACTCCGTCGTCTCGTTGGGCTCGGGCTCTGGAGCTGCTTTGGAGCCCGGCTCCGACTCGCGTGGTCGCGTGAAAATGCTCTTCAGCATGGCCCATAACGAAATAAATGTTACAATGGCTACGATCACGACGAGTTTGATCGGGATCCTGCCGAGCGCGACGAATCCGTAAATGATCCCGCCACCCAGTCCCAGCACGAGCAGGGCAATGATTGGCAAGCTCAAATAGTAAAACGCGCACGTCACCCAGAGAACCACGCGATAGATGCGTCGTAACCATTGATCCGCAACAGTTGCGTGGACGTTTTCGGCCTTCGGAGTGCGCGATACGCTAAGCAGCGTCAATTTACTGAGCAATGCACCTCCGACAAACAGTGCATCGAGCCCGGCGCGAGAATGTCCGGTATCGCTCGTGTCATGACCCTCGTCGCCCCGCAGCCTTCCGAACCTTCCGTGTTGCAGGTGCCGCGGTCGAAATGCTCGCAACGTCTTCGTCAGCGCCGCTCGCGTCTGCCATGGCCATTCGACGTGCTTTTTCCGCAGCGGTGCGAACCATCGGCCCAAGCACATCCGCAGGTGTTCCCGCGGCGCTCCACGAGGCTGGCGCACCAAGTTGCCGCAATACCGATACGTGGGTGATTGGCTCGTCAAACGAGAAATGCAGCAACGGCAAAGCTTCGCGCGGATTGTCGTAATCGCCAGGTTTTAACGCGGCAAACGTCACCGTCGGAACCTCGTGCATTGCGACATCGGTCTTCTCCGGGCGTCGGTTTAACGTCAACTCGCCACCCGCGCGAACCGCGCGTAACGCTTCGAGTACTTGGTTTTTGGTTTTTCCACGCAACTCGAAAAGTAGAAATGGATCGCGGTCGAGCGCTTCGCCAAGCACGTAATGCGTGGCCGCGACGTGTTTGCAAGGATCTCCCCAATCGGGACACGAGCAATTCGTGACGAGATCCGCGCGCTGCTTCGGAAAAAGGCTCGCGCCCCCAGAGTGAAAAACGTCGTCGATTTCCTGGGGCATCTGTCCCGCCAAGAGCGCAGCCGAGAATTGCGCTTTCTCGGCCATGTTGGCGATTGCTTTCTTCCATGTCGCATCGCTCAGTTCGGCAACTTGAATGAGAATCTTGTACGGCTTCGGGCTCGATCCCGTGACTTTCGCCGTAACCTTACCACCCGTCACCACGAGATCATGCGTACGCCCCGCACGCGCATAGGTTCGCCCTCGCGCAAGACGCGAATCATCGCCAGACAGAACGTCCCGAAGCGCCTCGATCCAGCGCTTTCCCCACCACGTCGAGCCCACCGCCTTCATTTTAATGCCATGCGCTGGCGGAGGCTTCTTCGGCGCAGACTTCGGCCAAACCCCGTAACTCATGCTTGCTCCTCCACGCCATTCTTGCGTGTTTTACGCTTCGGCTTTGTTTTCGGTATCGTGGCAACTGCGTCTTCACCCTCGTCGATTGAAGTGACCGCACCGGCGGAAAGCGCGAAAAGGTCGCGCAAATCGGACGTGCCCATTTCGGTAATCCATTGCTCGCCTGACCCTACGACCTTCGAAGCCAATTCACGTTTCTGTTCGAGCAACCGGTCGATCCTTTCCTCGACCGTCCCTGCACAGACAAACTTGTGAACCTGCACGGCTTGTTTTTGACCAATACGATACGCTCGATCCGTCGCCTGATCTTCGACCGCGGGATTCCACCAGCGATCGTAATGAAAAACGTGACTCGCAGCGGTCAGGTTGAGTCCCGTACCACCCGCTTTCACCGACAATACGAAGATACGCGGCCCACGCGGCTCTTCCTGAAACCGCCGCACCATTTCGTCCCGCGCCTTTTTCAATGTCCCACCGTGCAAAAACAAAACCTCGCAACCAAGACTTGCCGCAAGGTGCAACACGAGTTTGTCGCCCATTTCGCGGAATTGCGTGAACACGAGCGCCTTGTCGCCCGCAGCAATGGCCTCTTCGAGCATTTCGGTCAAACGTGCGAGCTTGCCCGATCGTTTTGGCAATGGTCCGCTTTCACTCAAATAATGGGCCGGGTGATTGCAAATTTGCTTCGTAAACATGAGCAACGCTAACACTCGACCTCGGCGTTCGATACCCTCCGCATCTTCGATACGGCGCATTTCTTCATCCACTACCGCTTTGTACAGTGTCGCCTGTTCGCGCGTGAGTGTGCAGACGACTTTCATTTCGTTCTTCGGCGGAAGGTCCTGAATGATCGTCGGATCGTTCTTCAATCGGCGCAGGATGAACGGACCCACGATACGCCGCAGTCGCTCCGCTGCGTCTTCGTTGCCATAACGTTCAATCGGTATGGCAAATTCACGACGAAACGTTTCCAGCGGCCCCAACAAACCCGGATTCGTAAACTCCAGAATCGACCATAGTTCGGCTAGGCGATTCTCCACCGGTGTACCCGTCAGCGCAAATCGATCGCTTGCGCGCAACGTGCGAGCAATGCGCGCCGTCGTCGATGCGGCATTCTTGATGTTTTGTGCTTCGTCGAGCGCCACGACAGACCAGTCGACCGTGCCCAGCAAACCGGCATCGCGACGCAAAAGTCCGTACGTCGTGAGCACGAGCGAGCCGGGGTTCTTTGGAAAATCAGCCATGGTTTTCGACCGCTCGGTGCCGTAATGCTGCACGATATGCAACGATGGCGCAAAGCGTTCGATTTCGCGTTCCCAATTGCCCACGACCGACGTCGGCGCAACAAGCAGCGCGGGACGAGTGTCCCGTGGGGCTTGCTCCAATCTTCGTAGCAAAAAAGCCAACAATTGAATGGTTTTACCGAGACCCATGTCGTCGGCCAGGCATGCTCCAAGGCCGAGCGAAGTCATCGTCGTCAGCCAATGCAATCCGCGCTCTTGATAAGGACGCAGCGTCGCGTGAAGTGTGCTCGGCGCGCGTGCTTCCATCGAGCTACATTGGCGCAATCGTTCGATCATTTCGGCGAATGCCCCCGAAGCTCCGACGGCAATCGAATTCTTTCCAAAGTTCGTCTCGCCCGCAAGTGTCACGCGAACGGCATCGCGCACCGTCATGCGTGTCGGGCCTGTTGCCAAGCGTTTTTGAATAGTTGCAAGTTCGTTCTGATCAATGGCGACCCAGGCGCCTCGAAATCGAACCAGTGACGCCTTTTGTTTGGCAAGTGTCGCGAGTTCTCGAATGGTCAGTTTTTCATCGCCGATCACGGCGTCCCAATCAACGTCCAGCAAATCATCCAGCCCGAAACCTGCCGTGCCCGTGACGACACCCGCAACTTTCGACGTACCGCCAACGCGCATCCGCATCCGCAATCGCCGTTGCCCCGTCGACGTCAGTTCGCCCGGAACGATGACGCCAAACCCTGCCTCGGCCAGGGCAGAGGCTCCGTCACCAAGAAACGCCCACGCCGAAGCCGGGTCGAGATCGATAGCTTCCGGCTTGGCTTGTTCGAGTGCGTGCGCGATGGGCGAGAACAAACGCGTGGCTCGACCTAGTGCTTCGAGCAAAGATTCTTGTGGATCGCGAAACGCTCGGCCAAACTTTTCGAGGCTGCGACCTTTGGTGCTCCAAACATCCGACGCCGGCACGAGCAAGCTCGGATCGTCCGGTGATTGAAGTAGAAAACGCAACACAAACGGATCGTGATCGGTTGGTGGCAATTCGAGGCGAAAGCATGCGCGTAGTCGGTCACGAGCGCCAAGTGCTGGTTCACTCCAGCGGGCAAGGTCGTCGACAACAGAACGTTCAGCAAAACCTTGTGTGTCGAAATGGCGATCCGCGCCTTGGAGTGCCGTGCTCCAGCGGTCGTTCCACGTGATTTGCGGAGCGGTAGCGTTGCGCTTGCGCGCTGGAAGCGGCGCTGGTCTATCGAGCGTAAAGCGCAGCAGCGTATCGACAACGGCATCGATGAATGCGCGAAGGAGCGCATCGGGAGCCCACACGTCGTGATCAGAATCTGCGGAGACCGGAACCGCGTGTGCAGCAGGCGGCATGCTTCTCGCGATCATCGCAACCTTCAGCGCGTCTTCGCTCGAAGATAAACAACCGGCCCAGCGCGCTTCGACACGTGTTCCTCGACGAACTACGGTGGGCACGACACGTTCACGAGCGACGAGGGAAATCGCCAGCTTGCTCGCAACAATCCACGTAGCCATCGAAGCGGGCAGGGCGACGACGTCCGCCGATGGAATCATCGCAAACGTTGCCACGGATTCCGCCAGCGATAGCGTGTCCCCAGTTGTCCGCTTCAGCCCCTCGGGCGTCACGATGTTTGCGATCCACGAAGCGCGCGTGCGCACGAGGTTGGGCACCGCGCGGCCCACGGCAGCGACGTCGGCGCCCCACAAGAAGAAAACTTCGGCTTCGGGTAGATACACGAGCGGCATAAGCCGCGTACTGATGCCACAGGAACGTCGTGGAGGAAAGGAAAAGTTTGTCGCAGCGTTGTTTTTCCTGGAAGCGGTTTGGCGGACAAGGTGGTTCACTGGTTCAGGGGCAAACCTCACGGACGAACCATACGACGACAAACGTGTTTGATGCGGTGGGCGCATCAATCTCACGCGAGTCATTTCTCGACTGGCCGATATGATGGTCGTAGAGTCGACTGTCACGACTCAAAAACACGACGTCATTGCCGATGCGAATCCTTGGTTTTGGGTGGTTGCGCTGCTTCTGGGCCTCGTTCGATCCGGAGGTTCCGCAGTAGTACTAGCCAGAAGTTCAGGGAACAACATTGCCCCTTCGAGATGCCGAGCCACGTGCAAACGCCTCTCTGGTGGTGGCCATCGCGTGAGGTGCCTTGACACCAGTGCGCTGCCATCTCACACTCCTGCATTTTGATGACGTCTACCGAGTCTTCTGTCCCCGAATCCCCGGTTGATCCAAACACTCTTCCGCTGCCCCCCGGCGGCGAAGGTCTGCCGCTCGTCGGCGAGACATTGCACCTGCTCTTTCAGGGCAGAAATTTCGTCGAAGAGCGGCGGCGCCGTCATGGGGATGTTTTCCGTTCGCACATATTTGGCCGTCCCACGATTTACCTGCTTGGTCCCGAAGCCAATCGCTGGCTGCTCACGAACGAAGGCCGCGAGGTCGGGGTGTTTTGGCCGGTGACCGTCGAGCGGCTTCTCGGCCCGGGATCGCTATCGAATCTTCAAGGAGACGTGCACCGCTCTCGCCGTAAATTGCTCGCTCCTTGCTTCAGCCAAACCGAAATGCGGGCGTTTGTCGGGACGATTGAGCAAATTACCCAAGCGCATCTGTCACGGGCTGCTGCATTCTCAGGGCCCATTGTTGCCGTCGACGTCATTCGTGCATTGGCTTTCGAAGTCGCCGCGCGCCTGGTCCTTGGCGGTACGGAGGCCGATTTGCCCGCGCTCCGCAGCGCCTTCGAGCTGTTCGTGGGCGGGCTTTTCACGCCCATTCGCTGGCCGCTGCCCTTTACGCCTTTCCGCAAAGCCATCGACGCGCGAGCTACGCTCGATCGGCACCTCGATCGAATCATCGAAACACGTCTGGCGGACGGAAAAAACCATTCTGACGTTCTTGCCGCACTGCTTTCGGTCCGCGACGAGTCTGGGGCGGGGCTGTCTCGCGAGGTCATTCGCGACGAGCTGACGACCTTGCTTTTCGCAGGCCACGAAACCACCGTCAATGTGATGACCAATGCGCTCGTCCTGCTCGCCCAGCACCCCGAGGTGCTTTCGCGCGGTAGGAGCGAGGTCGAGAAGATTTCTCGGGACGAGCCTTTGACGCTCGAGACATTGCGCCAAGTGGCGTACGTCCAGCGAATCATCAATGAAACGATGCGCGTGCTTCCCCCTGTCGCGGGGGTTTTTCGCCAGGCTTTGCGCGACACATCCTTTGGTGGCTATCGGATTCCGCAAGGCAGCATCATTGCATGCTCGATAGTGGGCACGCACCACGGCAATACGTACGAGAATCCCGAGCAATTCGATCCCGATCGTTTCGACCGTGAAAAGACCGGCGACAAACCTCGAGACTTTTCGTTCATTCCTTTCGGGGGCGGATTGCGCATCTGCATTGGGCAACACCTGGCAATGGTCGAGATGCAGATTGTCCTAACGCACCTTTTGAGGTCATACGACTGGTCGCTCGTGCCGAATCAGGACCTGACGTACCGGACGATTCCGACGCCGCTGCCGAAGAGCGGGGGGCTGCTGTTTTTCCGGCGGCGAACGTGACTCCGGTTTACATTCGACTTTTCATCTTGTACGTGCTCGATGATCACCACGCCTTGCCAATGAGGGCCTCCGGCTCTTTGCTGGGTGAGGTCCGGCAGGCTCAGGCCGAGGCTCATTTTTATCGCGGTGAGCTGGCGGAAGCGGCGAGACGCGCATCGATCACCGTGCTTGATGGCCAGCCTATTGGCCTCGAGCCGCCTCCGACCGAAGGCGCTCCGCGTGGCGTGGTCGGGGATGAAAAGGTCGCCTTCCAGAGCCCTCTCGTGACCATCTACATCCAGCTCGACGAGCGCGCGGCGGCTGATCGCCTCGGGGCGCACGCGTTTTTCGCGCAAAACCTCACGACCGCGGCGGCGGGGGTGCTGGAGGCGTATTCGCACCTCTTCGAGGTCGCCTTCGTCCTGAATGACGATATCGACAAACCCGCGCGCCCCTAACGTTCGAGATTCTTCCTCCCTACAGCGAAGTGAGCCTATCAATCCGCAGTGCGGGAATT
>CAZETM010000088.1:0-20231 GCA_964514885.1 uncultured Polyangium sp. | reverse complement strand
CCGGTTTGGACGATATGTCAAGCCCAAATTTGGCCTATAACGCGGCAGGGTTCCGCTGGGGTGAAATTCCAGGAAAACGTTGGCTTGGAATCAGCGATTCAAGTCGCGCTCGGGAAGGCCCAAGGCAATGCGACGCAAATCATCCAAAACGGCATACGCCGCCGCCGTTTGCACTTCTTCCCGTTCACCCTGAAAAACCTTGTGGCGCACGATCGTCCCGCCCGGATGCGCAACGGACCAATACACGAGCCCGACGGGTTTTTCCTGGCTACCGCCGGTTGGTCCCGCAATGCCCGTCACCGCTAGCCCAACGTGGGTTTCGCATACGCGCCGGACGCCCTCGGCCATTTCCGCAGCAACCTCGGCCGATACCGCGCCGTGATATCGCAGCGTGTCTTCTTGTACGCCGAGCAGTCTCGTCTTGGCCGAATTGGCATACGTGACGGCTCCGCCAATGAAAAAATCGCTCGCCGGTTGACGCGTGAGCATGCGCGAAATGAGTCCACCCGTGCACGACTCCGCAAGCGCCAAGAGATACCCTCGACCACGTACCGAGCGCCCAACCATCTCCGCAAACGTCTCGTCACCCTCGCCATACACGACATCGCCTAGACGACTGCGCACGTCCGCTGCCGCACGCAGAGCCACGTCCCGCGCGACGTCGCGACTCGATGCTCGCGCATTCACCTTCACGTCGACTTCTGGAAAGTGCACGCGGTAGCCAAGCGTCACGCCAGCATGGGTGCCTTCGACATCCGCGAGCGCTTGTCCTACCAAACTCTCGCCGAGACCATATGTACGCAAACGAATTTGATGGGTGTTGTTCGGCGCCGAAGGACGGATGCGCGGAAGGACTTGCTCGGTGAACATGCGCTTCATTTCGCGCGGGACTCCGGGCAGGAAAAACAGCAAGGTGTCACCAATCGCGATGGAGAAGCCTGGAGCCGTACCAATCGCGTTCGGTAAAACCGCGACGCCGGCAGGCAAATCGGCTTGCTTCTCGTGACCCGCGTTGAGCGTTCGTCCTCGGCCTTCCACGCGACGACGAATCGCAAGCAGAGCGCTTTCATCACGCACGAGCGCTACGCCTGCGGCTCGTGCTGCAGCAGCGGTCGTGAGGTCATCCGTGGTGGGTCCTAAACCCCCCGTGACCACCACGAGTCTGTGTGCAGAAGCGACCAACCGAATGCTCGCGACCATGCCGTCCATGTCGTCAGCGACTGTTTGCATCGCAGCGACATTGAAACCGGCAGCCGTAAGCTCGGCCGAAAGCCAAGCAGAGTTTGTATTGACAATCTCACCGCGGGTGAGCTCAGTCCCGATCGAAAGGATCGCGGCAGTCATGGGACCGAGCAATCTAACGCAATCGTGGCGTTCGACGAGTTTCTTTCACGCAAGATCAACGCGATCTTTCATGACCCGCTTCGGAGGGATAAACGCACCTCCAACCGACGTCGATCGAGCGAGTGGTCCCCGCGATCTGTCGGCGATGCCAACTACGAAGGGCACTCGCTGCACTGTCCGCAAATGACCCGCCTCGAACATCGACAAGGTCGGTGGCTTGGTCGGAAGGCGAGGTCCATTCCGCGACATTTCCGGCCAAATCGTGCACGCCATCGGGCGAAACACCGTCAGGATGAGACCCCGTCACCTCAGGCCCGATCGCTCCTTCGGCACATGGTCCGCGAACCAGTCCCCACGCAGCTCGGCGACACACCGCACCCGTATCGCCCCACGCATAACGCCGCGCGCTCGGCCCGGCCGCCGCATACGCAAGCTGCTCGGCCGTGGGCAAAGAACCACCCGCCCAAGCGCAAAACCGAGCTGCCTCGGTCAACGTGACCGATCCGAGCGCCCTTCCAGGCTCGCCCGACAACGCCGCAGGAGCGCATGCCGATGCTGCAACACACGCGGCGTATCGCGCCTCGTGCACTTCGTACGCGTCGATCGCAAACGATGAAACGTCGGCCGTGCGTGGCGTGACCTGCCCCTGAGCTTCCCAATCGCCAGGGCCAATTCGCAACACGCCTGCCTTGATCGACACGATCTTCCGCGGCGCAACACACCCGCCGTCGGTTACTTCGAGACCCGTCGCGCACTTGGAAGGTCGACCGATACATCGTTGGTGCTCCAACGATTGACCTTCGCCGCAGCATCGCGACCCGAGCAGCACCATGCCCGTTGCACATCGCGAAGGAGGCGCGGACTTCTGCACGGCCAAACCCACGACGAGGGCAAACGTCATCACACCCAGGACAAACCCTACGGCGATGAACTTTTTTTTCACGCCTCACCCCGGTCCCGGCCGCTCTCCAACTCCGCTTCGCACCGTGGAGAGGGGAGTTTGAGGACGTTACTTCGAAGCGCCCTCAGCCCGAGCTTCACGCCTTCGCTCCGCACGTGCCGTACGCACCTCGTCCAGACGAGCTTCGATGCGGGCCAGCGCATCGAGCAACGCACGGCGCAGCTTGTCGTACGACTTCGGACCAATGTCGCCTTTGCGATGCGACTTCTCGAGCGTGACGAATTCACCCAAGAGCGCCTCGCGCGCCTCGAGCAAGTCATCACGAATGTCGTCCGCGGTGTCCCCGGTGTCCTTCTGCTTCAACACGTACGCGCCCGCGAGCGCGAGCGCTGTGAGCGCACAGAGCACCGCGATCCATCGGCTTGGACTGGGCGTAGGCAAGCCCGTGATGGTGATGTCCAGCTCCTGCACGCCACGTTCACCTTGAGCTGCCTGACGCGCCGTGATCAAGAGCTTGCGCCCATCGCGACCACGTTGCTTCTGCGCCCCGGGAAAACCTTCCACTTCGAGGCCCATGTTCTTGCCAGCCTCGGAAAACACGCGCACTTCACCCACGCGCGGTGGAAGCGTCAAGCGAAAGGTTTGTCGATCCGTACCCTCGAGCGGCACGCGATAACGGAAGTTCGCTTCGTGCTGTCCGGGCCCAATCGTGCCCGTGAGCGATGCTTCGTTCTTTTTGCCTTCAACGAATTTGACGTCGGCCATTCCCTCCGACGTGTTGAACGCTTTGTAGCCTTCCGGAAGCGTCATTTGGCCGCCGCTCGGATCGGGAACCCACGCGGTCTTGCCGATGTTGAACACGTTGAAGATGTGCTCGACGCTGAGCGAATCTTCCTTCAACGAGATGAACACGAACGCTTGCATGCCAAGCAAAACGTTCTCGAGGTTGGCCGACGATTCATACGCATGCACGACCACGCGCTTGCCCGCTTTGTCCGAAAGCGCGAATGCATCCGATGCGAACGAGCCTCCGTCACGCGTCGTGCTCACGCGGTAGCTCGTGCCACCACCCACGGACAAACCATCGACCCGCACCGTGCCTTGCGCATCCATCTCGACCGGTCTGCGCTTGCGTGAATCGCCTTTCGCCACGCTGCTTTCGAGCACCAAAAGTACGGCGGCGGCATTGGGGATCGGACGATTCTCGGCGTCCTTCAGCGTGATGACCATCGTGCCCGGAGGCAGCGAAGGATCATCAACCATCGAGTTCGGTGGTGCCTCGAAAAACCCTCCACGCTGGCCATGCGGATCTTCGTCGGCATGGTCGTGCCCATCGCCATGAGGATCTCCACCCGCGGTCGGAGGATGCCCCGGCGGAAGCTCTTCACCAACGGGCGGATGTCCAGGCGGCAGAGCTTCGCCACCATCGACCGGACCAAGACCACCGTCGCCTTTGGGTCCAGCGTCCGGGGTGCCAGCATCAAGTTTGTCCGCGGGCTTTGCGGCTGCGGATGCTGCGGCGCTCGAAGCGGGTTTGTTATCACCTCCCGCGGCAAACACGAACATCGGCGCAGAGATGCCCGCGAGGGCCAAGGTCAATATCGTGGCCAAACGGCGCGAATTCGATCTCACGACGCGTTCGCCTCCTCGTCGGACTTGTTTTCCGATGATGCTTCGGCCGGCGCTGCTTCAGTCATCGGCGCTCCACACTTCTTGCAGAACCTCGCATCCGCATCGTTCGACGTGCCGCACTTGCTACACGCCCGAACCTCGGCCGCCTCGTCAGGCTCGAATGCCGGCTGCGCCTTCTTCTTCGACTTCTTCTTTTTGACGGGAGGCTTGGTCGCCAGGATCATCGCAACGGCGGCCACGGCCCCATCCGGTGCAGGCTCATCCGACGCAGGTTTGTCCGCGATCACCTCGTCCGAGTTTGTCTCGTCCGGGTTTGTCGCGTCCGTCTCGTCCACTGATGTCGATGCATCGGCCAAGCCCGCTTGACGTAGCTTCTTCAGCACCAACACTTCGGCTCGCTCACGCCCCGGAGCGGCCTTTTCATCGAGGCTTTGCAGTAGGCGCTTCGCCTCGGCGCGGTACTTCGCAACCAACTCTTTATAGTCGTCTTCGCTGATCTTGCCGACGTTGCGCTCGAACTCGATGTCCTTGAGCGCGCGCAAAACGGATCGCTTCTGTTCCTCTTCGACCTTGGGCGGAGCACCGAACACGTACGCATCGGCGCCCGAGAGTGGCGTTTCACCGAGCAGCGTGCGCAAGCTGGCCCAGAAGACGGCGATGACCGAGATCAACGCTCCGGCAGCCGCCACGAGGATGGCCGTCGATGCGTCGATGAAGACCCCGGCGAGGATCACCAGGACCACGATGAGACCTGGCAGCCCGACCTTCACGAATTGGGCGATCTGCTGGTCGAGCTCGTCATCTCGAGGGGCAGCGTTTTTCGCGGAGCTCATTCGTTGTCGAGGTCCTTCAGCTCTTGATCGAGTCGATCATCGTAGGCGTCGCGTGCTTTGACGTCCGATTGTTTGAGGTCCGACTGTTTGACCTGCAACTTTGCGTCGTTCGTATCCGATTGGCGTTTGAACCGGCGGAGGGTGAACACGACAAACCCTGCTCCAAGCAGGATCGCGAGGGCTGGAACGGCCCAGAGCAGGCGATTGGCTCCCGTGTTGCGCGGCACCGCGAGCGACTTGCCGCCGTACATCGAGACGTACGCGTCTTGCGCTTGCGCGATCGACTTGCCTTGCGACAGGAGATCTCGGAGCGCATCGCGCCTGGCCGAAGCGATGTCGCACGCGCACGTGCCCAGGGTTTCACGCGGACAACCGCACGTGCAGATGAGGCTCCAGAACAGTTGCCGCTCAGTCTCGCTGTGGATCATGACGGTGCCGTTGCCGCCCGAGTGCTGACCAATTGCGTCAGCCGGGAAGAACGAAAACACGCCAGCACCGAGCGATGCGGAGACGAGCAGAGCGATGTGCAGAGGAGTGCGTCGAGACATGCGGGACTTCACGGGACAGTCACCACCGATGCAGGAGAAGAGATCGCTGGTGGTGGCGGCGGCGCAGCGCGCGTCCCTCCATACGCGATGGCGGGCCCGCCTGCGAGCAGCAAGGCAAAAACCACCGATGCAGCAACGGAAGCAGCCGCGCGGAGATAGCCGAACGCGCCTACTTCTTCGAGAGCGACTTCAGGCCAGAGCGAGAACGTGGCGCCCAAGATCAAGATGCCCACGCCAATCCAGATGAGGTTGACCAGCGGGTTGACGTGAAGCTGAAACGCCGCGACTTTCGTCTGCGGATTGACCATGCCGACGATGACGTAAAGGTCGTCACGTACGTTCATGAACTTCGCAACCTCAGTCGAAGGTTGCTCGGCGCCTTTGCTGTAGATGAACTTCGCGGGGTTGATCACGCCGACAGGTTTGCCGTGCCGAGTCACCTCGAGGTCCGTGAAGATCATGCGCTTCTCGCTGTCGACCTCCATGCGCGAGCCCAAGTACTTGATGTTGTAGTACTCGATCTGGACGGTCTCATTCGGCGCGAGCGTGATCTCTTTGTCGACGCCCCAAGCGCGTCCGGTAAAACCCAAGAACATGATCGCGATGCCGACGTGCACGGTGTACCCGCCGTAACGACGACGAGCTTTCGCGACCAAGTTGACCAGCGAAGCGAGGACGTTTTCGTCCTTCTTTGCGCTCTGTCGCGCGATGACGCCGCGTACGAACTCCTGCACGACGACGACGATGTTGAACGCGACGAGCATGACCGTGACAAACGGGAGCTTGCCGCTGAGCCAGGCGAGGGCACGACCCAGCGTGCCTTCATAGATCGGAGCCGCGTCGTAAAACGCCGGATACCCGAACTTCTTGCCGACGAGCAGATGCAACGTGCCGACGGTGATCAACGCAGCGACGGGCCAACGAAAGCTCTTCAGGAACAGCTCGGGCGACGTCTTGCGCCAACCCAAAAGCGGAGCGGCTCCCATGGCGAAAAACACGGTGAGCGCGATCGGGGGAATCCACGTGTTGTAAAACGTCGGGCCAAGCGTCGACTCTTGCTTGAGCACCGCCTCGCTGATGCGCGGCCAGGTGGTTGCCATGGCGATGAACACGGTGAGGCTGAGCAGGCCCCAGTTGTTCAAGACAAACGCGGCTTCACGCGACAGAATCGACTCGAAAACGCCTTCGCTTTGCAGCTTCGGCAAACGCCACACGATGAGCGTTACGCACACCGAGACGATGACGAGCATGTAGTAGACGAAGAAGATGCCGATGTCGGAGTTGGCAAAGGAGTGCACGCTGGCGATGAGGCCGGAGCGAGTGAGGAACGTGCCGAAGATGGTCAGGAAAAACGTCGCGGCGATGAGGAAGACGTTCCAAATCTTGAGCATCCCTCGACGCTCTTGAATCATCGTGGAGTGCACGTAGGCGCTGGCCGTGAGCCACGGAAGGAACGCTGCATTCTCGACGGGATCCCACGCCCAATAACCGCCCCAGCCCAGCTCTTCGTAGGCCCAGAGCATGCCGAGCGCGTTGCCGATCGACAAGAAGAGCCAGGAGAACATCATCCACTTGCGCGTCGCCACGATCCACTCGTTGTCGAGGCGGCCGGTGACGAGCGCGGCGACGGCAAATGCGAAGGGAATCGCCGAGCTGGTGAACCCGATGTAGAGGCTCGGCGGGTGGATGATCATGTAGAAATTGCGGAGCTGATAGTTGAGCCCCTCGCCGTCGATTGGCGCCCCAGATGCTTGGACCGCAAACGGGTTTGCCGCGAAAATCATGAGGATCGCGAAGAATCCGATGATGGTCATCAAGGTGGCGATGACGATCGGCTGTAGCTCGATGTACCTGCGTCTGAGCCACGCGATGCATCCCGCGGAAAACCCTGAGGTCAGGAACAACCACCAGAGCAGCGACCCGTCCTGACCGCCCCAGAGAGCCGCCATCAGGTAGGGCGTGGTCATCGTGCGATCGCTGTATCGAGCGACATAGCTGATGCGAAAGTCGTGACTGACGAACGCGAATGCGAGCACCAGAACGGACAACGCAACAAGCGACACGGTGCCGAATGCGCCGAGACGAGCGGCATGAAGGAGCCTTGGCCTTCCAAAGCTGGAAGCGATAGCAACGGCGAAGGTGTAGGCCGCTGCAACAAGGATCGCGTAAAGAACGCCAGTTCCGAACTCGGGTAGCGATTGCCAGATCGACATTTGCTGGGGCAGAGCTTAGGCCGGGGATGCGAAACGAGCCATGACCTGATAGGGGAATTCCGCCCCGCGCACCTCGAGGTCATCGCGATGGCGAAATGTCGACTGTGGCGCGTGAACTGGAATCATCGAAAGAAGGCCTAGCCGGGCAAGTCGCACCTCGATCGACCTTGTCGATCCACGCGGCATTGCTGCTCGTGCAATTGGCTTTCGGGTCGCTCCCCATCGAAGGCAAGCTCGCGATGAGCCCACCTTTCAATGTTTCGCCCGAGGCACTCGCGATGGTGCGCATCGTAGGCGGCGCGTTGGTGTTTGTCCCGGCCTACCTGTTTTCACGCGCTCCAAAAGTCGAGACGCTACGTGATCGAGGTGTGCTCGTGTTGCTCGCCATCTTCGGCGTGGCGTTGAATCAAGCGTTGTTCTTGCGCGGTTTGAGTCGCACGTCGCCCGTGAGCGCAACGTTGCTGGTAGCGACGATCCCGGTGTTCACAGCGCTTGTCGCGATCCTCGCGGGTCGGGATCGGATGAATGCGCGGACCGCAGTTGGCTTGGCTCTCGCGGTCTTTGGCGTGGTCGTGCTTTCCAACTTCGCGGTGCCTCGTGCAGGCGATGCGATGGTGTTGATGAACGCCGCGTCGTACGCGATCTACGTGGTTTTCTCGAAGTCGGCCCTGGCCAGACACGGAACGCTCGCGGTGATGGCGTGGGTCTTTGGAGCAGCAACGATTCTATTCGCACCGATCGGTGCAGCAGCGTTGGTGCGAGACGTGCCTCATTGGTCGATGGGCGCATATGCGCTCGTGGCCTACATCGTCCTAGTGCCCACGGTGCTCGCGTATGGGGTCAACGCGTGGGCGCTCGGTCGAGCCACGCCGACCCTGGTCACGATCTACATCTACATTCAGCCGCTCGTGGTCATCGCGCTGTCCGCGCTGCAACTTGGACAGACTCCCGCGCCCGAGTCTCTTTTTGGCGGCCTTTTCATTCTCGCCGGGGTCACTACAGTGGCGCTTCGCAGAAGCCCCAAGGCTTCGGAATCCAGCACCAAACAACGATAGTCGATTATACTTCCGCCTATGAGCGTCCCGTCTGAACTCCGCTCCGACGAACTGATCTACGACTGGAACGAGGTTGGCCGAAAAGGACGCCTCATCCCGAAAGACGTGACGTTTTTCGACGAAACGTTGCGCGATGGTTTGCAGAACCCATCGGTCAAAGATCCGAACATCGAGCAAAAACTGAAGCTCGTGCACTTGATGGCGAAGATCGGAATCCACGTAGCGGACATCGGTCTGCCTGGAAGCTCCGAGCGCGCTTTCAACGATGTGCTGCGGATGTGTCGCGAGATCACGGACAACCGTTTGCCGCTCGGAGTGGCTTGCGCGGGACGCACGGTGGTCGCGGACATCACGCCGATGATCGAGATCTCGCAGCGAGCTGGGATTCCCGTCGAGGTGTACTGCTTCATCGGATCGAGCCCGATTCGTCAGTTCGCAGAAGCTTGGGACCTCGACATGATCGTCAAGCGCAGTGCCGAGGCGATCGACGTAGCGGTGAAGGCGGGGCTCAAGGTCGCGTACGTGACGGAAGACACGACGCGTTCGCGTCCGGAGATGCTCGCGACGTTGTTCAAGATGGCGATCGATCATGGAGCGTCGCGGTTGTGTTTGTGCGACACGGTGGGTCACGCGACGCCGGATGGAGTGCAGAATTTGATCTCGTTCACGAAGTCGATCGTGGCAGGCGCGGGTGCGAAGGTCGGTATCGACTGGCACGGGCACAACGATCGAGGTTTGGCGCTGGAGAACGCGTTGTGGGCGCTCGAGTTCGGAGCGGATCGAGTGCACGGGACGGCGCTGGGGATTGGCGAGCGAGTGGGCAACGCGGCGATGGAGCTGATTCTGTTGAACCTCAAACTATTGGGGCTCTTGGATCATCAGGACCTCACGCACATGCTCGATTACTGCAACACCACGGCGGAGGCGGTGGGTTGGGACATTCCGATCAACTATCCGCTGGTGGGTCGCGACGCGTTTCGTACGGCGACGGGCGTGCATGCGGCGGCGATCATCAAGGCGCAGAGCAAAGGCGATGCGTGGCTTGCGGATCGGATTTACTCGGGCGTGCCTGCGGGGATGTTTGGACGGAAGCAGGAGATTTGCGTCGGATACATGTCGGGCGCATCGAACGTGAATCATTGGTTGCGCGAGCGCCGGATCGAGCCATCGAAGGAGCTGGTGGAGGCGATCATGCAGCGCGCGAAGTCGTCGAGTCACATTTTGCCGGACGAAGAGATCTTGGCGGTGGTGGAGCAGGTGAGGGGGAAGTAGGGTTTGTCTGGGTAGACGAGGTAGAACGAGGGGCGACGTCTTGGTCAGCGTTTTGGTCAGGGTTGAGCGAGACGTCGCTGGAGTTCGGCTTGGATTTCGGGCGACAGCGAGCGGAAGTATTCGGCGGGGAGCAAGCGCAGCACGTCGAGCGGCAAGGCGAGGGCTTGGTGATCGCGATCGAGCCCCGCGAGACGTTGTTCAGGGCGGTAGTGATCCAGGACGATGTCCGCAGGCATCATGTCGACGATTTCGAGGATCTGCCGCTGGACGTCGTCGTAGCCCTCCATGTCACGCAAATTCATGTTCGCCTCCTTCGTACCAATCATCTCGGTGAGAAACCGAGCAGCTTCCACGGTCCGGACTTCTCCACTTCCGAACATATAAAGTAGCTCATCGTTTTCGGCGAGGCCAACGACCTCCAGCTCCAGGACGTACAGGACAAACAGTCCGCCATGGACGCGGAAGTACCCATCGCCCAGGTTTTCCCAGGTGAGGCCCATGGTGGCGATGTCCTGATCCAGGCTTGGCGTGCGCCGAGGAACAGCCAGCACGCCGCATAGGTCGCCGTGATGAGCGACTTCGTTTTTCCCATCGGCAATGAACAGATGCAGGTACGCCCATAACTGATCGAGGTTTCCTCGGCGATACCCGCGACCTGGGCTTTTGTATTCGAGAACCGTGAAGGTAGGCAGCAGCGGCCATAATTTGCGCAGCGTCTGCGCTTCTTCTTCGGTGTTTGTCTCGGATAATCTTCGCAACAGCAAAAAGTCCATGCGTAAAGCCTCCTCGGCGAGTGGGATTTCTTCGCGCGTGTCGAAATCTCGTTGTTTTTTACGGCGCAAGAGCCAGCCAAGACCCGCATGCCACAAGATACGTTTGGCACCCATACCGGATGTTTACGTTTGTCCAGGCCGTGGTCAAATAACTTTATTGCTTGTCGAGACGAATTCGGACAAACCCAAAGTGGTGTAATGAATCGAATTAAAATCTCAAAGCGTCGCTTCTTTTTTCGAGACATAGCAATGGCCTCGACGCGACAGCGACGCATGACCAATACGTCCTGGGGCAACCACTACACTCGGCCCATCGAAGCGCGATCCTCGACCTCGCACCATTTCCTATTGGCCCGCCCCGCTCGCACGCGGTAACACGTATGCGCCCCACGTGACGACGCCCCGACAAGACAAGCTCGCCCGCTTCGTTGCGCTTTTCGGCGCCATCGTCGCGCTCTTCTACATCGTCGGCTTGTACGACACGCGTCTGTCGACGTTTTCCGTGATCGTGCAGGCTCCAACGTTGCCAGCGTTTGTCTCGGACCGTGACGCCATCGTCCGCGCGTTTGTCGTGGATGAACACGACCAGCCGCTTCGTAATGCGCTCGTGCGTCTGTTTTCCATTCGCGCTGGGATTACGTATTTCGCTGGAGAAGCGCGCACGGATTCGAACGGCGTCGCGATTCTGAAAGACATGCCTCGCGGCGAATCGTGGGTGCTTTCGTATGGCGAAGGTCGTGCGAGATCGTCGACACACGTGGTGCTGGGGGCAGGTGAACGGGCTTTGCGTATCGTGCTCGCGCCCGCCGCGGCGCTCGATGTGGTCGTCGTCGATGAAACCGAGCAGCCGTTTGTCGGGGCGGAAGTTTCCGTGTCGGGATCCGATGCGCTTCCGTATGTGGCGAAGACCGGTGCAGATGGTCGAGCGCACGTGGATCGCTTGGCAGGAGGGCCGTTTGTCGTCCGTGTGGTGGCTCGGGGCTACGATGACGTGGTGCGTACCGACGTGACGGTCGGTCCCGTTCCGCTGCGGATCAAGCTCGAGCGGCTGGGGGCGTTTGAAGTATCCGTGGTCGCTGCGGAAGACGGATCGATGGTGCCGTATGCGCGCGTGATGTGCGGCGGTGCGGGGCTTTGGCCAGCGCGGGAAGTCGTTGCAGATGCGCGAGGCATTGCGAAAATCGCTGGATTGCGCTCGGGCGCTTATAGCTTGAAGGCCGAGCTTGGCGAGCGCGTGAGTGTGACGGAGCTTGGTTTGTCCATTGAACGAGCCGAAACGAAAAAAGTGACGCTCGTGGTCGACGTGGGGCGAAGAATCGCGGTCACCGTGACCGATGGCGAAGCGGAAAATGCGCCACGGATCGCGAATGCAAATGTGGTGCTCGCCGAGGAAGGCTTGAGCCCATTTCCCATTTACGGTCGTACGGATGCTCAAGGCATTGTCGTGCTCGGGCCGGTTCCAGATGTCGCAATGATGGTATCGGCCAGCGCCGAGGGGTTTGTCCCAACGAGTGCCGTGATGGTCGATGGCGAAGCGATCGAAGTGCGCGTGCCCTTGGTTCGAGGCGGGGTGATCGTGGGTGAAGTCGTCGATGATCGAGGCTTTCCCGTGGGCGGTGCGATGGTCGAGGTGATTGGGACGGATACCGAAGGTATGCCCATTGCGGTGACGCGCGCGATGACGGCATTTCGCGAAGACCATTTCGACATGTCGTTGCCAGGATCGATGCCGCTCATTCCTGTGGGTGAATTGGGCGTGATGCTTGGTCCCATTCCGGATTTGCCGCATGAAGAAGGCGTGGTCGCGATTGCGCATTCTGCCGATTACGATCCTTGGGTGACCAATGGTGATGGTGTTTTTCGAGCCGAACCCATTCCGCCCGGCCGAGTGCAAGTGATCGTGCGACATCCGGATTATGTCGAAGCGGTCAGTGAAATGGTCACGTTGAAATCGGGTGGCGAAGCGTTTGTGCGGGTCGTTTTGCACCAAGGCGGATTCTTGGAAGGCCGAGTGCTCGATGCGAATCGGAATCCGTTGGCGGGTGCTCGAGTGGAATTGGCGGCTGCGACCGGGTCGCTCGAGCGTGTGACGTATGCCGACGATTCGGGCATATTCGTTTTTCCGGCCGTACCCAATGAAGTGCTCGTGAGTGTGGCCAGGCCGGATGCTCCGAGCGACGTCGTGGCGCGAGTGATTGTCGAGATTCCCGATCGCGGGCGAAAAGAAATCGAAATCGTTTTACCAAAAGAACGCGATGGCGTATCCGTGCACGTGACGGACGATCGCGGCTATGCGCTGGACCGCGTGGAAGTGCGCGCCGTGTCGCTCGATCCGGCCGTGCCTTTGCGGCGGACGTTGTTCACGGACGACAATGGCGACGTGGAAGTACCGGATGCCGCTGGCCTTGCCTTGCGGTTTTCATTGCATCGTCCAGGCAAGTCACTGCATATCGAAGAAGCCGATCCAGCACCGTCGAAGTTATCGTTCGAATTGGCCGAGGGGATCGTTGGTCGGGGCAAAGTGACGGGTCGAGATGGGCGCGACAAGGTCGCAGACGCCGACGTCGTGTTGTATACGCGTTATGGCGTTCGACGCGCGGTGGCTGATGTCGATGGCGAATTCGAAGTGCCTGACCTGGGGCCTGGGCGAGTGCGTATGGTGGCGTCGCATTCGGCGTGGTCGAATGGCGAAAAGATCGTCGAGGTCCAGGCGGATTCACAACGCCGAGCGGATCTGGGGGCGATTGATTTGCCCGAAGCGGGAGTGGTCGAAGGTGAAGTGGTCGATAGGAATGAAGAGCCGCTTGCTGGCGTGCGGGTAGGGTTTGGCGCGGTACCGACGTATTTGCCGCTCGGGCCGCTGCCGCCAGGGATTACGTCGACCAACAAGCAAGGTGAATTCGTATTGAAAGGGGTGCCCGCGGGAGATGCGATCATCGAGGCATATTCGCTGGAAATGGGGCGAGGCTCGGTGGACGTGAAGGTGCGGGCGGGGGAAACGACGTCGCGAGTTGTGATTACGTTGTCGGGGGAAGGTCGAGCGAAGAAAGAGGCGAAAGGGGCGGGAAGTGTGGCGCTTACGTTGGGCGAGCGTTCGGAAAAAGGCGGCAAAGCGGTGATTGTGGTGATGGTGCCGCCGAACGGGGAAGCGGAATTGGCTGGCATTGAACCGGGCGAGCGGCTTTTGTCGGTGTCGGGGAACGAAGTGCGGTCGATCGAAGCGGCGCGAAAACGTTTGTCAGGGCCGCTCAGTGAAGATGTGGTGGTGACGGTGGTAGCCGACGAAGAAGGGGCGAAGCCGAGGAGATTGCGGGTGCGGCGGGAGCGGGTGCGGCGCTAATCCCTCAAGTCTTGATCTCCCCCAACGCCTGCTTCAATGCCGCCGACAATGCTGCACTGTCGAAAGGTTTCGGCAAGAATGCGTCCGGCACCACGTCTTTGCCGACGCTCGCATTCGCATCGTCTTGCGAAAACCCGCTCATCAGCACGATTCGGCTCTCCGGCCTTATTCGTTTCATTTCCACGAACGCTTCCGCTCCGCCCGTGCGCGGCATCGTCAGGTCGAGCAAGATCAGCGCAAACTCGGCTGGATTCTGCTGGAAACGATCCAGCGCTTCGCGACCGTCATTCACCACCTCGACCTCGAATCCCATCCGCGTGAGCAGCCGACGGCAAGCATTCCGAATCGCTGCTTCGTCGTCCGCTACGAGCACTTTGCCACTGCCATGCCACGGCGTATCCTTCGGCAGTTGCGGCTCCTTGATTTGCTTTTCATTCGGCAACGGGGGGAGCAATACCCGGAACGAAGTCCCTCTTCCCATCTCCGAACTCACCGTCAGCGCGCCGCGATGACCACGCACGATGCCGAGCACCGCGGACAAACCCAATCCGCGACCCGTGAATTTCGTCGTGTAGAACGGCTCGAAGATGCGCCGCAAGTCTTCAGACTTGATTCCACTGCCATTGTCGGATACTTCGATGAATACGCATTCCGTGCAATCGAGGGTCTCGGAAAGCACGGCGGACCGCAATACCTCCGGCGTCACCTTCGTCAAGCCCGTGCGTACCGTAATCACGCCGGCATGCGGATCCACGGCTTCCGATGCGTTGATCACGAGGTTCATCACCACTTGACGAATTTGCGTTTCGTCCATCGACACGAGCGGCAAATTCGGCGTCAGCTCGAAGGAAAGTCGTACGCCTTTGTGGACCGACGAGGCGTGGGCAAGTTTCGACGTCGCTCCGACCAGCTCGCTCACGTCCCGCGCACGCAATACGAATTTGCTCCGCCCCGAATATGCCAGGAGTTGCTGACATAACTCTGCCGCTCGATGGCTCGATTCGAGAATGATGTTCGCCGATTCGCGTAAGTCGTCTTTTCCGCGAACATCATCGACGAGCATTCCAGCAGTCGCCATGATGCCCGTCAGCAAATTGTTGAAATCGTGTGCAATGCCGCCTGCAAGCACGCCGAGGCTTTCGAGCTTCTGCGTTTCGGTCATCTTGCGAACGATTTGATCGCGCTCCGTTTCGAGCTGTTTGGTGCGCGTCATGTCCGTGACGAATGCCATCACGTGCATCGAATCGCGGAACGCGAGCTGCGTCAGAGTGACATCGACGGGAAATAATGTGCCGTCTTTGCGCCGCCCTTCGAGCCACCGCCCTTGACCCATTCTTCGGTTTTCAGGCTTGGCAAAAAACGTTTCCCGATGATTTGCGTGGTGGCCGCGGGCATTTTCGGGGACGAGCATGTCGAGGTGTGAGCCAACCAGCTCGTTTGCAGCATAACCGAACATTTGTTCGATTTGCGCATTGGCCATGTGCACGATGCCGCTCGAATCGACGGTCAAAATGCCATCATGCGCGCATTCGAAGATCAATCGCAATCGTTGATTGGCCGCATCCAACTCTTTGACGTGGGCTTCGAGTTCGGCATTGAGACGAATGAGGGACGCTTCGGCTCGCGATAACGCGGTAATGTCGACAAACGTGAGCACCAAACCGCGCGGGGCTCGCGATACGTCGAAATACGGCATGATGCGCCGCAAATATATTTCGCCTTCCGCCGTATATACGCGCTTTTCGACGGATTGCAAAGTCGTGCCGACTTTGAGAATGTCCTCGAAAACATCGTCGTCCTTCACGCGGGAAGTGATGTGCCGGATATCGCGGTCGATGTCTTGCGACATCATGTTGAATAGTCGTCCAGCCGCGGGCGTGGAAAAACGAATACGCTGCTCGGGATCGAGGAAAATCGTGCCGATTTCGGTAGCTTGAATCAGGTTCTTCAGGTCGCTCGACACGCGATTAAGGTCGCGAATCTTCTATTCGTGCTCGGCATTGACGCTGTGCAGCTCTTCGTTGACCGAATGCAGCTCTTCGTTGGCAGCCAACAATTCTTCATTGCTCGCTTGCAGCTCCTCATTGCTGGTTTCCAGCTCTTCGACGGTGGTTTGGAGCGACTCTTTCGCGTGCTGCAATTCGCATTCGAGCTGTTGGATACGGGCGCGCGCTTCGTCCCCCACCGTGAATTCGGGCGACGTGCCCGAGGAGCCCAAGCTCAGCTCGGCAGCCGAATTTTGCACCTCGAACTGCACCAGGACGTGTTGAGTGCCCGAGGCGCTGTCGACAATGGGGTCGGCGAAAACGTCGAGCAGCATCTGCGCGCCGTCTTCGACGAATTGGACCCCGCGGAAAGCGACCCGCTCGTTTTTCCTCAGCGCATTTTGAATGGCGCTCGATATCGCCACGCGCAAATCGCCGCGAGTCATCGACACGAGGTCCGTGGTCATGCGCCCGGGAGGCAGTCGCAAAAAACGTTCGGCATCTCCGAAGACGCGCAATACATCGCGCTTTGAATCGATGAGCACCGCCGAGGGCACATAACGTTTCAAAATGGCATCGTAAATGCGCGCCAGGCGCAAATCGCCAGGCGTTGTGCCGCGTAGCGCTGCCCGTGGCGGCGACTGGATCAAATCCATGCGCATTTCGATGGGTAGCCGCGCATCGCGGATCTTGCGATAAATTTTCCAATGTCGCTCGATTGACTCGAATTCGTTCTGCAAATCGCCCACGCCTTCGCTGGGCCCCAAGAACATGAAGCTGCGGTGTTTGAGCGCAAAATGGAACGACGCCAAAGCCTTGAGCTGCGCGGCTGGCTGAAAATAAATGAGCATGTTCCGACAGCTCACGAGATCCATTCTCGTAAACGGCGGGTCGCGAATCACGTTGTGATGCGAAAATAGAATGTGCCGGCGAAGTTGTGCCGTCACCCGCGCTACCATGCCATCCCGCTCGAAAAACCGCTCGCGTCGCGCCTCGGTGAGCTCCGTCAAGCTGGCTTCGGAATACATTCCCTCGGCCGCGAATTGAAGCGAATCTCGATGCACGTCCGAGGCGAATATCTTGACGTTCGTATCCCGCCCTCGCGCTTCGAGCGCTTCGAGGAACAGAATCGCCAACGAATAAGGCTCCTCGCCCGTCGCACAACCCGGAGCCCATACGCGAATGTCTTCCCCGCGCGGAACCTGCTCGATGATCTCCGGAATGACCGTGTTCTCGAGCACGGCATAAGCTTCGGGATCGCGGAAAAAGCGTGTCACGCCAATAAGCAAATCCTTGTACAAAGAATCGAGTTCGTCGGTGCTTTGGAGCACTGTCGCGCAATATGCCTGCACCGACGACGCATGTCCCATTGCCACGCGTCGGTCAATACGTCGCGAAATCGTGGCCGGCTTATAATAGTTGAAATCAATGCCGTAGACTTCTCGCAGCTTCTCGATCACCGCAGGCACACCGGCCATCGGTGAAGACCCCGACAGGGCCGATCCCGATAAAACCGGAGCCGATGGGTTTTTCGAATATGCCACCAACGCCTTCGGCATCTCCTCGGGCGCCATGATCGCGTCAACCTGTCCCGTAGCGACTGCACTGCGGGGCATTCCGTCGAACTTCGCCGTCTCCTCGGATTGAGCCAGTACGAGACCCCCGGAATCGTGCACGTCGCACAGGCCAAGACTGCCGTCCGAACCCGTTCCGGAAAGCACGATGGCGATGCCTCGGTCTCCCACATCGCGTGCAAGCGATCGGAAAAACGTGTTGATGGGCATGCTGAGCGGCTGATCGGTAGGCTTATTGAATGGATGCAGCCGGCCTCCGAGAAGCACCATTTCTTTGCGTGGAGGCAGCAAATATATGTGGTTGCGCTGCGGCACCACGGTGTCATCGACGCGCACGATGGGCATCTTGGTGAACCGCGCAAGCAGCTCATCCATCAGGCTGTTGAAGTCCGGAGATAGATGCTGAATGACGACGAACGCCATCCCAGTGTCCGTAGGCATCGCCTGAAAAAGCCGCTCTAGCGCCTCCAAGCCTCCTGCAGATGCACCAACTCCAACGATGAACGGCGGAGTGTCAGACTCGTTGGTCGTCGCTCCGTCCACATCGTCAACGCGCTCGGAGGACGGCTCTTGCTCGCTCATTTCGAGCGCAAGATTCGGGAAAGAAGGGCGGCTCGTCAAGCTACCGCGTCAGTAGCGATGACGCTTGAATGAAGCTGAAAGGAAGCAACGCGGGGCGTCAGGGAATAGACGCCCGGGAACAGATCGAATGCTCCGATGTGATGTGAAGTGGCTAGCCTCAGTTCTGAGCTTTGACCAGTAGGATCTCTCGCCCGTCGCCGATGTGCCAGCGAAGCTGACCTTCTCCGACGAACTGGAAATCGGCTTCGTCTCGGCCGCCTTCTTCGCGCAGAAAGCTCACCGTGACGCGATCACCCTCGGCTTCCGTCACGCGAAACGCTCCCGTGCGCGGACTTTCGGCCGGAATCATCACCGTCGCTTTGCCTCCGTTGAACTCGAGCGCCGTGCCTTTGACCCACCCCATCGCCTTCGTCAGGTGGGCTGCCGGTACGTTCTCGATCGTTTCTCCAAGCCACCGCCCCTGAAGTCGATCTTTTGGCGTTCGGGCACATCCTGCCGCCGCCGGAACGACAAGCAGCAGCGCCAACGCCGTCTTCGTGGAATTTCGCATGGGCCTTCTCCAGCCCGCAGAAACATCAAGGTCTCCACAGGCTGGATCGAACGTTAGTGGAATCGTCCGCGGTGGGCCAAGAAATGTAGGTGCATGAAGGTGAGTGTGTAAAAGCAGGCGCCTGATTCACACATGTAGGCAGGACGGAGCGTTTACGGGGACCATCGGGAAGGTGGCGTAGGAGAGGGCTCGTGAGGCATTCTGCGAGGGTCGATCCATGCGAATTCGTCCTGGAAACCTCAACGTAGCCGTTCGAAGTGCTTTTTTTGTCGCGTTTGCCGTGTTCGGTGTTGGTTGCGAGGCGCCTAAGAAAACGCCTCCGCCAGGGCCGCCGGTGGATGCGGGAGCGAGCCCGAACGCGAGCATTTTGCCGGCTCCGCTGGCCACGGAACTGTTGCCTGAGCCTGAGGATGCGGGTGGTCCGCCGACGGATGGTGCGCCGTACGGTTTGATGGCTGATTCGATGGGACGGCTGATCGTACCGGAGGCAGGGGCTCCGCCGCCCGAGGTGCTTCGTGGTGACTTGCCGATGACGGCTGAAACGCCGCTGCTGAAGGATGTCGCGGGTGTATCGATCGAAGCGGTATTTCGGCTGCGCGACGTGCCTGCACTGCCCAAGGGAGCGGAGGTAGCGCAGGACGGAATCAAGGCGGCTGCGGCGCTCACTGCGCCGAAGTGGAAGATCGATCTGAGCGACGTGGGTCGGATGCGGATCGTGTTCGCGTCGCGAGCGATGCCGCTGCCGATGAACGCTGAGCTGCGTGCGCGTACGGATCGTTTTGGTCACGTGGTGTTGTGGCCGAACGCGACGGACTATCGCGTGGTGCCGCCGGGAGCGATTCGTACGGTGCTCGGTGAGCGTCGAGTCGATGTGACGCCGATGTCGCCGGGCACGACGAAGGCACTTGGTGAGGGCAAGAAGTACGGACATCCGACACGCAAAATCGAGGTGTTGTCGGCGCTCGGTTCGGTGCGCATCGAGCTGGCCAAGGTGAGCGAAGTGGGCGAAGGAGGCGCGCTTCTGTGCCGAACGATCGTGGAGATCGTGGGTGTCGATCCACGCTCGCCGGTGTGCGTCGCTGGAGAAGTCCCCGTGTCTGCTGTGTACTCGTGGCAAGACGGTGGAGGCATCGACTTCGAAGTGACGAGTTTGTCGAAGCGAACTGATTTGATGACAAACGATTTGCTCGCTCCGCCGCCTGGAGCGACGTATCAACCGACGGGTTTGCCGCAGTCACCGGCGGGAGTGTTTTTGTCGCGCGAAGAAGTGGCCGCGTTCCGATCGGCGCCGCTTTCGCTTCCTGCTGTCCAAGATCCCAGTGCGCCTGGCGAAGGGTTTGTCGCGGTGAACGACAGCGATGCACTCGCGTACTTGCTGCTCGATGGCGTGCCAGTTGTTGCGGTGCCTCCGACCGAACAGCGGTACGTGATTGGTACGACGCGAGGGCGTTACGTGATGCAGTGGCGAACGTTCTTGGGTGATCGCATCGGCGCGGCGCGAACGGTGGAGCTGCCTGCGAGGGTCACGTTTGGCGAAGTGAAAGATGCGGGCGCGGACGACGGTGGTTGACAAATTCCCCCTCTCCACATCGTGCTGATTCCCCCTCTCCACATCGTGGAGAGGGGGCT
>CAZETM010000087.1:3854-20460 GCA_964514885.1 uncultured Polyangium sp. | reverse complement strand
GCGAGATCCGTCGGATCTTCGATCATCTTTTGCGCGGCAGGGAAGACCAGCAGGCCCTTTCCAGGAAACAACTTTGCGCAAAAAACGTTCGCCGTCTTGACCGCCGTCACGAAGCCGGATAACCACGGCACATTCGCATTCTCGTCTTCCGATTGTGCGTTGCGCACGCCCACATCGACGAAAATAGGTGCAGGCTTGTCCTTCACCAGCGACCACTCGGATTTCGTGAGACCAGCCGTCATATCGACCATCCGGAAAACCTCACCGGTCAGCTCGGCGAAGCTGGCCCTGCTGCGGAGGTAATGCGCAGTCACATGGTCTTGGAAAATGTAGACCGCCAGAAGCGAGCCCGCGAGTGCACCACCTGGCCCGAGGGCCCCACCAAACAGGGCGCCAGCTACCGCTGGGGCGGCAAACATTCCCAGGTGATAGACAAACTTTCCGAACAGGGGCTTCAACTTGGGAATATCATTGAGGCTCTTCGTGTGCAGCGTCGTTTCCAGCTCGTCTAGTGCGGTCACATGCTCCGCGATGCTCGCGTCCAAGGTAGCGATCGCCGCGGCCACGAGCTGTTGCTGATCCGCGGGCAAAGCCAGAAATTGCTGATAGTGATCGTCGATTTGCGCCTCGAGGTCCGAAAGCTCGCCCTTCGTAGACGCCGGGAGCTTGCCCTCAGCAATCAGGTCATCGAGGATCACGGCTTGCTCGGTCAATGCTGCTTTCTGTTCGTCGTGAAGAGTCTTCATCGTGGCGAGTGGGTCCGCAACGACGGGCAGTGGCAGTACTTCCAGCGCAAGCACACCTGTGGCGCTGCCAAGGTCCACGCGTAACTCGACCTTGCCCGAGATGCCGGGCGGCACCAAAAAAGCGAGGCGCCCGTCCTGCACGATGACCTTGATTTCAACATTCCCAAGGGTCGCGTCGTACGTCTCCTTCGTAAGTTCGAGCGAGGTGCCGTCCTTTGCGTCGGCAAAGGCGCCCTGAAAAGGCGTGAGCTGGGTCTTCTCAGTGACGAGTTCGATAGTGGTGACAGGCTGCTCGCCGCCGGTGGAGGTGCTCGCGGGGTTGTTTGCATCAGGTGCGCATGCGGTGGCAAGCGCGATGGCCAATGCGAAGCCATAGAACGGATAAAGACGATGGTACTGGGTTGTCATGATGTTTTTTGCCTTATCTATGTGGGTCGAGCGTTGGTCACTTCGAAACATCGGCGGCGCTTGCAGTAAGCCATCTGGACCACGCCGCGCGCTGGTTCCACGGCGCTTCGGGGCTCAGGTAACTCGTCTCCATGCGCGTATCGGTTGCGTGCACGGCGAGACCTCCAGCAGCGCAATGCTTGCCCTTGCAGGTCCTGATCACGCGAACACGGGCTAGGGCCTCCGAGACACTGCGGGCGCGGTCGCGTATGTGGCCTGTGCAGCCGCCGCGCTCGATGGATTTCGCGAGCATCTCCAGATCAAATGCGCCCTCTTCGCGGTACGAAAACGTAGTCTTCAGCCACTCGCTCGAGAATCGGCATTTCTCTCGAAGAGCATCCTTTGCAAGGTTGTCGAGGGCCCGATCGAGTGCGGGTAGTGCCTCGAGGTCGAGCGTGGTCAGCGCGACGTTGTGCCGGCTCGCGGTTTCGAAATGCGTCGAGATCTCCTGCGCGAGCTCGCGTGGGGCGACATCCGGAGCATCGCCCAGGCGCGCCGCGATACGGCCTAGGGGCCAGCTGGATTCGGGGACCAGATCGGGGGAGGCGATGAACAAAGAACCAAAGGGCGCGACGCTCGCCGCCACCTCCCACGAGCCCATGAGGCACGCGTCAAAGCCGATGATATCAAGCTTTCGACCGAGGCCGTCCACGAACGCCTCGAGCCCGCGGGAGAGCTGCCCGTTCGCGAGGGAATAACCATGCCCGCGTGCGCCGTTTCCGCGCGCACCGAACCCCTGCCATCCCCGGCCGTGACCCCAGAAGATCAAAGCGTTGTGCGCGCTCGCGTGCCGCTCGGCAAGGTAACGACCGAAGGCCCGGAGCGTCTCGGGATGGGTAGGGTCGAGGTTATCAAAGCCTTCGACGATAGCGGCGTGGCCGCCGTTTATATCGACGAGCTGCGTTTGCGTGTCGTCCGCGAGCAAGCTCACGAAGCGCGCGGCCGGCGATGCGTGCTCGGCGATGTCCAACAAGAGGCGATCCCGCGCCCTGCGAAGCCCCTCGGGCGCGAAGGCCAACAGCGCGAAGGTCCAGCCCGGACATGCGAACTGCGCGCCGCACGACGTCGATGCGACTTGTTTCTCGATAGGCGCGCTCGACGAAACCGCGGCCGCTGGTTCGACAGGTAATGCCTCTGCAATCGCGGTCGATGATTCACACCCAAACAGAGCAACGCAAACCGCAAACGTCACGCAGCTCGGCGCTACACGATCTGCACGCATGCTCGAGCGTCCCATGCTGGCATGATACCCTACCTGCAAAACGCGAAGCAAGCCTTTTTCGCGCGTACGCCTACACGCGTTCGTCGTACTCCCGGATGCTCATGTCGAAACACCAGTACTCGCGTCACAAAGCCCGCTGGGGGTTGTCCCCGGACAATCAACCCGCCCATTTTGCCAATGACGCACCCACACCGCTCTGCGTCATCAAGCAGTCGTCGCAACCTCACGCACATCCGGCACACGTTTCATCGCGGCCGACTCGTCGATGCTCGTTCGCCTCCATTTCGTTACGGCGCCGCCCGGGTCCGTCACAGTGGCGAGCGTATCGAATGGCCCGTACACGTATTTAGCTTTGCCATTCGCTGCATCGGTACTCATCACCGGCCGCCCCACCGCATCCAATTCGGCCACCGTGTGTTTCGACAATGCCGATCGTATTCGATACGGTGCAAGCTCGATGCCCCGCCGGTCCCGGGGGTCTCGACGAAAGGTTGTAACTATTTTCTTCTTTCCTCCCGTTCCCAACTCGACTATACCCAAAAGCGCGCCTCGCAAAGGGATTGTCTTGATCGACCATCGTTCAACCGGGATTGCAACTGGTCATGAGTCACCGAGACAAGAAGCTAGTGTATCACCTTACAGCAGTGTCAAATCTGGAAAGCGTCCGTAAGCACGGGCTTCTTTCCAGACGAGAACTGCGCGCCAAGGAAATCCTATTCACAGACGTTGCTGATGACGAAATCCTGTCGCTTCGACAGCCATTCGAGCTTGATGGGATGGTCCCCTTTCATTTCTTTTCCAAAAATCCGTTCGACTACGCCGTTACGCGAACGCGTCCTAAAGATCGATTCGTCCTAATTTCTGTTTACCGCTCCTTTGCAGCTCAAAATAGTTGGAAAATTATTGCGCGCCACCCATTGTCAGATTCAGAAAGTCCGGAATTGCTTACATGGAACGATGGGTTAGATAAAATCGACTGGCATCAAATGGATCGACCTGACCGTAATTATGATTTGGATCATAATTGCAAGATGGTCTGCATGGCGGAAGCCTTAAGTCCGTCTGCTGTTCAGCTCGACCAGGTGGCGCGTATATATGCGCCCTCCGACGCGACGAAAGCAATCGTGCAACTTGCTCTCGGCATGTCAAACATTGAAATAGCCACCAACGCAAAGATGTTTCCTACGGGATGTCCATGATACGCTTTGTCCATGGCAACTTGTTTGAGAGCAAGGCAGAGGCTCTGGTCAATACGGTGAATTGTGTTGGCGTCATGGGCAAGGGGATCGCGTATCAATTCAAGCGTGCGTACCCATCCATGTTCGCAGACTATATGGCCAAGTGTCGACGCCATGAGATACGCATTGGCCAAGTGGCTACGTTTAGAGACGGCGGCAAATTAATTATAAATTTTCCAACAAAAGATCACTGGCGCGCACCGTCTCGTTTGGAAGACATCAAGGTGGGGCTTACGTCTTTGCGTGCCGTCATAATCACCGAGCAAGTTGCCTCGATCGCAGTACCGCCACTCGGCTGCGGCAATGGGGGACTTCATTGGCCGCTCGTCAAGAAGGCAATCGTTGAGGCTTTACAAGTCTTGAACGATGTTGACATCGCTATCTACGAGCCCGGTGAACATTTCGAGTCAGAGTTGGCTCAAGCTCCTCGTGTAAGCCTTTCGCATTTTGTGCTCGCAGCAATTCGAGTTGCACTCACAAAACCAACGAAGCTAAATATTCAAAAAGCAGCTTATTTCTTCAATACCTACGCAGGTGTCGATTATTTTGAATTCACTAGGCACAAGTTCGGACCCTACTGTGTCGCTATCGAGCCGATGTTTCAGACAATTCGCGATTATTTGCATTATGGCAAGATGACGCCCGAACAAATGATTGAAGACGGTATCTTGCGCAAACTGTCCGGCACAGATGCGGACCGCTTGCGGAATTGGCAACCTGCCATCGCATCCGCAGCCCGTCTATGCAATGACATTGGAGCCGACTTGGAAGCAGTCGCTACCGTCCATGCTATCGTTCATAGAAGCGGCTCTGTTTCGTGTGAACAACTGGTCAGCGACTTTATGCAGTGGTCTCCGGAAAAAGCAGAGCGGTTCACGGTGCCCGATATCTGGCAAGCTGTTGATATTCTTGAGCAACGTCGTATGGTGCAACGTACATTGCTTGGAGTCGAAGCATTACCCCTCCGGGTCGTATCAAATAGCGGTATGGTCCCCAGGGGGAGGGAACGCAAAATAACAAAGCCAGCACGCATCGCGGGTGGCTGATCATCCAACTGCAGAGCATGAAGAGAAAGTGGTTGTACTTGTCGTGCCAATCGCTACTCCATGCAACATCGACGCGGCCTGGTAAATGAGCTTGAGCAATGCGTATCGTTTTGATCCAGCCGCCTGCCTCCGCACGCTTGATGATTTCCTCGTAACCAAGCACATCCCTCCAATTTCGGCCAAGCACACATCGAGGGTTTTTCGCCGTTGATAGGCTTCCACTCGGGCGCAAGGAGACGCTTCGCTCTGACGCATCGGAAGCGGTCGGGTATTCTACCGTGCCCGAATCGCGCATCAGATTGACACGCGAACTGGTGCAGAGAGACGCCCCAACGCGCTGGGCACACATCGATTGCTTTGAACAACGGGGATTGCGACCAAAGCCGCGGCGGGAGAGTGCACGAATCAACGCAAATATGATTCAAACCGCCGCCACCCAGTAACCATTACGTCGTTTCCACCGGCGCGCTCGGAGCGGGTTCCGCGGCTTTGCGATTGGTGTGCCTCGCAAGCAAACGCCGCGTTGCAATGGGCACGAGCCGTGGAATGCTCGCGTCCATATCATGAGCGGCCTCGAATGCGTGAATCAGTTCGCCGAGGACATGCAAGTTGACGCCGTCCATGAAGTCAATCTCGAGTTGTCGCACTTTGGTGACGGATCTCGCGTCCGCGGCGCTCGCGGTCTCACGAATGCGCTTGGCAGCTTCTTCGAGTTTCAACGCTCGCGCCTCGTTCGCCCCAAAAAGCGCAACACGTGTGGCCACCTTGTCCGCCGTATGCCCAAGGAATTCACGTAGCAATGCGGCCTGTGCCTCCAGCCCCTGCGCGAGCGATTCTGCAGTTTCTGCAGTTCCCGTCCGATCGTCCACTCGCTTTCGATCGTTGGCCCCGCGGCCGGCAATACCCTTGAGGAGTTTTACGGTGCGGGTGCGTAATGCGAGTCCGTCCGTAAACGCGGTGGATGCTTCGCGTTGCGCGTTCGAGCGTTCTGCATCAGCACCGTCGTTTGCTTTTCGCGTATCAGCATGCAGTCCCTGCAGCTCGAGGGCGAGAAACACGCCGACAGCAAGCAAATCCAGGGAGACATCAATCGCTTCCCGCTGTGCAACGGTCGCGGTGGAAAGGAATGCATAAGCGACGCCGTAAATGCGCGGAGCGTCGGATAGAATGTGCCTGCTCGCGATTTGCGAACCAAGCGCGACGAACTCTTCACGAGTTTCCTCGTCGCGAAGTGCTTCGACAAGAACCGGATCGGGCTTGCCGAGTTTTGTATGGAGCGCTTCTAGCGACAATTCAATGGGTTCTGTAGCCATGAGGCGAGACGTTATCGAATACCGAGCTGGTGCGCAAGGGGGAAAGGGCACAAGCGCTCATGTAGAGCTTTCGGCTCGCCCAGCGACTTCGACAAGCGGCGGAGCGTTGCCACAAACCGCGTAATCAGCCTGCGCGCCAGCCCCAGGGAATGATCCACGCCAAAACGATAATGGCGGAAAGGATCAGCCACATCGTGTCGGGAATGTCCGGCCGCATAAGCTCGGGCCTGCGCGCCAGCAACGGATCTTCCATGCGGGGTCGGCGAAAAATGCGCGACCACGGCGCGGAAAACAGCAAGAGCAACGCCATCGGCTCGAAATAGGGCATTACGCACAGCAAAATGATGTTGATATGCAAAGCCCAAATCATGGCCGTCCAGACGAGGCGCATTCGAGGTCCGAAGAGCAGGAAAAACCCTCCGAATTCGACGACGATCGTCATGAATGCGGAAAACCACGCCACGCTCGGACTTTCGAGCACCAGATTGCGATAGGCGACCAGCCAGGGCCATTGCGCGAGTGGTTGCTGGGCAAAAATCAGCCAACGAACTTGGCTCGTATTGATCCAATCGAATCCTTCGGCAAACAATTTGCTGAGCGCCGAGCTGGTATAACCCGCCGCGATACACGCCATTGCTCCAGCCTCGGCAAGGCGTTCGCGAAAAACCCGTCCTTCGGGTGCAAGCGCCTCTTTACCACCGATGACGCGTGCCCAGCCGAGTCCAAGCACCCAACCAAACAACATGGCGCCCGGGAAAAACGAATTACGTGACGGCGTGCCGAACATCGACACTTGCCACAAGCTGAGCACCGACATCCAGCCAATCGCCCAAGCACCGGCAATGATGGGAAATCGGTCCAATGCGAGCAAAACGAGACCAGCGGCCAAGAGCGCAAAAAGCATCCAAGCCATGGACGGATTCATCGATACATCGTGAAGCAGGCCGGCGGTATTATGCGCATAATGCACATCGTGCGTCATGTCCGCAACGCTATACGCTTCGGCGAAAAACACGATACCCGCAATGACCGCGAGCCCCACACGTAATGGCGTCCGCGAGTATCCGTCGTATGGCGAGACATACTCGAATTTCACGGCGCGCCTGCCTTTCTTCGGGCACGACAAACCGCCAAAATGCAATCAGCCGAAGCGGGCGGCCCGGGGCGATCTTCGAGCACGACGGTGCGCCAGACGAGCTTGACTTCCTCCCCGCCGCTTAGATTTTTGGATAAGTGCGCGTCGAGGTAGATTTGCTTGTCCCGCAGAACGTAATCGACTCGGCCCACACCCGCGTGACTGCAATGGCGATTGTTATCGAGCGCAGGCTGGGGGGGATCGCATTGAAAAACGTCGAAGCGCTCGAGTTCTACGGTTTGTCCAGATGGATCGACCGCCATGATCCGCGACGCGACATCCGGCGATCTCGCCTGGTACATATCGAACGCGGAGATGGGAAAGAAGTTACGTACGCCGCGTGCCGCAAGCACATAAAAGACGAAAATCGTCCAGACGATGACGAATGGGAGCGTCGGACGAATCCGTCGGAAGAGATCCACGACGCCGTCCAATCAGCCGTTGGCTTTGACCCACTTGGCGAGACTCTTTGCCGATTGACTGAACATGCGGCTGAAGATTGCACGTGCGGCAGGGTGAATGGGCGTCGCCAGGAGCGATGGCGCATAATGCACGTGCCAGATCAAACGCGTGCTGCCACCAAGAGCCGGCTCGAAATGCATGTCTTCGACCATTTGGTTGACGATGGGCAGCGTCATCGCATCAATCGAGAACGTAAGGCGTTTGCCGCGTTCCCAGACCAAGAAGCGCTCTTTGACCGTGAGCAGCTTCAATTCGATTTCGCGCGTCGTGCCGACTCCGTGCGGCTCACCGCTCGTCCACCGACAGGCCACGAAGTCCTGGAACCATTCGTCCTGGCGTTCGCCCGTGGCGAAAATATCGAATACCCGTTCCGGTGACGCTTCGATGGTCACCACATTGGCAATTCGATGCGCAGACGAATCGACGTAAGACAATTCAGACAGTTCGGTCTTGAACCACATGGCGAGTCCTCACTTGCGGGCTTTCAGAAATCCATCGACCTTGGGCGTTTGCGAGCGTCGCATCGTGCCGCAAATGCGGAGCGACTCGAGCGCTTGAGCCAACGTTCGCACGCCACCGGCGTATTGGGGAGCGCGGTCCTTGAAGAACGTATTGACCTCCTCGCGCCGTTTGTCGTCGCAAAGCGCTGCGCCAACCCAGGAGAAGCCGGCGGGCCATTCGCGCGGCAGACGAGCGGCAAGAACCTCAAAGTTTTTCTTCAAAAACGAATACGCCGGCTCGGTCGTCGACGGATGGTTCGTCATGGCCCAGATGATTTGCATCGACTCACGGGCATCGAGCGCCGAATCCAGGGTCAGGGCCAATGCTTTTTCCACCAATGCAGGAGTGCGGAAACTGCCGACTGCGCGAAGAATTCGATTACGATCGATCCGTTCCGGTGCCTTTTTCGCTTCCGACACGTAAGCATCGAACAGAGCTTGGTCACCGCGCGTAGCAGCCACCGTGAGCACAGTTTGAATCACGTCTGCCTCGACGGCTTTGCGGTCCGAAAGCCACGCACGCGCTAGCTTGGTCGCTTCGGCCAAGAGTTTTTCGTCCTCGCCGTCGTCGGCTACGAGCCACAACAATTGCGCGCGCAATTTGCGAGTCGGATCGTCGTCTTTGGGGCCACTGCGGAATCCCAACGCTTGAGCGCGTTTGCCGAATACATCGCGAACGAGCTTGGCGTGTTGCGGACGTTGTTCCTTCGAGAAAAGCGGCGTTTTGGCTAAAGCCCAAAATGGATTCATCGCTGATTCCACCACTGCGGAATTCTTGTCGTCCGCCAGCTTGGAGGCAATCCCGATCACTTCGGGGTAATCCATTTTCCCAGCATTCGCGAGCGCATTGATGTCGCCCAGCAGCGAGATACGTTCGCCTGCGGATAGCGTATCGAGTTTCTTTGACAGTTTTTGAAGCAGATCCGAATCGTAGGCGACGCGGTAATACCCATTGGCCCCGTCGTTGCCAACGACATAATCCGGGCAGTAGGGCAAAGTCATTTCGCCTTTCTCCGCCTCGAGGCTCATGCACTTCGTCTCCGTTTTTGCTCCCGCGCCGAAACGCATGCATACGGGGATTTTCCAAACCGATTGACTCGTCGAGCTTTCGGCCCCTTCGGGCAAATATCGCGATTGCGACAGCGAAAGCTTTGAAGAATCGCCGCACGTGAGCTTGACTGAAACGAGCGGCACGCCCGCTTGGTCGAGGAACGAGGTATAGGCGGGCGTGATATCTTTGCCAGCCTCCGCTGAAATGGCGCCGAGAAAGTCTTTGGCCGTCGCGCTTCCCCACGCATGCTCGCGCATGTAGCGTTGAACGCCTTTGCGGAATTTCTCTTCGCCGACGTACATCTCGAACATACGCGTCACGGCAGCGCCTTTGCCATACGTAATGCCGTCGAATGCGTTGTGGATGTCGTCTTTCGATTCGATGGGCTGCCGAATGCGTCGTGCAGTCGTCAAGCTATCGGCGCGCATGGCGCTGCTTGCGTATTGCGCTCGCTCGGCAGCGATGTTCCACGTCGGTTCGAGCTGTTCGGTGATTTTGGGCGCCATCCACGTGGCAAACGTTTCATTGAGCCACAAATCGTCCCACCAGGCCATCGTGACCAAATTGCCAAACCATTGATGCGCCAACTCGTGTGCGCAAATGCTCGCGTATCGGCCGCGAAACGATGCCGACTCTTCTTCGGGACGGGAAAGAATGATAGATTGGTTGAACGTGACGAGCCCCGGGTTTTCCATGGCTCCGCCTTGAAGCGGCACGGAAATCACATCGAGCTTTTCGTACGGATAAGGCGAACCGAAATACTTTTCAAGCCGATCCAAGACCGGGCCCGTCGTGGCCGCAGCATAACGCGCCCAAGCTTTTTTGCTTTTCGGCGTTATCACGCGAATGCGAGTTTTCTTTTCGCCTGCCGTCCCAGCATCCACCAATTCGAATGGACCGACAGCAAACGCCACGAGATAACTCGGAAGCGGTTTTGTTTCGGCGAACTTGACGAGCTTCATACCGTTCGGCTCGTCGACCGTCGATTCAGGAGGCGTATTCGACAACGCCACGTGCTCTTTTTTCACCCGCAGCGTCAATTGCCACGGAATCTTGAAACCAGGCTCGTCGAACGACGGAAATGCACGCCGAGCTTCGAGCGGCTCGAAGTCGGAATACACATACCAATCGTCGCCTTCCTTCTGACGCGATACTCCCGCGCTGTCTTTCGTCAGCAGCGGACCCTTGTAGCTCAAGGAAATCGTCGCACTTCCGGCAGCGAGTGGTTTGTCG
Source organism: uncultured Polyangium sp. (assembly GCA_964514885.1). GTDB lineage: Bacteria > Myxococcota_A > Polyangia > Polyangiales > Polyangiaceae > Polyangium. The sequence continues at coordinate 10,067 of CAZETM010000087.1, read as the reverse complement.
AACGAAAGTCCGATGTAATTCGGATCCTCCACAATGAGTTTGGCAGGAACGTCCGATCCACCAACCGTAGCCTGCGCCGTCTCGACCGTGAGCCCATCGATGTGCAACCATACGACCGACGTCGGCACGGCAATCGCCACGTCGATTTTCACTTTGCCGCTGAAGTTTTCCTCGGTTGGAATCAGCGTCAATTCTGCGGACTGACGCACCGGGCGCACGTCCGTGGATAAGCGCAACTTCGGTGGCGTAGGACGCGCTTCAGCCGTCGCCGTCGCCGCTTTCCTCACGACCGATGCCGTGATTTTTGGGCTCTCGACGGGCGGCGTCGGTGCACATGAGATGATCGTCAGGGCGGAGAGAACGAACCCGATTCTTCGCATGGATGATTGACCGCTCTGCGGCAGCGCTGACGACGCGTCAAGTCCGAGCACACACACGCGCCTCATCAATACACATGCCGGCGCAGAACCGTGGTAACGAAAGGGCGAGCCGCCCGCGAGGTTTGTCCGAATGTACGACTGGAATGCCAACGCCCCATCGACGGCCGATGCAGGTCGACAGAACGCGCCGGAGCACTCGGCACTCCGACGTCGCTTCGGGCACGGACCGAGAAACGTCGCAGTGGTCGACGAAACGCTGCGTGATGGTTTGCAAAGCGCCGCCGGTTTTCAGCCCGACGCATCGCTGAAAATCGATCTGCTCTACGCGATGCACGAGATCGGCGTCGATGTCGTCAGCGTGGGTTTGCCCGCTGCCGGCAAGCAAAACGCCGAGGATTGTTACTTGCTCTGCCGCGAGATCGTGCGATCGAAAATGCGCATCATCCCGACAGCCGCGGCGCGCACCGTCGTCAGCGACGTCCAGGGCGTTGCACGTGCCGCCGAGCGCGCAGGCATCCCGATCGAAGTGTATTCGTTCATCGGTAGCTCACCGATTCGCCTATTCGTCGAAGGCTGGGATCTCGACTTTTTGATTCGCGCAATCACCTCGTCCGCGCGTGAAGCCACCGCCGCCGGGTTGCCTTTCTGCCTCGTGACCGAAGACACGACGCGGTCCAATCCCGATGTTTTGCGCACGCTTTACAAATGCGCAGTCGATGCAGGCGCGAGCCGCATCTGTCTTTGCGACACGACGGGACACGTCACTCCGTACGGAATTGAAGCACTTGTCGACTTCGCTCGCGCGACGCTCGATGGCCTCGGAGCAACCCACGTTCAGCTCGATTGGCATGGCCACAACGATCGCGGCATCGGCTTGCCCAACGCGATCTGGGCCGCCACATCCGGCGTGGATCGAGTTCACGGCACGGGCCTCGGAGTCGGAGAACGCGTGGGCAACACGAGTCTCGAATTGCTCGTCGACAACCTCGGCGACCTCGGTGTTCGTCCTCGGCCGTCCCATACGCGCTTGGTCGAATATTGCGAACTCGCGTCGCGCGCGTTGCAGTACCCCATTCCCAAAGACCATCCGATCGCCGGCGCAGACACTCGCAAGACGCGCTTTTCCTTCCGGCCCTATCGTTCGACCTCCAACGAATCGAACCAATCGACCCAATCGACACATGAGCGGCCTCGCGAGCGCCTCGTGCCCATGTCGCTGCACGTGGGAGAAAGTCGCGTCGACCTGGCTGTTCCACCAAGACGAACCCTGCTCGAAGCGCTGCGGTACGACCTGGATTTGATCGGCACCAAGCAAGGTTGTGACAAAGGCGATTGTGGTGCGTGCACGGTCATCGTCGATGGTGTCCCCATCTTGTCTTGTTTGACGCTCGCGCTCGACGCGGACGGAAAGCACGTACGCACAGTCGAAACGCTCGAGGGAGCTCCGCACATCGATGCGCTGCTCGACGGATTTGATCGAGCTGGTGGTGGTCAGTGTGGCTTCTGCACTCCGGGCATGTTGATGAGCGCAACGGCGCTGCTCGATCGCAATCCAAAGCCCACGCGTGACGAGATCAAAGTTGCGGTAAGTGGCAACCTTTGTCGATGCACGGGGTACGGTAAAATCATCGACGCGATCGAACTGGCGGCGAAGATTCGGCGTGGTGAAACGGCTGCGGGAGTGGGTTTGCCCGGGACCGAAAACGCTCCGCCGGCGCTGGCATCGAACATGAGCTCGCGCGCTCAGAAGCAACAAGGATAGGCCATGGCGGAAGAACGAAAACCGAGCGATACGGCTTCAGTTCGCGGCCTCATCGGAACTCGTACACGCTCGATGCTCGGCCCGCGAGTGACCGGACAAGTCCGCTACACCGATGACATCAACCTGCCGCGGATGTTGTGGGGACGCATCGTTCGATGTCCGCATCCGCATGCACGCATCAAGCGTATCGATGCAACTCGCGCGCTTGCTCGTCGTGATGTCGTCGCAGTCATCACGGGCAAAGACATGCCCGAACGGTTCGGGATCATTCCTTGGACCCCCGACGAATATCCACTCGCTCTCGATACCGCGCGCTTCGTCGGTGATGCCGTTGCAGCCGTCGCTGCCGAAGACGAACGTGCAGCACATGAAGCTGCCGACCTGATCGACGTCGAGTACGAGATCCTTCCTGCCGCGACAGACCTCGACACAGCGATCGATCATCCCGAGATCGGCCTAGGCAAAGGCGGCAAGGACAACGTTTCCAAAGACGTCGACCTCGCGTTCGGAGACGTTGATGCAGCCTTCGCACAAAGCGACTTCGTCACGGAGAACGACTTCTATTACGAAGGCTCCGCGCACGCGCCGATCGAGACGCACTGTGCCATCGCGAATGTCGACAAGAACGGCTTACTCACCGTTTGGTCGACGACGCAGGTGCCGCATTATCTGCATCGCGAGCTGTCACGTGTGTTGCGTTTGTCCCCCACGCGCATCCGAGTCATTCAGCCGCCCGTTGGTGGTGCGTTCGGTGGAAAGAGCGAACCGTTTTCCCTCGAGTTCTGCGCCGCCAAACTCGCGATGAACACCGGTCGTCCGGTGAAGTTTCTCTACACGCGCGAAGAAGAGTTTTACGCGCATCGAGGCCGTCACCCGATGCGTATTCACATGAAGCTCGGTGCACGAAGCGACGGAAAGCTCACCGGTCTCGATGCTCGGACGTACATCGACGGTGGCGCGTATTCATCGTTCGGTCTCGTAACCGCGTACTACTCGGGTCAGCTCCTCACGTTGCCTGCGTTCCCCGACAACTATCGTTTTCACTCCACGCGGTATTTCACGAACAAGCCTCCGTGCGGCCCGAAGCGTGGACATGGAAGCGTGCAGCCGCGATTCGCGTTCGAAGTGCTGCTCGATGAAGTAGCAACCGCGTTGAAGATCGATCCGATCGAGTTGCGCCGGAAAAACATCGTTGGTCCTCATACGACCACGGTCAACGGTATGCGTGTCACATCGAACGGGATCCTCGAGTGTCTCGAAGCCGTCGAGAAAGCGAGCGACTGGATAAATCGTCGCGGCAAACTCCCTCGCGGCAAGGGGCTCGGTGTCGCGGTCAGCGCCTACATCAGCGGGACGAACTACGCGATTTACCCCAACGCGATGCCGCAAAGCGCCGTGCAGCTCAAGGTCGACCGATCGGGCGTCGTCACGATCTTTTCAGGTCAAAGCGAAATTGGTCAAGGCTGCGACCTCATGCTCGCGGTCATCGTCGCCGACGAGTTGGGACTCGATCTTGGCTCGGTGCGTGTCGTCTCCGGAGACACGGATCTCACGCCGGTTGACCTTGGTGCGTACTCGTCACGTGGCACGTTCATGAACGGCAACGCGTGCCTCATGGCTGCGCGCGAAGTGAAGGACAAACTCGTACGAGCTGTCGCGGCGAAGCTCGAAGTCGATCCGAAAGACGTTCTCGTCACGCGTGGTGCGCTCGTATCGATCAGCGATCCGTCGCGCGGTGTTCCCGTTACGGAAGCCATTCAACTTGCGGAAGCTCGTTTCGGCACGATCGGCGCGGTTGGTCACTACAACACGCCCAAGCTTGGTGGTGACTATCGTGGCGGAACGATCGGCGCTTCACCTGCGTACTCGTTCACGGCGCATGTCGCCGAAGTGAGGGTCGACGAGCGATCGGGCATCGTCACGATCGACAAGATTTGGGTCGCGCATGATTGCGGCAAAGCGCTATGTCCCACGGTCGTCGAAGGACAACTCGAAGGCTCGGCGTACATGGGCGCGGCCGAAGCGCTGCTCGAGGAACATGTGATCGGCAAGGATGGACTGCACAAAGGTCCGAACCTGCTCGACTACCGAATTCCTACGAGTTTGGACGTTCCGGACTTCATCCCGTTCATCATCGAGTCGGAGGATCCGGAAGGACCTCGTGGTGCGAAGGAGGCTGGTGAAGGCCCGCTTCACCCTTCGATTCCAGCCATTTCCAACGCGATTTTCGATGCTGTCGGCGTGCGTATGCGCCGTCTTCCTTTCTCACCAGCGCGTGTGCTCGAGGCTTTGCGCAAACAAAAAGCCGACGAAGCGCGCGAGCGTTCTGCTGCTGCGGAGTGAACCCACGTGCTGCCGCTACCCATCTTCGATCATCATCGTCCGCGCACGCTTTCGGCTGCGATCGATCTGCTCGCGCGTCTCGGCGATCGAGCGGTCGTCATCGCGGGTGGCACCGACGTGTTGCCCAACATGAAGCAGGGCCTTGTCGAGCCTGAGCACGTCGTCTCGATCGGCGCCATCGAGGAGCTGCGAGGCATCTCGATCGATTCGTCCACGCAAGGAAACGAGCGGCTCGTCATCGGTGCGGGCATGCGCCTCGCCGAGATCACGGACAGCGTCGTCGTGCGCAGATGGGCACCTGCAGTCGCGGAAGCCGCGGGCCTCGTGGGTGGACCGCATCATCGAGCGATGGGAACCCTAGGCGGCAACATCTGTCTCGACACGCGCTGTCGCTACTACAACCAGACTTATTTTTGGCGCAAATCTCTAGGGTTTTGCTTGAAGAAAGACGGCACGGTTTGTCATGTCGTACGCGGCGGACAGAAGTGCGTCGCTGCTGCATCGAACGACACCGCGCCTGCACTACTTGCTCTTGGTGCGGACATTCATCTGCTTGGAGCAGGTGGATCACGCGTGGTTGCGGCGAGTGATTTCTACACGGCGGACGGCATCAAGAACACGGTGCTCGAACCGGGCGAGCTCGTCGTACGAGTCTCGATTCCTAGACATGCTGGACGAAGAAGCGCTTTCGAAAAACTTCGTCGACGTGGAGCGATCGACTTTCCGCTGCTGTCGGTGGCCGTGCGTATCGATGTTTCGGAGCGTGATCCGATTCGCATCGAAGCTGTGGATGTCGTCGTTTCCGCGTTGGGAGCACGTCCTCGTCAGGTGCGAGCTGCGACTGCGGTTCGTCCGGGAACACCTATCGATACGCTCGTGCGTGACGTTTGTCGCGGCGCATTTACGGAATGCAAACCCTTGCCCAACGTCGATGAAGACACCGAATGGCGTAGAGACATGGTTCCGCTACTCGTCGAGAAAGCGTTACGTCGCGTCATCGAAGCTTGACTCGCTTGGGCAAACGAAGAGTCCTGGGCGGATCTCGTGCTTGACACACAAGCTTTTCTTGCCCCCCAGCCGTAATGGGACCAAGGTCCTTGTAAGTGCGGTTTCTTGCGTTCGTCGTCGTTGCTGTCGGGGTGCATTTGCTCATCCCGGTTGGGGCTCGGATTTCGCCGCGGTGGGATTCACTGCTCATGGCGCGATCGACGGGTCTTTCGCAGCGCATGCTGATCGAGATCGAGCCGCTCATCGACATCCCCGAGCTTCCGCCGGAGCTGTTGAAGCCTGATCAGCCGCGTGAAGTTGCGACCAACGACATCGTTCGACCTCGAACGAATCTCGATCCGTCCAACCCTTCGCCGACCCCCAGTGGTGATCCGACCGCGGAGCCTCAGCCGAATGTCGAGCCGCCGGTGCTTACGGGATCGGCCTCTCCGCCCGATGAATACGGTGCTCCTCCGCCGCTTGCGGGAACGGGCGTGCCTGGCGTGCCGGGCCTCAGCACGGGGCCGTTGTGGTCGATTCCTGGTGTCGTTCCGGAGCCTGGAAAGCCCAAGCCTGCGCCGACATCGATCGCCGCTGCGCGTCCGACGGATCCGAAGCTTGCGGGTCGCGTGATTGCGGATCTCGTGCGTGAGAAAGATCGTCAGCTTGGTCTGGATCTTCCTGGTGCAGGAACGATCGCGGCGGTGGTGATGGAAGTCGTGCGTGGATCGACGACGCCTG
>CAZETM010000087.1:0-3754 GCA_964514885.1 uncultured Polyangium sp. | reverse complement strand
CCCAAGCGTCATGTGAAGGCGTTTCCGAGTGCCCGTCCCGTAACGTGAGCCCGGACGAACCGAGTTCGCCCAGACAAACCGCTCTCCGTTAGTTCGTCTCGTGGTCTTCGCCACAGCACGGATCGTAAGTGGCTATTTGCAGGCTGGATTGACTGGCCTGGGTTTTTCTGGGGCTTCTGCGGTGACATTCATCGCGGGTCGTGCGACCTTCCCAATCTCCCGGCTCATGGCGAAGGAACGCGTTTTTTCTCTCGACGCGGTGCGCACCGACGGTTGGTTCGAGCGCATCGGCGATGGGATTGGAAGTTTTCAGGCGCTTTGCGACATCGTTGGCGAAACTTTCTTCGCCTTTTCGATGATCACAGGCGCGCGCATCACGGCGCTGACGGTTGACCGGCGAAACCCGGACAACACGCTCGTCGACTTCGTCATCGCTGCTCCTGGCGACGACGACGAGGAGACGGAGGTCCAGCGTTTGACGCTTGCGGACTTCCGTCATCGACTTGTTGGGGCACTGCTCACGGACGACGCGACACCCGCGCCGCCGGATCGCGATACGGACATCGAAGCTTTGCAGCTTCACATCGGTGTTCGGTATCTGCTTCTGGCGCCGCTGTTTGGCTACAGCTTGCGAAAGTTGTACGTCGACGGTCGCACGTCACGACTGCTCGTGCTTCGCGATGGTCTCGAGCAAACGTTCGAGCTTGGAGAGTTCCGTGCGCGTGTGCGAGCACATGTGCGAGAGGAGCTCGAACGAGCATCGGCGGGCTCGCGATCGGCGATCGATCTGACGCGAGTAGCGGAGGCTGAATCGGCCTCACAGCGCGGAGATTGGACGCGGGTCGTGTCTCTGCTTGGGGCTTGGCCGGCACCGCTGGCGATCTTCTTGCGCACGCCTGAAGGTCAGATGCTCACGCAGGATGCACGTGGGCTGATTGCCAAGGGCTTGGGCCTGCTTGGCACGGCGTGTGTGAAGCTTGGTGAGGAGCACCAAGGCGAAGAGGTCATGCGTCTAGCGGTCCAGTACGCACAGGATGGGGCCGCTGCGGCCGACATCTTCCGGCGACTGGGCGAAGCGCAGCTCGAAGCAGGACGACCTGGCGAGGCGATCGGCGGGCTACGTCGCGCAGCGAGCTTGGGAGCACCTCCGAAGCTGATTTGGCCTCTCTTGGCGAAGGCATACGTCAAACGAGGCAGGTTCGTAGCAGCGCTCGCTTGCGTGCGCGAAGCTCGGACGGCGGGCGTGCCGGACATCGATTTGCTCGAAGAAATTCGTGAAATCGAGACCCGACTAGGCACCGCACTCACAGCCTTTCGCGGTCTTGTCTTGAGCGCGAAAGGCTCTTAGTCCACCAATTGACACCGTAGAGCCCCACGGCTACAAAGCCGCGGCGATTCATCCGAGATCCATCGGACTTCGCAGCAGTTGAAATCGGCTCGATCGGGCTCGCGGCTAACGAGCACGACCGGCTGAAGATCGTTTGGTTCTCAAACGATTTCATTCGCAGAGCACACCCGGAGCCAACGGATGGCCACCTACGTCCCTCTCTTTTTGCTCTTCATCGTCGGGGCGGTTCTCGCCTCGGTCATGTTCACGGCCACGACGTTGCTCGGGCCGAAGAACCCCACGCCCGAAAAGATGATGCCGTACGAATGCGGCAGTGAATCTACGGGCGCCCGGTTCGTGAAACCGAGCGTCAAGTTTTACCTGACCGCGATCTTGTTCGTCGTCTTCGACGTCGAAGCGGTCCTGATCTACCCGTGGGCCGTCGAGTTCAACTCGCTGGGATGGGTAGGTTTGGCGTCGATGGGGTCTTTCGTGACGTTGCTCGTGGTGGCTCTTTTGTACGTTTGGAAGAAGGGAGCGCTCGAATGGGAGACATGACTGCGAGTGGTGGAACGTCGGTTCGAGTCATCGAAGGCTCGGAGACGGGATTTGCCACGACGCGCCTCGACGCGTTGCTCAACTGGGCGAAAAAATATTCGCTCTTTCAATATCCATTCGTGACTGCGTGTTGCGGCATGGAATTCATGGCGATGGCCAGCCCGCGCTTCGACATGGCTCGTTTCGGAGCCGAAGCGCCGCGTTTTTCGCCGCGCCAAGCCGACTTGTTGTGGGTTGTCGGGACAATCAGTCAACGACAAGCGCCTGCGCTTCGACGCATCTACGAGCAGATGGCGGACCCGAAGTACGTTCTCGCTTTCGGAACGTGTGCATCGTGCGGCGGGTTTTACGACAACTACACGACCGTTGCGGGCATCGACAAAATCATCCCTGTCGACGTGTACGTCCCTGGATGTCCTCCGCGTCCCGAAGCGGTGCTCGATGGCCTGATGCTCTTGCAGGACAAGATCGCGCGAGGCGATCGAGAGGCTGGGATCGTCAAGCCGCGTCGCGATGCAGCGGTGCTTGGCGGCGACCTCGTGCAGCTCGGCAAGAAGGACAAGGCAGACACATGAGCAAGCGGGTGCTCGAGGTTCTTCGCGAGCGATTCGGGCCAGACGTGCTCGAAACTCACTCGCAGTTCGGCGATGACACGGCGGTGGTCAATCCCGCGCGGTGGCTCGAGATCGCCAAGTTCCTTCGCGACGATTCGCGCTGCGCGATGAACATGTTCGTCGACCTCACGGCCGTCGATTATTTGGGACGCCAAACGCCTCGCTTCGAGATCGTGCTGCATCTGCGATCGCTCGATCGAAATCACCGCATCCGTCTCAAGGCGCGAGTGGGTGACGACGAGGGTGAGAACGCGCAGATCGATTCGGTCGTGTCGGTTTGGCGGGGCGCGAATTGGTTCGAGCGTGAAACATTCGACATGTTCGGCGTGATCTTCAACGGCCATCCCGATCTACGTCGGCTCCTGATGTACCCCGAGTTCGTCGGGCATCCGCTGCGCAAAGACTACCCGGCAGACAAGATCCAACCGCTCGTCGAGTTCCGCAAAGTACAGGAGAAACTTCCGCCGTTCGGCCCTGACGAAGGCATGTCGTTCGGACGCCAGACTCACGACTATCGTCGGGACGAACCCGGCGGCGAGGCGAACTGAATCATGGAACCGCTAGATCGAGATCTCGAAGAGGGCCTACTCGAGCTGCCCAGCGAGCCGATGATGCTCAACATGGGTCCGTCGCATCCCGCGATGCACGGCACAGTGCGCATCGTGCTCGAGCTTTCGGGCGAGCAGATTCAGAAAGCCGACGTGCAGATTGGTTATTTGCATCGTGGCTTCGAGAAGATGTGCGAGCGCGGCACGTGGACGCAGGTTTTCCCGTACGTCGACCGCTGCAACTACGTTTCGCCGATGCTCAACAACGTGGGCTTTGCGCTCGCGGTGGAGAAGATGCTCGGCATCACGGTGCCTGAGCGCTCGCAGTATTACCGCCTGGTGCTCGGCGAACTCGCGCGCATTTGCGACCACATGATTTGTTCGGGCGCGATGTGCATGGAACTCGGCGCGTTCACGCCGTTTCTCTATTACGCCCGCGCTCGCGAGAACATCTGGGACATCTTCGAAGAAGAGACGGGCGCACGAGTCACGCACAGCTTCGGTCGCGTAGGTGGCATGGCCAATGCCCCGACGAAGTACTTCAAAGAGATGGTTCGAGCGGCGCTTCCGCGCGTGCTTCAGCTCGTGGTCGAAGGCGAGAAGATGCTGCTCAAGAACCGCATCTTCCTCGACCGTGTGGAAGGCGTCGGCGTGATGTCGAAAGAGGACGCGCTAGCGCTTGGATGGACGGGCATCGTGCTTCGAGC
>CAZETM010000086.1:0-20532 GCA_964514885.1 uncultured Polyangium sp. | reverse complement strand
CCTGGGAACCGGCGCCAATTGCTTTCGTTGCTGCGTGGGAAGCGGCCTGGCAAGAGAAATCGAGCGCGCGCCGCGCCGAGCAGTAAAACAAATCCTTGGGCCGAGAAGGATGAACTGAGCAATTTCGCCCTTATATGGACGGTGTTGCAATTTTCAACGCGATAACCCGCGAACTTCATTACTCCGTCGCATGTTTGCCCAATCCTTCAGGAGCACCACGCCGCTTCGTCGCAAATGCCAATACCAGGAGCGTCGCCACATAAGGCAACGCCTGCACCAAGTCGCCCACGATACTTTTGCGTGCATCGTCCTGCAATGCGATTTGCAGCGCTTCCAGCGCGCCGAATGCAAGACAAGCTGTCGCCGCCCACCCCGCTCGCCATCCCGCTACCACGACCGCCGCAAGCGCAATGAATCCACGCCCAGCACTCATTCCCGATTCGAATCGATGCTGATCGTACGCCAAATGCGCCCCACCCAGCGCGCATATCGCTCCAGATACCGCTAACGCCGACAAACGCACCCGCGGCACATCGATTCCCACACTCGACGCCGCCACGGGGTTCTCTCCCGCAGCTCGCAACCGCAAACCAAACCGCGTGTTTTGCAAGACAAACGGTGTCGCCACGACCGCGATAATCGCGCACATGAATACCGGATCGAGCAGCACGCGCGCGAGCATCGCCGTACCCGTCGCGCCAGTCGGGCCAAAACGAAATGCATCAATCGAGGGCGAATTGGACGAGCTGTCATACAGCGCCCGTAATCCCATTCTCGTGGACGCAAGTGCCAACAAATTGATCGCAATGCCACTGATGACCGCGTGAATTCGCGCTCGTTCCGTGAGCAATCCGTGCCCCAATGACACCGCAATGCCCGCTGCAATGGCCGCGCCAAGCCCCAGCGCAGCACTTCCCGTCGCATCCGCTACCACAATCGAGGAAAATGCCCCCGTTAGCAAAATGCCCTCGAGCCCAATTTGAATCACGCCCGATCGTTCAGCCCATACCCCCGCAATCGCTGCGCACGCATAAGGCACCGCAATTCGAATCGATTCCGCAACCATCGTAAGCGAAAAGATCGAGTTCATCGCGGAGCCTCCTCACTCACGAGCGCGGGTTTGTCCGCGGGTGGGTTTGTTTCGGTATCGTCACTCGCCGTCGGCCGCTCTTCTTTCGCCGCCACTCGAGTCGAAACCGCAACGAGCACAATGAGCGCCGCTTCGAGCACGTCCATCGCTTCCTTCGGAACCCGCGCATTCACCGCGAGCCCTGCCTGTTCGAGCGTGCCCAGAAAAACCGCCGCGAGCACGATACCCACCGCACTGCCCCGCCCAAGCATCGCCACCGCAATGCCGCTCCATCCCGCCCCAGCCCCCAGCCCAAGCTCGTAATAACCCTTGTATCCAAGCGCCGTCGAAGACATCGCCAAAGCCGCAATCGCGCCGGACAAAAGCATTGCCATCAGCAATCGTCGTTCGACGGCAATGCCTTCCGCACGACACGCTTCGGCACGATAACCCACCCACCGCATCTCACGCCCAGCTCGCGTGCGTCGTAATAGTTCCATTACGACAAACACTGCCACGACCGCAAAGGGAAACGCAAAACTCGCCGCGCTCCCCGTGAGCGCAGGAAAAACCTTGTCCAAACGCGGAAGAGCCGCCCCAGGCGTTATGTCCGCCGTACGCAACGACGTCGATCCAAGCACCGTCGACAGCGCCCAAGGCAGGATCGCATCGACGATCCGATTGACCATGATCGCCGTAATGATCTCGTGCACGCCTCGACGAACGCGCAGTATGGCCGGGACAAACGCTACCGCTGCGCCCACGGCCGCTGCAACACAAAGCACGAGCGGCAGCGCAATCGGCGCCGGAAGCGATGGCGGCAGCTTCGACGCGACGACCGCACCGACGAGACTTGCCAGCGCAAGCTGACCTTCCGCACCGATGTTGAACAAGCCCGCACGCAGAGCGACCTCGAACGCGAGCCCCGTAAACAACAGCGGCGTCGCTTTGAACAACACCTGCCCCACGCCATACGCCGTGCCCCACGTTCCTTCGAACGCGAGATAAAGCGCCGTCGCCGGTGCCTGACCAAAACCAAATGCGATCAGGTTGAAAAGCAAGATGCCGCCCGCGATCGCAAGCACGATCGGTAGCGCTGCACGAACTGGCTGCGGCAACTTCATGCGGCCTCCATGCCGAGCATCGCGCGGCCAATGACATCGTCGGGTGAGTCTGGCGGCAGTTCGGCGACGATACGCCCGCGCCACAACACGAGGATTCGGTGGGACAAACGCTTGAGTTCACCCAAGTCCGCACTGATCACGAGCACACCGAGCCCTTTTTCCGCAGCCGAAACAATCGCTCGATGAATCACAGCCGCTGCTCCCACATCCACGCCGCGCGTTGGTTGTCCGAGCACCACCACCGATCGCTCGGCACACCCTTCGATCCGATCGAGCGCGCGTGCGACGACAATCTTCTGTTGGTTGCCACCAGAAAGCGCTCCCGCGAGACGAGCTGGATCCGAAGGTACGATCCCGAAACGATCGATCCGCCGCGTGACAAAATCCTTCTCTCGCGCCGCAGTCTTCGTTTCGTGCAACTCTCCCAGCACCAAGTTGTCGCCGACGGATGCCTCGAGCATCAGCCCCTCCGCGTGACGATCTTCGTGCACCACCGCGAGGGTTTGTCTACGCAAACGCATGTCCTCGGAAGATCGTACGGGCTCAAAAGTTTTGCCCTCAAACTTTATCGCTCCGGTCGCGTAAGGTTCGAGTCCAGCGATCACTCGAATGAGTTCGGTTTGGCCATTGCCTTCGATGCCTGCAATCCCGACGATCTCGCCCTTCTTGACGGACAAACTCACGCCATCGAGCACTCGTTTGCCCGCAGCATCTGCGAGCACGAGGTTGTCGACGGTCAGTGCTTCCTCGGGTTTGTCCGCGAGCGGCGGAGCCTTCGTCGCTGCCGGCGGCTCGCCTCCCATGATCGCTCGCGTCAGCTCGTCCTCGAGCATCGCGCCTTCCGCTCGATCGATGGGCCGCGAAAGCACCGTGCGACCACGTCGCATCACCGTTACTTGGTGTGCAAAGCGAATCACTTCATCCAGACGATGCGTGACGACCGCGATCGTCGCTCCATCTTTCGCTAGCCTTCCAAGCGTTGCGTAGAGGTCTTCCGCTTCGATCGGTGAGAGCACGGCGGTGGGTTCGTCCAGCAAAACCGCTCGGGCACCACGGAACAAAACGCGCAGGATTTCGAGGCGTTGTCGCTGTCCCACGGCAAGGTCACGCGTGCGCGCATCGAGGTCCACGGACAAGCCCGTTTGCTTCATCAGCTCGTTTGCCCGAGTGCGCGCGGACGCAAGATCGAGACGCCCGAATGATGTGAGCGGCTCGGCTCCGAGCACCAAGTTTTCGAGCGCTGTGAAAGCGGAAACGAGCATGAAGTGTTGGTGCACCATGCCAATCGCCGACGCTTCGCCTTCGAAACGCACCTTTCCTGTCACCGTCGGCGCGAAGCCCGCGGCAGCCTTCAGAAGCGTGGATTTGCCCGCTCCGTTCTCGCCGACGATCGCATGGATCTTGCCTGGTTCGAGCGTCACGTGAGCATCACGCACGGCCCAGAAGTCGCCGTAACGGACACCGATACCTTCGAGATGCATCACCGGGCCAAGCACAGCGCGCGAGGATACCTGCTCGAGACCGAAGCGGGGAGAGTTTGGCGCGGGCAGCGGTCATCAGAACGGCCTGGACAAAGACGATCCCGGCCAAAGGTCGATGGGGTAAAGTCGAACTCATGCCGGGAGCGGAACGATGCTGGCGTTGATTCAGGAGTGGATATCGTTTCTGCTCCGTTGGCTGCACCTCATGGCGGGCATCGCGTGGATCGGAACCTCGTTTTATTTCAACTGGTTCGACCTGTCCGTGCGTCCGCCCAAAGGCAAAGTGTTGAAGGAGAACATCCGCGGCACGCTCGACGAAATCCACGGCGGCAGCTTCTATTATCACGAGCAATACTGGCCCGACGCGCACCCCGAGCGCTTGCTCGTGCATGCGTGGCCGGCAAAAACGACGCTGCTCACGGGCCTCGGTTTGCTAGCAATGATCTATTGGCACGGGGCGAAGACGTATCTCATCGACCCCAGCGTGGCCGATATCGGTCCCTTGGCGGCCATTGGAATCAGCATCGCTTCAATCACCGCGTGCTGGTTCTTCTATAACGAGGTTTGCTTTTTCTTTGATAACAACCGCACGGTCTTCGTGATCATGTCGGTATTCGTCGTGCTCGCGACGTATGGCTTTCAGCACGTATTCAGCGGGCGCGCCGCGTACATTCACGTCGGCGCAATGCTCGGAACGTGTATGGGCCTCAATGTGTGGACCACGATCGTACCCCATCACATTGCCATGCGAAAATCGCTCATGGCGGGCGAGCCGATCAATAAAAAGGACAGTGAGCAAGCGAAACGGCGATCGCAACACAACAATTATTTCACGTTGCCGGTCACGTTCGCCATGATCAGCAACCATTTCGCGATCGCTTACAATCACCACCGCGGATGGCTCATTCTCTGTCTGGCAATGGGCGCCGGCGTAGCCATTCGCCATTACCTGAACATTCTCTACAAAGAGGACCGTAAAGAACAACGATTGCTCGTGGCGGTCGTCGCTGCATTCGGCGGAGCCATGGGAATGAGCTTCATCAAGCCGCCGCAACCCACGGTCGTGGGACCCGTCGATACGACGACGGCAATGGCCATCGTGCAGAATCGATGCGTGACTTGCCATGCGCAAAAGCCCACTCATCCGACGTTCGTCGCGCCCCCGGGAGGGTTTGTCATGGAAACCGCCGAGCAGGTTCTGGCCAAAGCCGAAAAAATCGTACAACGCACCAACGTATCGCGTGATATGCCGCTCGGGAATGCCACTCAAATGACGGATGAAGAGCGGGTCATGCTGAAAGTGTGGATCGATGAGCAAAAGAAGTAGCAATATGCAAGAGATTCGCCCCCCTCAAAAGCTCGCGCTCACACCGGACAAACCTTGCGTGTTTCTCGCCGGGTCCATTGAGATGGGCAAAGCCATAGACTGGCAAGCCGATGTGACGAATGCGCTCCGCGATCTGGACATTTTCGTCCTCAATCCTCGGCGCGAATCGTGGGACGAAAGTTGGTCGTTATCCATTGAATCTGCACAATTTCGTGAGCAGGTCGAATGGGAACTCGCAGGCATGGAAAAGGCCGACCTCGTCATTTTCTATTTCGCGCCCGAAACCAAAGCTCCCGTAACGCTTCTCGAATTGGGGCTGAACGCGCGGCGCAAAGCAATCGTGTGTTGCCCCGAGGGTTACTGGCGCAAAGGCAATGTCGATGTCGTTTGCGAATGGTATGGCGTCCCTCGCGTCCCCACACTCGAAGCGTTGATTGCTCGCACGCGCGATGAACTCCGTCGTCCGCTAGGTGTGACTTCTGCGAAAGGCGAGTAGCAGTTGCGATTGGATGGATTTTAGCGTCATGTATGACAAATCGTTGCTGACAGCTACTTGCACCTACGATGCGCTTGAATTACTCTTGTAGCGCGACAACGGGAAGCTCAGCCGCCAATCATCGTGATTTCGCCTCCTGCCTTCAACAACCGGAACTCTTACCCCGAATGGATGAATCGTGCAAATCGAGATATTGCGAACTGACGAACATGTCAAATTGCCTAAGTCCGTTCAAGATGCACTCGGCATTCGGCCCGGAGATCAAGTTGGGTTTGAAATTCGCGATGACGGAGCAGTCTTGGTACGCGCTGAGCAGCTCCCTAAATCGGATTTGCTGTCACTTCGCGGAATCCTGAAATCACAGGTACGAGGAGTCACTGTGGAACAGATGAATGAAACCATTCGTTCTATGGGCGAGCACGACCAATGATTGGACTTGATACAAACGTTCTCGTCCGCTTCCTCGTGGAAGACGACGACGAGCAAACCGCAAAAGCATCGGCGCTCATCGAGAATGCCATTGCCAAAAACTCGACCCTTTTCATTTCGGATATAGTCCTCTGCGAAACCGTGTGGGTTCTTTCTTCACGTTATCGCTTCTCCCGCCAAGAGATCGCATCCGTTCTTCGCCGACTGTGCGAGGTAGATCATTTGTCGTTCGCCCCCACGAGTCGTTGCGTGCATGCACTGGTGGCCTATGCGGCCGGCAAAGGGGATTTTGCGGACTATATGATAAGAGAGCAATGCATCGCGGCGGGTTGCTCGGCGGTTGCGACATTTGATCAGGCATTATTGAAGGACCCGAGCTTCATATCACCATGAAGGAGCGCTACGCAGAAGCCTATCGAGATCGCTTCATTACATCGCGTCTTATGTCGTTTGCGAATGGTATGGCGTCCCTCGCGTCCCCACACTCGAAGCGTTGATTGCTCGCACGCGCGATGAACTCCGTCGTCCGCTAGGTGTGTGACAGGTCTCGACTTTTCGTACGCCCAGTAAGCCGCACGATGTCCGCCTCAGATTTTTCGCACACTGCACTTCGTCATTCGCACACGTGTCGACTATAAGCCGCCGCGTGCGACCTCGGTTTTCGCTCGTAGTCCTACTGTTTCTCGTCTCTGGATCGACCGGTCTGCTTTATGAGGTCGCGTTCGGAAAACAGCTCGGATACGTCTTCGGCGCCACGGCCTATGCCATCAGCACCGTCCTCGCGTCGTTCATGGGCGGCTTGGCATTGGGCGCTCATGTCGGCGGCAAACACGCGTCCAAGCTGAAAAGGCCGCTCGCCGCGTACGGCGTGCTCGAAATCATCGTCGGCCTCGTCTGCGCAGTCTCGCCCGTAGCGCTCGAAGCGCTCACGCGCGTGTACGTTTCGTTCGCGCAAAAAGCCCCCGACTCGCTCGCCACGATCACGGCACTTCGCGCCACCATGGCGGTCCTCATCGTCATCGTTCCGACCGTCGCGATGGGCGCCACGCTCCCCATCCTCTCGCGTGTCGTCGCTGGTGAAACAGGCGCGGGCAGCGAACGTCGTTTGTCAATCTTGTACGCCATCAACACCGCAGGAGGCGCGCTCGGAGCCCTCGCCAGCGCCTACGCGATCCTTCCGGCGCTCGGTGTTCGCGGCACGATTTGGGCCGCGGCCATTGCCAACATCGTCATCGGAACGATCGCTCTCGTCGTCGGTCTGCGCAGTGCAGAAGCCCGACACGAAACGATTGAGGTCAAACCTTCGGACCTCAAACCTTCTGAGCTCAAACCACTTGTCCCGACCAACTCTTCCGACCGCGAAAGCACGATGCTCACCTTCGCCTTCGCGTCGGGGTTTGTCGTGTTTGCCGCTGAGGTTGTCGAGACGCACCTGCTCGCGTTGCTCATCGGCAACAGTGCCTACGCCTTCGGCCTCATGCTCGCTGTGTTCCTCGTCTGCCTCGCCATTGGCGCTGCTCGTTCGCACGCCTTCGCCGAGCGCCATGGCGATCGTGCAATCGCCCTTGGCCTAGGCGGCGCCGCGTTGTCCCTCGCGATCACCATGCCGCTCTGGGCCGAGCTACCGCGGTTGTTTCTCTTCGCGGGCAAACACGTGCACTCGTGGGCCGGTCGAGAAATCGTTCGCGCCATCGCCGCTCTCGTCATCCTCATCGTGCCCACGGTTTTCCTTGGAACAACCTTCCCGCTGCTCTTGAGCCGCGTTGCAGCACGCCGCGATGTCGCTTCGCGCGTCGGACGACTCACTGTCGCCAACACCCTGGGCACGATCGCCGGCTCGATCCTCACCGGATACTTTGTGCTCCCACGGTTGGGGTCCCAAGGATCGCTCGTCGCCGTGACGATGCTCCTCGCGATCGCAGCCCTCGCTGCATACCGCTCGTTCGATGCGCGAACTGAAAAACGAACACGCGAGTTTGTCCTGCCCAGCCTCGCCGCGGTCATCGTCATCGTCGCTCCCACGTGGAACATGGGTCGCATGACGAACGGCGCGAACGTCTATTTTTCGGCCGGTCCTCCGCCCGATTCCATCGAAAGGGTTTGGGAAGACGTACACGGCGGCGTCACCAGCGTCGCTCGACGAGGTGAAGTGTTGACCATGTACACCAACGGCAAGTTCCAAGGTGACAACGGCCCCGAGATGCCCGCGCAGCGGCGTTTCGCGCACTTCCCGTCGATGTTCGTCAAGAACCAAGACCGCGTGCTCGTCATCGGTCTCGGCACCGGCACGACGCTTGGAGCGATCGCGACGTACCCGTGGAAGCACATCGAGGTCGCCGAGATCTCGCCGTCGATTGTCGAAGCTTCGCACCTGTTTTTCTCCGGCCCCGCACGCGACTCGCTAAGCGATCCCCGCGTCGCGTTGTCCTTCGCCGACGGGCGCAACCACCTGCTCGTGTCGCCAGGAAATTACGATCTCGTAACAATGGAGCTAACCAGCGTTTGGTTTGCTGGAGCGGCCAGTTTGTACAGCCGCGAGTTTTACCAACTGGTACGTTCGCGCCTCGCCAAAGACGGCATCTTGCAACAGTGGGTGCAGCTTCATCACATTCGCCGGCAAGAACTCGCGGCCATCGTACGCACGCTCCGTGCAGAGTTTCCGCATGTCGCGCTCTTCGTCGGAGGCGCGCAAGGCATCCTCGTTTCTGCAAACGAGCCGCTCGTGGCTTCGCGCGCACGTCTCGAACAGCTCTCGAAGCAGGACGGCATTCGCGAAACCATGGGCGGCACGTCGATGTTCTCGCTGCTCGACGAGCTTGTCGCATCCGAACAAGACCTCGATCGGTTCATCGCCGAGACACCTGGCGAGCCGTTTGTCTCGACAGACGACAACTTGTTCCTCGAGTACGCCACGCCCAAAGGCAACGTGCTCGACTACCACCAGTCGCTGCGCGAGACGCTCGACATGCTGAACAGCTACAAGACGCCGAACCCCGAGACGCGGCACATCGGTCGGTGATCGTGCTCGATTGCGGGCGCTCTCTTGCACGCGCGCGCTCCGTGGTATCACTCGGCCATGTCCACGCCGACTCAGGCTGAAGCCGCCGTACGCAGGGCCATCATCGCGGCCAGCGAGGGGCTGATTGATCGCCGCGCGCTCGTCGAGCTCATCGCCATGTCCGCCGTAGCGGGCGAACACGTCCTCGTCATCGGCCCGCCGGGCACAGCCAAAAGCGAAGCAGTGCGACGCATCGCCACGAGCCTTGGCGGCACATACTTCGAATACCTGCTCGGTCGCTTTACCGAGCCCAGCGAGATTTTTGGTCCGGTGAGTTTGAAACGCCTCAAAGACGGCGTCGTCGAAACCGAAACGGCAGGCATGTTGCCCGAAACCGACATTGCATTCCTCGACGAAGTATTTCTCGGGTCCACGGCCATTCTCAATACGCTCCTCGGCATCTTGAACGAGCGTCGATTTCGTCGCGGTCACACGGCCATTCAATGCCCTCTTCGCGTCTGCGTCGGAGCGTCCAATCGTTTGCCCGAGGACGAACATCTCGCAGCTTTTGCGGATCGTTTTCTCGTGCGCGTATTCGTCGGTCCCGTGGGTGATTCGCGCCTCGAAGAATTGCTGGACGTCAGTTGGAAACACACCCAGCCAGACAAAACGCGTATTGCCTCGATTGAAGATGTCGACGCTTTGGCCCGTGCAGCGCGAGCAGTCGATATGACGCACGTGCGTTCGGGGCTTGCGCAGGCCATTCGACTGGTTCGTGGCGTCGGCGTCGAATTGACGGACAGGCGGGCTGCGCGCGTGCAGAGGCTTGTGGCAGCGGCTGCCGCGATGTCCGGGAAAAACCGTGCGGATGAACGAGATATTTGGCCCATTGTTTACGCCATTCCCACCGAAGCGGGACAGCAGTTGGCTCGCAATGTCTTGCGTGACTTGCTTGCCGCGTCCGAAAGCTCGAGTTTGTCCGCGGCAGCGGAAGAAGGATCGTTTGGGCCCAAAGCAAGAGCGACCCGGCTCGTTACGCACGCGCGCGAATTGCTCGACAAACCTGCGACGGGAGACGAAAAAGCGGGCTGGAAATTGAAGCTCGAAGGCGTGGCGCGCGAAATCGACGCCGGGTTCTCTCCGACAAACATGCCTGCGGAATTGGCAGACGTTCGAGCGCGCATCGTTAGTGGTTTGGCGTAATCGTATGGACGATGGGTTCGTCACTTGGTCCGAGCGAGAACCGCCGCTCATTGCCTGCGCAGTTGCCGCGTGGGGCGATGTTGCTTTTCGATTGGGTCAGCGGCTTCTCGATTTGAATGACGAAGCGTTGGGACGCCTCTCGGGTGTGGCCGGGACAAACGTCATGGTATTACTTGGAGAAACCGAGGACCTTCCTTGGGTCGACGGAGTGGTTTATTTGGGCCGCGACGAAATGGCGCCGGTCTTGCTTTTGCCTACGCATCAGCGACCCGTCGTGCCTCCTGCGAATTTGCTCGACCGCGTGATGCTCAAACGTTTTCCGAAATTGAATCTGCCCCTGGCCATTTTGCCCGAGACGTTGTCCGTCATTTCTTGTCACGGCGCGCTACGTTTGTCCCGGCAACGCATCGAGGCTTGGCTTGCCGCAGGGAAACCATAATGGATCTTCCCCGCGCATTACAGCCCTGGCGCGAGCAGTTATCGATCTTTCCGCAAGATCTGGCTGTAGCGCTTGGCGGAATCGTCGACAATCTTTCGTTACTGATCGGGCCAATGCATTCGCCGGACCGTGCGGGACGAGGCGAACCGGATGGCGTAGGTGGCATTGGTCGACGCGGATCGTTCGAGCGCCTCTTGGCGACAGAATGGGCGTTGGCCGATGAAGCGCCGCTCGAATTTCTGCGGCGCGTGAGCGCGGGCGAGCTGTCGTTTTTGGAAATCGCGCACCAAAAACCATCCGTTGCACGTCAAAGCATCGTCTTGTTCGACGTTGGTCCGGACCAACGTGGAGGTCCGCGGGTCGTGCATCTGGCGGTCCTCATTTTGCTGGCGCAACGAGCACTCGTTGGACGTGCAAGTTTTTCCTGGGGCTTTTTGCAGGACGATCCATGCGAGCTTTATTCGGACGTCAACGAAGAGAGCGTACGCAGGCTGATGCAAGCGACCTCTAGCCGCCGAGCAAAAGTTACGGACGCGGAACGTTGGCAAGAAGCACTCGGTAAAGGTGCTGCGGAAGTGTGGATCGTTGGAGGTCCAAACATCGCGAACGTTGGTGGTGAAACGTTTCCTTTGCGTATCGAAGTCGCGGACAGCTACAACCCAGACGAGCCCTGGGACGTTTCCATAAACGTGTTTTCCGCGGGAAAACCTCCGCGCTCGGTGACGCTGCCCTTGCCCGTTGCTAGCCAATCGGTGCGTTTGATTCGTGATCCATTTCAAGTGGCCAAAACGACGCCGAAGAAAACCGCACAAGGATTTCATCTCGACACGAACATCGTTTTCAACAGATCGGGAAAGCAGCTATTTTTGCGTGGCGCGCAAGGCGAGCTGCTCACCATTCCCATTCCAAATTCGCCCAACGTTCCAGACCCGCCCAAACCGCGCGTATTCCTGCCACCCGAAGGACAAGTGCTGGCAGGCGTCGGTCACCAACGCATGACGAATCGAATTGCCGCGGTGACGCAAACGTCCAGCGCTTTTTTTGTGCATACCCTCTCGAAACGCGGCGCCACTTCGGCAGGCGAAGAGAAGTTCAACAAACTGGCTGCAAGCGAACTATCGTGGGACGGCTATCCACAGTTGGGCACACTTTATTGCATTCATGAGGACGACGGCTATTACTTTCAAGATGGAGACGCAGTTTTATACTCGCTGACCAGAAGCGACCGGCGTGCCGAGCCATTGCCTGAAGGCGTTCCCTCCGCGTACTTCGACAACGAGAGCTTGTTCTATTACCAAACCGACGTAACCGTACATTCCATCGTCCAGCAGCCGAACGGGAAAAAGCAATCCGTGGTTCTTTACGGCGAACCAAACGACATTGAGTACGTCATCGTTGGACCCACCACCATCGTTGTTTGGCGAGGCACAGACGAGGCCGAATTCGTTTCGAATACCGATGGCAAGCGTTTGGCAACCCGGAGATTCGAGCCAGGATCGGAAATCATCGGTGGCAACATGGGAAAAGACCCAGGAGTCGTGGTCATTGATTCTTCACGCACGCAGATTTCCTTGGTCGACGGCGAAGGCACCAAAATCTGGGTCACCTCGCCCAGCCCCATACGCACGGTCGCCGCAATTGCAGGTTGCCGGCTCGTCGCATTCATCACCGAAGGCGACGAACTGTGCGTGTATGCGCATGAGCACAAGACGTTCGTGCTGCGTTTGCAAATGGGGGCGTCATGAAGCCGCGGCGTTTATTGCATCGCGGCACCGTGCAAGCGTCCGCATTCTGGATCGATGAAACGATCGTTGGTACTGCAACGACTCGGCGACGTATTCTCGAAATGCCCGGCATCGAAGAAGTGCGGCGCTCGGAGAAAAACCTCTTCGTCAAACTTCGCGCGCCCGTGTGGATATCGTGCGATGCCGCTCCCGGCATTCCGCTCGTGGTTTGTCAAGGTCTGCTCACGGCCATGCCGCTCGATCCGGACGAGCTGGAAACACTTGGTGCTCCAAGCCTTTCGGTCGTACTTTCGCGCGCCGGTGAAGCGTTCGTCGCGGCACCTGACTCGTTTGTCCTGGAAGACTTGACCCGTTGGATTGATTTGTCCGACTGGAACGCTGTACCGGTCAAACCTTTGGGGGACATATTATCCGCGCCGCTGCGCGTTCCTACGGTCAAAGAAGTCGACACGCGCAAAGAAGCGGGAATCGCTCCCCTTTCGTCCGAAGCCGAATCAGTACGCGAAGCGCTGGCCAATGCGGGGAAAGCGGCTCCAGTGCCAGGCTCCTCGGGATTTGCCTCGGGATTGCTCACGTCGTTATCGGTTTTTCTTTCCACCATGGCGGCGAAGCTCGGGCGAAAACCACCGGCGACGGCAACCTCGCAAAGTCGAGGCCTCGTGGCTAGACCAGCCGATGCTGCACCATCGAGTGTTTGGTCGGACCGCCTGCGAATGGCGCTCAATACGGCCGCCGCGCGATTACTCATTTGGGCGCGCCTCGCTTCGTGGGTTGGTCGTCGCCAAGCCGAATACCTCGCGAAAACGTTCGACATGTTCGATTCGGGGGACCTCGACGAAGCCCTTCGACACGCCATTCCACTGGGACAAGGCTCGGACAAACCTACGCCGATAGCGCTCGGAGTGCCCTCCCCGCGTGCAGATCTCACCATTCAGGCGTCACGAGGCGGCGCGACTTCGACCATGGGGTTTGGCGGGGATGTCTTCGAAGCTCTGCGCACGCGTTATCGTCAAGCCGTCGAAAAACTCGAAAAGCAGGGACGCATCAAAGAAGCTGCGTTCGTCCTGGCGGAACTGCTCGGAGCGAGTGAAGAAGCGGTTTCGTTCTTAGAAAAACATGGCCAATATCGTTTGGCCGCCGAGCTAGCCGAAGGACGGAAGCTCGATCCAGCATTGATTGTGCGGCAATGGATTTTGGCTGGCGACCGCGAACGAGCCATTTTGATTGCGCGACAAACGGGATGTTTTGCCACGGCGATCGCTCGTCTCGAGCCATCGCATCCCGAACATGCCGCGGCATTGCGCGTTTTGTGGGCAAATCAATTGGCAGAAGCCGGGGCGTATGCGGCAGCCGTAAAAACGATTTGGCCCGTCGTGGAAGCGCGTAGTCTCGCTCGCGATTGGATTGACCGAGGAATCGAAATCGGCGGCGTTGGCGGTCTGATGCTTTTGGCTGCCAAAGCCAACTTGATGCCCGAAGCTTTCGACTCCGTCGTGAAACTCGTACGCAGTTTGCCCCAAGACGATTCCGCCGAATCGTTCGAGCAATGGCATACGTTGGGCGAAGCCGTGCTCAGTCACGGTCCTCAGCCCACCATGCGCATTCTCGCGCGTATGTGCGTGCGAGCGCTCTTGCCTGCGGCGCACGAGCGCGATGCAAAATCGCTCGTCGATCGCCTGGCCAAAGCAGCCGATGACAAAGTGCTCAGTGCGGACTTGCGCGGTTTTTCGGAGCCGAAGCCGCGGGCTAAAAAGGTTCGTATTCGCGTTGCGGCGCGGACGGACACGGGTTTGCAGCGCACCGTCAATGAAGATGGCTATCTGGTTGCGCTGGTCGAAAACGGTCGAGTAACTCCCTTCGCCCACGACCTTGCAGAACGGCCCTTGCCAGCCGATGGAGCGCTGTTTGTCATAGCTGACGGTTTGGGCGGACGAGATGCTTCAGCAATCGTCAATCTCGTTTTCAACACCGTAACCCAATACATTCAAAGCGCAGCGCCAAACCTCGACGCTATCGGTTCCATCCTGGTTGCAGCGGTCGAAGCAGCAAACGCAGCCGTTTACAAAAAGGCGACCGAATCCGATCGCTCATACGCCGGTTGTGGAGCAACCATCACGGCCACTTGGCTCGTGGGCGATGTTTTATGGGCGGCTCAAGTTGGCGATACGCGAGCGTATGTTTACCGTGATCATCAGCTCGTTCAAATCACGCAGGACCATTCACTCGTTCGCGAATTGCTCGAATCCGGACAAGCCTTGCCCGAAGATTTAAAAGATTTTCCGCACAAGAACATCATTACGCGGGCCATTGGTACCATGGAGACGGCGAAAGTCGATCTCTGGCGCGTGTCGTTATGCTCGAATGACCGTATTTTGCTGTGCACCGATGGCGTGCACGGCATGCTCGAAGAGCCTCAATTGACGAAAATCCTTTCCGTCAATACACCACGGGCGGCTTGCGATTTATTGAAAACCAAGGTCTACGAAGCCGGCGCCCATGACAACTTGGCCATGATCGTCGTCGATGTGCTCGGCAATGCGTCACAGTTTGCCGATACGGGCGAAGTCAAACCCGAACGCGTGCAAGTGGAGCCGCAGGGAAAACCTGCACAGGAAAAACGCGTCATTACGCGCAGCGCTGCGGATGTCGGGTCGATGCCCGTTTGCGACGCCGCCGTTGCGTTGAATGGCCGCGTGCTCGTTGCCCTCGGCGAAGCAGGCGTTCGCCTATTGTCACGCGAAGGAAAAACCGTCGTCCAGTTCAATCAACCGGCCGATCAACTCGTGATGTCCGATTACGGTGATCGCGCGCTCGCTCTGGCTAGGCGCGGAGACGCGTATCGCATTGCGCGCATCGATTTGGTCGGAAAACGCGCTCGTCATTGGATGGACGTAGCCTTGCAAACTTTCGCCAAAAACTTCGATGGATCGACGTGGTTTGTCGCGGACATAGGAACCGTTTATGCGATCGACGCGCTCGAGGATTCTTTCCAAGCAATCTGGCAAGTGTCTGAAGAAGACGCGGAACCGCTCGCCATTACGCGGTCAGCCGAAACGGCGTGTCTTCATTTGGGCAGCGAAATCTGGACCATCGCGCTGCCTTCATTCCGCGTGCGCCAAAGACGCCCCGTGGATGATTTGAAAACCCCCGAGGTCATCTCTCAGTGCCTTTCGTGCGACGGCGTAACGGCCGCGTGGCGGCCGGACGAAGCTCAACTGTTCCAACCCGCGATCCGCAACTCGCAAGATGGGAAATGGAGTCGGTTCGGCGATGGCTCATTAGCGCCGCTGCATAAATTGGGCGTAACCATTCAACACACAGGACCGTTCGCCGCGTTCTCCGCGCCGACCGACGACGGTCGCGCCGTAGACGTTTTTGATCTGCGTACGAAAACGTCTCGCCTACGGGTGAACCTCGACGGCGCCACCTGGGTGAGCATGCGCTTCCAAGGCAACAAGCTCGTGCTCGCCGACGACCGTGGACGCGTACTGCTCATCCACATCGAACGAGCCGAGGTCCTCGCCGAGTGGAGAATTTAGCTCGCTCTTCTTCCCCCTCTCCACGGAGCGAAGCGAAGTTGGAGAGGGGGCCAAGGGGGTGAGGAGCAATCTGTTTGTACACAAACGATCACAATCATTCATCCTCAAAGCATCGGACAAACGTTCGTGAGGACAAACTTCACTTCTTCGGTTGACCTTGCGTCGGGTCAAGCTCGATCTTGCGACCTTCGACCGGCTTCACTTGGTTGCCCGTCGGCTTGATCTTGAGCGTCGGCACAACCGGCGCCGGCTGGCCTTTCCGGCGCTTCTCTTCTTCGAGCTTGCGCTCTTCGAGGCTCGGAACGTCGAGCACCATCCCGCTCGCCGTGGGATCTTTGCCGAGGTACGGCTTGCCTTCGACCTCTGCAACGTGGAACTCCGTGCGTCGGTTCTCCGCGCGCCACGCGTCCATTTCGTTGGGGCCCAAAGGTTTTTGCTCACCGAAGCCAACCGCAAGCAAACGCATGTGGTTCACGCCGTTGTCGACGAGCCAGTTGCACACCGACAGCGCTCGCTGCGCGCTCAGCTCTTGGTTCTTGTCTTCGTCGCCGCGATCGTCCGTATGTCCTTCGACGCGAACACGCGTGACTTCCGGGTGATCTTTCAAGAACGTCAAGAGCGTCTTCAGCACCTTCTCGCTCTCGCCGAACTTGTTGATCGTGGCCTTGCCCGTGTCGAAAACGATCTTGCCTTGGATGTAGATCTGGCTCTGGCCTTCCTTCGCAGTCCACGCTTTTTCGGGGTACCACTTGGGCAAACTGCTCGTCAACTCGGCCTTGGGCACAGGCACGGGAGGCAAGCGGTTATCCGTGCATCCCATCGTCACGAGCGCTGCGCAGCTCGCGAAAAGCGCCATGGAAGTTGCGAGTGAAGAGCGGACAGGTCGGGCGAGATTCCGGTTCATGAGCGGCCCCAGCGTGTCCTATTCCGGCCTTCCGCCGCAAGTAGCTCGGTGCTTCTGATTGAAAGGCAGCCGCAACACCTTGTATTTCGAGCCGGTTCCAGGCACCGTCGTGGTGCGTACGGAGGCTGCCATGGCGCTGTCCGGTAAGTTAGAGGTCACGATCAAGATCAACAGCCTTCCCACCGAGGTCGAGACGACCAAGAACGGCTGGAAGGAGTTTCAAATCGAGTTCGGCTCACGCAGCGCGATGGTCGCTCTGCGCCCGCGTTTGTGGCAGCGCATGGAGACCGCGGCGCAAACGTTTCCGCACTGGATCGCCGTGATCACGGGACAGATGGGCGACGACGTGACGAAGAATTGTTTCCGGTTGGTCGAGCCCAACGTGCAAGTGTTCGAGTACACGCCCAAAGCTGCGGCTGCTCCGGCACCAACAACGACACCAACGGCACCAGCGACACCGGAAGCGACACCGGAGGCGACACCGGAGCAAAGCAAAGACGGATGACGCCCGCGTTGGGCTACCGTTGTTGCGCGTTGTGATCCATCCTTGGCGCATGGCTCAAACAGCCGGCATTCAAGACAAGCTCGCCCGCCTGCGCGCGCGACTTGCAGAACTCGAATCAGTGCTCGTGTGTTACTCGGGCGGCGTCGACAGTGCGTTTGTCCTGGCCGTCGCTCACGAGGTGCTCGGTCCGCGAGCCATCGGCATGACCGCGGTGTCTCCCAGCCTTCCGCCAAGCGAGCGAGAGGGAGCGGTCGAGATCGCACGGCTCATGGGTGCCGATCATCGGCTCGTCGAGTCACGCGAGATGGACGATCCGTCGTACGTCGCGAACAACCCCGATCGCTGTTTCCACTGCAAGTCGGAGCTGTACCGAATCGCAACGGAGAAACGGACGGAGTGGGGACTTGCCGCGATCTTGAACGGCGTGAACAAAGACGATCTTGGGGACTATCGTCCAGGCATCGAGGCCGCGAAGATCGCGGGCGTGTCGAGTCCGCTGGTGGAGCTGGGTTTTACCAAGGACGACGTGCGTGCAGGTGCAGCGGCGATGGGGCTGCCCATCTGGGACAAACCTGCCGCGGCGTGTTTGTCCAGCCGTATCCCGTACGGAACGAGCGTCACGCAGGAACGGCTCACGCAGGTTGGCGGGTTCGAATCCGCGTTGCGAGCGCTTGGATTTCGTCAAGTGCGCGTGCGTTATCACGGGGAGCTGGCGCGAATCGAGCTGTCACTCGAGGAACTCATACGCGCGACCGAGCCGGGTATACGCGATGCAATGGTCGCAGCGGGCAAGAAACAAGGGTTTCGTTATGTGACGCTCGACCTCGGTGGTTATCGCATGGGCAGCCATAACGAGGTATTGGTGGGCAAGAGTTTGCGTGTCGTGAGCTGAGGTTTTTTCCTATATGGGCCGATTCAACCACCTCGCCACGCAGCCTGCTCGCGGCGTCAAAGATATGTTTCAATGGCGGGTGGTCGACCCGTTGAAGGGTCATTCACCGCCCCCGGATCGGACGATTGCTCCGACGCGTCGTCCGCACGACAAGGACATCATCACGAGTGCGCAGGCGAGTCTGGTATGGATTGGCCACGCGAGTTTTTTGCTGACGCTGGGTGGCAAGCGCATTCTGACCGACCCGGTGCTCGGGCCGCGTATGGGGCATCTGAAGCGGCTTTCCGATGCGGGCATTCCATTGGGTGAATTGCCTCCAATCGATATCGTGGTCGTTTCGCATAATCACCGCGACCATTTGGATCCGTGGAGCATATCGAAGCTTGGGGACAAACCCACCTATGTCGTACCGCTCGGCAATGCGAGAGTCATTCGATCGAGTGCGGGCAGTGCGGCGAAAGTCATCGAGCTGGATTGGTGGGAAACGACGTGCATTGGCTCGGTCGAAGTGACTTTGGTTCCAGCGCGGCATTGGTCGATGCATTTTCCTTGGGACCGCAATGACGGCTTGTGGGGCGGATTCGTGATGAAAGGCCCAGAGGGAACCGCGTATCATTCGGGGGATACGGGGTTTTGGGATCGATTCGAGGAAATCGGAAAACGTGCGGGCTCGATTGATTGGGCGATGTTGCCGATTGGCGCGTACGAGCCGCGTTGGATGATGGAGCCGCAGCACATGAACGCGGACGAAGCGGCGAAAGCGGCTCGGCTGCTCGGCGCGAAAAATTTCGTGGCGATGCATTGGGGCACGTTCAAATTGACGGACGAGCCGATTGCGGAGCCTCCGGAGCGTGCACGATCTGCGTGGGCGCGTGAAGGCGGACAAGAAGAGGATCTGTGGATATTGGACCCCGGAGAGACGAAGCTTCTATGATTCTCTGCCTTACTCCCCTCTCCACGACGCGAAGTCTTACTCCCCTCTCCACGACGCGAAGCGGAGTTGGAGAGGGGCCGGGGGTGAGGTGTGAGGCGTGCGCAATGATCTGACGCAAGGCTGTGCTGCCTGTCGATTGCGCTATTCGGCGCGATTGGACAAGTGTCCAATTTGCGCGGCGCCAGCATTGACCATTTCCGAGGCGACCTTTCTTGTTCAACCCACGACACTGGTCACGTGGCTCGTAAAATGGTTGATCGTTTTGTCGGTGATTCCGGCACTGGTGCTGGTCATGTTACCGAGCGTAGCCCTACTCGTCACGGTATGGCCCCCTGAAAACGCGTACCAAGCTTTGGCTTTGGTCTTTGCGCCGGTGGGTATTTGTCTTGGTACAGGCATCGTGGTGGGTTTTCCGCTCTTGATATGGATTGGCATCCTGACGGTAGCTCGCTGGGGCTTGAAACGGCTCGTCGCTCGACCCAGGCGAGCATTACGCGTCGCGATTGATGCATCGCCGCGCCCACGGAACTTTTCGCAGCATCCGATGCATCGAGCATTCGACAATATCGTTACGTTCATTAAAAAGCAGATCGACGAGCCCAAGACAGCTTTTACCATTACGATTGCGGCGGTGGTTTTCGCGCAGGCGGTTGCGGAAGTCTATGGCAAGAGTCCCTCAATGAAGTGGGGCACGCTCGAGCAAACGGCGCAATCGCTGGCGGGGCTGGCGGTCACCAATGTTGTGGCTTGGGGGGTCGTCGCCTGGGCTGCCGGGCTCATGAGTAAGGTCGTCGTGAAGGCGTATGATTTCCTTTGCGACCCGCCCTATTTGTTCGGCTACCAAGCCACGCCTGCAGTGGACAACGAATCGCGTATCAAGTCGTTCACCAAAGAGCGCGCGGAAGTCACCGGGCGCGTCGTTCCACTGGATGACCAGGAAATCGCAGCCTTAGCCGCTCAATTGGATACGCAAGACATTTCTACCGACGTCCAGTCTCCATTGTCCGGTAAAACTTGTTTCGCTTTTCGTCTCGTGGGCGAAAGCGGCGGACAGCCGGTCGACGATGCTGACGCCGTGAATTTCACCGTCGTGACCGACGACAACAAACGATGCGTGGTGACGCGAGCCGATGTCGTGGTTCTGCTGCCTGCGAAAAACGAAATCAAACCCGTGGAGACCGTTGAGTTTCTCGAAGAACGCGGTTTGCCCTCGAACGACGTTTCCGTACGTGAAGCCGTGCTGAACGAAGGAGATCGCGTGCGTGTCGTGGGCCGGCTCCTGGATTTGCACGTCGGCTCGGCGGGATATCGTGGAGGAAGCGAGTCGCGAATGATGCTCGATGCGGGCGATGGTTTGCCGGTGGTGATCTCGCCTGGAGAGACGAAGCTTTTATGATTCTCTGCCTTACTCCCCTCTCCACGACACGAAGCGGAGTTGGAGAGGGGC
>CAZETM010000085.1:19527-20848 GCA_964514885.1 uncultured Polyangium sp. | reverse complement strand
CAGGTGGAGATGGTCCACGACTTGCGCGTGATTCGCATGAATGGCGAGCCGTTGACGCTCGAGCATGGAGCGCCGCTGCGGCTGGTCGTCCCCGGCTGGGCAGGCGATCATTGGGTCAAGTGGCTTTCTGACATCAAGGTTTCCAAGGAGGAGGCGGAAGGGTTTTTTATGAAAACCGCGTACCGCATGCCCAAAAAGCCGGGCGCTCCTGGAGAGCCTGTTGCATCGGAAGACATGGAGTCGTTGACGACATTCCCGGTAAAGTCCATCATCGGCAAACCATCGGAAGGCGGACGGACGAAGGTGGGTCCGCAAGAAATCGTGGGCATTGCATTTTCTGGGGAAGCGCCCATCAAAAGGGTCGAAGTGAGCGTCGACGGTGGCGCACACTTTCAGGATGCAAAGCTCGAAGGTGAGGCCGGTATTGGGAGATGGCAGGTGTTTCGCCATTCCTTCACGGCATCGAAACCGGGCCAGCTCCATGCCAAAGTCCGCGCAACGGATGCAAAGGGAAACACACAGCCGGAATCTCCAGCATGGAACCCGAGCGGTTACTTTTGGAATGGCTGGCACGACGTCCGCTGGGAGGTGGTTTCATGAAACCATTGGTCGTAATCATCGGTCTTTTGGCCCTCGCAGGGGTCGGTTGTCGAAATGAAACCAAACCGAGCGCGACGGATTCTGCAGCGAACCCTTCGAGCAGCGTTTCGACGTCGACGCCGGCGGCCCCCGATGCCGTCACGGCGGAATCATTGGTGACCATGGATTGTCTGCCTTGCCATGACGAACTCATGCTAGCGCAACAACGCCTCACGCCGAAACAATGGGCGGCCGTCGTGAAAAAAATGCAAGGCTGGGGTTCGATCATTCCTCCGGAGAATGTCGATATGGTGGTCGACTATCTGGCCAAGCGATACCCTGCGGATGGCAAACCATACGAAATTCCCACCGTGTCGACGAATGCGGTGGCCGTGCGTTTTTCCAAATCCGCGGACGGTGTTTATGCTGGTGGAGATGTTCGCCGTGGGGAGACGTTGTTCAAAGAAACCTGCGCCGCGTGTCACGGCCCCGAGGCGAAGGGTGCGCTGGTGGGAGTTGCGCTGGCGCATCGCTCGATTCTCGACCATCCCTCCGAGTTTGCCGAAATGGTGCGTAAAGGTCGAGGTCGCATGATGGGCGTGCCGACCTTGAAGGACTCGGACATCGCCGCATTGCTCGCGTTTTTGCGCGGATCCACGTCGAAGTAACGAGGACCTTTTAGCCGAAGTATGGCCCTTCTTGATGATCGGGAAGGTGGGTGCCCGTGTGGGTATGGCCCTTC
>CAZETM010000085.1:0-19427 GCA_964514885.1 uncultured Polyangium sp. | reverse complement strand
CCTTCTTGATGATCGGGAAGGTGGGTGCCCGTGTGGGTATGGCCCTTCTTGATGAATGGGAAGGTGGGTGCCCGTGTGGGTAGGGCCCTTCCAGGTAATGGGCATGGTTCATCTCTCACAACGGAGGTCTGTCCTCGTCCAGACTCTCCCGATTTTTTTGGAATGGGAACCCCGATCCACTCACGTCCGAACAAAAATTGCTGGCAGCATGAATTTTTCATCCGGAACACGCAACTCATAGGCAGCTCCTCACGATGTACCCATGAAGGGGAGCCATCACGCTCAACCCCGAACAGCTCGTTACGGAGGAATCATGGCCACGCTCAACAAAGCAAAAACGCCCGGGCAAAAGATCAAGATTGGCACGAAGGTGCTGTGCGGTGTGGATGCGGTAGACACCACGCCCATTGCCAGCCGTGTAGCGGCGTTTCAGTTGGTACATCAGCAATATATGGCTGTTGATCAGGGTGTGCAGTCTTCAACGAGGGCTTGCCACGACAAACGTGGTGTGGTCGCTGCAGCTTATGACGACATGCACATCACCATCGAAGCCTTGGCCATTGCGCTTCCGAATGATGGATTTGCTCGGCGCCAACCATTCCAATCATTTGGCGTTCCCAGCCCGAGCGCGTTGAAGGGCATGGCGGTTGCGGAAGGTGCGGAGATGGTCATCGTGCTCGAAAAGGCTGTTTTGCGTCATCCGGGCGTTTCTGCAAAGTCTTCGCATGCGGCAAAAGCGGCGGGAAATGCAGCAAGAAAGCTGCTCGAAGCGCTCAAGATGCTCACGGTGCGGGAGAAGAGCCGGGGCGATGCGATTGCAAAGCGCGACGCTTTCACGCCTGCGTGGGACAAGGCATTTCAATCTTTGAAGATGAGTGCCCGGTTGGCGGAAGCGGAGGGACACGCGGGATTGTTCGACGCGCTGTTCGAGCGGCCTGCGTCCCCAAGAAAAAAGGCGTCCAGTAAACGGAAAGTCCCGCCTAAGCCCGATGTCGCTCCGCTGTCGGTACCTGGATAATACCGCCCGCGCCCTTTGACAGTCCGTTGATTTATCTCCTCACGCCCGAAATCGTCGGTCGACATCGCTCCGTCGCCCTAGCTTTTGGGTGTTCGCGACGATAATTCAACGGACTGTTAATCCACAATCGCGTGCAACACTTCGCGCGAAAGCCCCAGGAGCCGTTGATAGTGCTCCGCAATGGGGCGTAGTCCCGCCATAGACAGCACCAATCCACCAGGGCGTATTTCGAGATGCCCCTGAAATCCCCAACTCGCGAGCAATTTACGCAATCGCGGAGGAAACGCCCGCGCGGCTTCCGAGCCCGAGGCCGCGAAGGTTGCGACATGCTCGTCCCAGACGGCATCGCCCAAAGTCACTTTGGGCGGTGGCGGACTTTCAATGAACGCTACGCGCGTGACGAAATGCTCGCCCACTCGCATGGCCGCGCGATGCATCAATGACGGATGCGTCGCATACGCAAGCAACGCGCGACCCAGCGGCTCGTCGTTCAGCTCCGACGCATACCACGGTTCGACGCAGACATACGGACCATGCGGCGACATGCGCGTGACGGAATTGACGTAGTGACCAGGCGGCGAGATCGTGTCGTACGGCTCCCAGTGTCTGAACCAAGATTCAGCGGGATAAGGCGCCCAGAGCAAACCATTGCCATGTGCCCAGGCAGAGATTCGTTCGGAGTCGAAAGTGTGTCGAAGGCTGGTCACGTTGGGCAATGATACTCCCGGGCTAGGAAAAACGGTAGCAAAAATTGCGAGCCAAGCATTTCCAGAGGCTGGGCGAATGAAGCACTCCGCACAATAATGACGCCGTCCGATCGCCCATGGGCTGCAGTGTTTTGCCGCAAGCAAGGTGATTGGCTCTATTTCATCGAGCAGTCGCCGTCGCTCCCAATGCTTGTTCGGGGCGGAGCGAAACGGCGGAGCGCGAAAGCGAGGAATACAATGAACCGGTGGTCCACCACGGGACTTGTTGCAATGTTGATGACGCTCGCGGGGTGCAGTGACGGAGCCATCGTCGATCAAGAGTCGTTGGCGCAAGACGAGCAAGCCATCGCTGATTGCTCGGTCGAATGGGAAAAGGAGCTCATGATCACCGATCTGCGGGTGGTCAAAGACGCCCGAGCGATGAACATGGGACCCTGGTCGTGGGGTCACGCAATGACCGTCATGGCCGGACAAAATGATCCACAAGTATTCGTCAAGAAATTGGTTGAATCGTGGATGACGAATCAAAACGTCGGAGGCACCCTGGTTCCTGCACGGACGAAGATGGAGACCCTGGTGCTCGCGCCGTGGAGAAATCGAAGCGCACCTGGCAAATACGACCTGGACAAGGCACCGTTCGAGTTATTGGCCATCGTTTATCGTCCGGATCTGCGCCGGCAGGGGAGCTTTGGCGTAGATGCCGGTGAAGGGCGCCTGGTGTACGGAGTCAAAGGCCCCAATGGCGAAGCGTTGCTGATGACCATGATTCTTGAATTTCGTCTGCCCATTCGCGAAGGTCAGCGAGCGGAAAATTGGGCGCAGCTATGGCATTCGCTCGGTTCGTATGACCTCGGCAGCGCCGGGTACAACGCCAAGCTTGAAGAGATCTCCAACCGGTTTGCCGGTCCCACGGCCAGAGCTGGCGCATTGAATGGGTCCGATCTACATCAAGCACGCACCAATGAGCTGGCCTTGGTTTTGGATGAAGGTGGACTGTGGGAATTGCGTGAATTCCACCTCGAGTCGGACGGATTTCTGTACCCGGCAATGACCGCGCTCACGCCCGACCTCAGCTTGAACGGCACGAGCACGCTGGCGACATTCATCAATCAGAATGCTCGAGCCATCGAAGACGGCACGCACAATGTTCCGGTCAAGTTCCGAAGCCAGCCGTTCAAAGCCGGCTCCACCATCGTGCCAACGGAAACTTTCGTCTGGAATGCGCCGGGGGTTGCGGCGTCGACATTGGAGCAATTCTCCATTAATACGTGCAACGGATGCCACGCGGGCAATACAGGGACACGCTTTCTACATGTCGTGCCGCGATTCGATCCGACTCAGCCCGCGAGTCTTTCCAACTTTGTGATCGATGACATGCCGAGGCGCGTGGACGAAGTGAAGACGCTGCTCGGTTGTCAGTGACGAGCACGCCTGCGGCGTAACACGGCAGCTACCGACGCAATGAGCCCAATCGCGTAGGGAATCGTCGAGGCGTCCTCGGCGGGCATGACGCCGCACGCGCAACTGACGACACCGTGAATATCGCCGCCACCACTGCCGCCGGATCCGCCAACACCAACGGACGAATCCGTCCCGCCAAACCCTCCGCCGCCAATACCGCCATTTCCACCCGCTCCGGCAGCTCCCATTCCGCCAGTGCCGACCATTCCACCTTCGCCACCCGTACCGACGGCACCTCCAGCTCCGCCCATGCCACTCGCGCTCGATGCGCTGCTCGACGAGCTGGAAGAGCCTTGCGACTTTTCGCATTGCGTGATGTGGGTTTGGCGCTTATTGACGCAATCCGTGGGCGACGCACAATCAGGCTCCGGCAAATCCGGAGGACTGGAGCCTCCACCAATATCGCCACGATTGGGATATGCCAGCGGCACAGCATCCCATTGGCCACCCGTGTTTTCCATGAACCCGTAGACTTTTTCCTGATATGGCGCGCCTCCGCCCACCGCCGGATTCCACACGCCACGATTGGTGCTGTAATTGGGGTTGTTCGGATTGTTCACATAGGCTAGGCCATTGTACGCCCAGGTGGCCGTATACCAATGCTCGACAACGGTGGGCTGATTGTCGCCGACGCAATTGGTCGCTTTCCATTTTGCCGCTAGAATTTGCGTTCCTGTGGCGAGATTGTACGTGGGATCGGCGGCCACGCGATTGCGATCGAATCCCGGGTTTTCCCCGACGTGCATACCGCTCGTCACCTGCCCAATGCCATAACCGCAATCGAACGAAATGATCGTTCGTGAAGCGCCGCCAACTTGATCCGAAGGCGTGGTGGGCACACAGAATTGGCGCCAGCCACTTTCGACTTTGGTGATTCCCTTCAGCAATTCACACGGAAATCGAGCGGGGACGACGTGGTAAGCTTCGGGCTTGCCACATCCTTGGCCAATATCGCTGACCGAAGGACCCTTGTCGCCCCAGACGACGGGACCTTGCGACACGAGATCGAAAATGGCGTTCCATTCGGCATTCGTGGGGTTCGTTCCGGCAACTGCTTCGACGCCGCAATTGTTATTGTTGTTGACGCTCGAAGCCGTGTACGACGGGCAAAACGCCAAAGCGGGTTGGGTCGTGGCCAGGGCAGCAAAGGCCAAGGCCGTAGTGACAACGTAACGATGTTTCATTGTGCACCTCCTTCGACGACAAACCCAGCCAAGACGACACGCGTATTCGCCGGCGCAGGCAGAACGCGCGCTGCGCCCGTCGACATATCCACGAC
Source organism: uncultured Polyangium sp. (assembly GCA_964514885.1). Taxonomy (GTDB): domain Bacteria; phylum Myxococcota_A; class Polyangia; order Polyangiales; family Polyangiaceae; genus Polyangium. Next base: position 14,962 of record CAZETM010000085.1, on the reverse strand, counting down.
AAACGGCACCGCAAAGGTGCTCGGAAGCGTATGCAAGGCTGCGAGATAACGACCGTCGGCGGAGACTGCTGCCACGACATCGACGCCTGAGCCAAGCGGAGCGGCAATCGGCGCACTACTATCGAGCGGCGATAAACCTCTGTCGGGCGGATTGTACAAAACGCCCCCGTTTGGCATAAGGAAGGGAGCAAGGGTCATGCTGGGACTCGAAACCAACCGGTTTGTTTTGCCAGTGGCGATCTCGACCCGCTCGATGACCCACGTGCGACTGTCGCTTTCGTGTCGGTTCTGGAAAACCAAATATTTCCCCTGCGCGTCGATCGAGAAATCACGCGCGAAGGGCGGCAGGCTTTTCAGAATGGAACGCGCGGTCCCGGTGTCCGGGTTGATGGCCACGACATCCGCGTGGTCCGGGAAAATGCGGTAAGCAACGATTTCCGCACCTGCCGATCCAGCCAAGTAAAGCAAATACCCGTCAGCTTGATGGACCGTCCGCGCCTGACCCGTGGCAGGATCGATTTCGTCGATGGTCAAAGCATCGACGCGCATTTTCCCTTCGACTTCTTTTCCTGCTTCTCCACGAGAGACGAATACACGACCCGTCGGCGTCACGAGCGGACGACTCGCGTGTACGACGCGGCCGACGAGCTGCTCGGGCGGCGTGTGGGGACGCAAGAAAAAGAGCGACGCATTAAACGACATGTCGCGCGAAGGCGTCGTGTCCGCCGTGGCGAACACCTCGCTTTTGCCAGGAACGATCGCTGCACGGACGGTTGCATCGGGCAGATGGGCAAACGTGGTTACCGGCGCAAGATCCGCAGCGCCACGCACGTCGACGAGAAACAGCGACGTATGTTCGGCGCCTGGGTGAGTTGCCAGAAGCGCCGCTCGAGGCGCACGCGTGGCCGCAATGTCTGCGGCCTGCGCGGATGCAGTGGAGCCTGGTTGGACGGCGGCAACGGCGATGGCCAGAGCGACGCATACAGCGCCGCCGGCTAACATGATTTTTCGAATAGCCATGAGAAGAAGGGTACGACCGCAGCCGTGCGATGCAAAGAGGCAATCGAGTTAATCAAGGCGAGTTTGCAACGACGGGAGCGCAACCATCAGCCTGCGCCGGTCCGATGCTCGATTTTCCAACGCGGCGCGTGACGGCCTGCAGGCGGCTCCAGAAACGGGCTTCATAGTTTTTGCGCTGGGGGTCCGAAACGAGCGGGATCGGATCGATACCGAAGATGCGAATCGGGCAAGCAAAAAGCCGAGGCACCTCGCCGCGCTTGAATTCGACCCTCACGGCTAAACCCATTTCCGTCTCCGGATGCGCGCTGGTCATGCGCATGAGCAGATTTCCCAGACTGTAGACGATGGGACGACCAGCGTGAAATGATAAGCCTTGCACGACGTGCGGATGATGTCCGATAAATGCATCGGCTCCCGCGTCGATGGCAGCCCGGGCAATTTCGCGCGTTTGCGTCAACGGTTCGTCCTGGTATTCCACTCCGCCGTGATAACTCACCACGATGGCGTCGATGTCTTTTCGATCGCGCAATGCCTTTACGGAGCGCACGACATCGTCGGTTTTCGCGCCGGCCACGTAATCACGTGCCGAGTGACCAGGAACGTGCTTCTGGTTCCAGATGTCGTTGATCGCCACGAATGCGAGGCGAAACCCGTTTCGTTCGATGATCGCCGGCTCGAATGCTTCTGCCAAGGTTTTACCCGACCCGACATGCAGTACACGTTCCTTGTCGAGCCATTCGAGCGTTTCGACGAGCCCCTTGTGGCCATAATCCCAGGCGTGATTGTTCGCCGTAGAGACGATATCGATTTTTGCGCGGGAGAGCACTCGCGCCGCCGCCGGCGGACCGTTGAATACGAGATTGTTGTGCGGCGATACGGTTTCCGTGCCGCGATCGCTGATCGGTCCTTCCAGATTGATGAACCGTACGTCGGCCGTACGAAAGAGCGGCTCCATCGAGGCAAATAGCGCCAGGTCCGGCTCGCGCAAAAGCATCTGCCCGACGAGACGTCCAAAGCTGACGTCACCGGCGGCAATCAGTTTCAAGGTTGGCGGAGGAGGGACTGCAATGGGCGCCGAAGCTATTGGCAGCGCAGCGCTCGATGCTGGCGGGGCAGGGGAGCCGGCATCATGCTGCTCGGAGGTTTCCCGCGTGCAAGCAGAAAGGCCGAGCAGTAAAAGGGAATACGCAAGGCGCTTACGGAGCAGGATTGGCGGCCTTTTCTTTGACGTGTTTATCCAAGAACCGGACCATTTCGGGATATGCCACGAGTCGATTCTTTCGTTTCGCCAAACCATGACCTTCGTCCTCGAACGTCATGAGCTGCACGGGCAGACCGCGTTTTTGCAAGGCTTCGGCAACTTGCTTTGCTTCGCCAATAGGAACTCGAGGATCACGCGTGCCGTGAATGATCATGAGCGGCACTTTGATTTTGTCGACTTTGTGAATGGGGCTGACCTTGTCCAGGAATGCTCCGTCTTTGGCCAACGATCCATATTCGGCTTCCCGCAGCGCGCGACGATAAGGCGCGGTTTGTTCGAGAAAGGTGCGCCAATTGGCGATCCCTACGATATCCACACCCGCAGCCCATTGATCGGGATACAGCGTCAGGCCTGCCAGTACCATGTAGCCACCATAGCTGCCACCATGAAGCGCAATGCGTGCCGGGTCGACATCGGCACGAGCAGCGAGGAACTTGCCGACTTCGGAAAGATCTCGCACGGAATCCTCGCGTTTCTCGACATCATCAAGGTGCGCGAAGGTTTTGCCATAACCCGTCGATCCACGCACATTGGGCGCAGCCACGGCGTACCCCGCATGCACGAGGTATTGAATGACGGGATTGAAATACGGTTGCGCCTGCGCTTCGGGACCGCCATGCACGGTCACGATGACCGGACGCTTTTCGCCCGCAGCCGGGGGTTTTTGATAATAAAACAGGCTAACAGTTTTCCCGTCGAAGCTCTTCAGCGAGAGCAGCTCGGGCTCGACAAGCTTGGATTCGTCAATGCCGGCATGATGGCTGAACGTCGCTCGCTCGGCTTTCGCGGAGGCAATATCCAATCGGAAGATCTCCGTCGGCATCGAGGAACGCTCGATCGCCACGAATGCCACCTCGCCGGTCGACGTGACGTCCATACTCGTGACGACGCCTTTGAGTTCCGTCGGCTTTTGTTGCACCAATTTGCGTTTGTCGTCCATCGTCACGATCGAGACTTGATCGACGCCGTCGACATTTGTCGTAATGACGGCGATTTCCACGGCTTTGGCGAGCGGGCCTGCCGCATTAGCGACGGGCATCGCCATGGCATGAATATCGTGATCGCCCGCGAGCACGGGCGTGACCTTTCCGCTCGCGATATCGAGCGCCACGAGGGACATGTATTCACGTCCGCGATCGGTGAGCGCAAAAATGGCCTTGCGATCCTTGGTAAATCGCGGCGCCGCCCACGCTTCGTCGCCCTTGTGCTTGGTCAGCAGCTTCTTCGTGCCTTTCTTGGCATCGACCACCCAAATGTCGTGATCGACATTGGAATGCGCTTCGAGCACGATCAATTGATCGCCCGCAAAGTCTGCGATCAAAGTGCTGCCAACGAATTCGACGAACGGTTTCTTCTCGAATTCCTCGGCTTTCGCATTGGCCGGTTCGAGGTAAACGTCCAAGTCTTTGCCATTGCGAGCGTTGGACGTAAACGCAATACGAGCACCCGCTTCGTCGAAGACGGGAAGGGTGTGCCTGACCTTGGGCAAACTCGAGAGCGCTCGATGTGTCTCCGGCTTGTTGTCCGTGGTGATGTCGAGCCAATGGATTTGGAAGTTCTCGTCGCCCCCCACGTCCTTCAAAAACACGGCTGCATCGCCCTTGGGCGACACACGCATGCTGTTCACGCGATCGGGAAACGACGTGAGCTTGACCGGTGCGACTTGCGTACTGCCACCCAGCGTTCCGACGTGGATTTGAGCCGTTCCAGGTGCATCCGAGAGAAACAAGAAGCGGTCTCGACCGATCGCCGCAGCTCCGGAGGCTCGATGCACGTCGAGCAGCGCCTCGAGCGTGAGCACGTCCGTTTTCGCGGGAGTCGCTTGCTGCTTGGGCTTCTTGGCAACCTTCGGGGGAGCCGGGGAAAGCGCACCCGGCGTCGTAGGAGGCGGTGCGGGAGGTGCGGATGCACCGCATGCGGCAAGCCCTACGAGGAGCGACAACGACACGAAGGAACGAGCGGATCGCGCAAGCACGGCGCGTAGTCGAGAACGGCGCATACGCGCGATGTTACCAGATTTCGCTGGATCAGAAACGACCGACGAAACCAACCGAGTCGATCGACACAACAGGTGCAACCCACACAGATGCAGGCTTCGCGGAGCGCTTGGCTGGTTTTCCAAACTTGTCGATGAGCAGCAGCGTCACGCCCGCTCCGGCTGAGGCAATCCCAATGCCCGCCACGATGTCACCCGCGAGCGCCAATCGTCGCGCGCTCGTGGCGCCTTCACCATCGCGCGTGGGCGCATCCGAAGCCTTTTGAACTCCAACCAAACCGACCGTGAGCCCAACGGCAAACGCTGCACTGCCGCTCGCCAAGAGCACCGTGGGCACCACCAGAGCCGCGGGTTTGTCTGGCCCAATCGTGCCCGGCGTACCCGGTACTTTCTTTGGTACCGTGAGCGGCTCGAGCTGGACGGTGACTGGAAGCTTTTGCCCTTCCGTCACTCGGGCCAACTGCGTCGCTTCACGATATCCATCGGCTTTCACCACGACCTTGTGCTCGCCAGGATCCACCAATCGCGGATAACCCCACGCAGCCTCCGGCACGATGATCCCATCGACAGTGAGCAACATCTTCTCGATGTCCGCCGGCACAATGGTGATGTCGAGCTTGGCGACACGCTTTTCGAGCGCTGCAACAGCGTCGCGCGCTGGCTCCTCTTGAGCCTTCTGATCCGCTTTATTCGGCTGCATCTCGGCGAGAAACGCGCGGAAGAATTCGAGCGCATCGACGAGGCGACCGAGGTTCTGATACGTGACGCCCAAGTTGTAGAGAATCAGTGGTGATCGCTTCAACGCTAGCGCGCGCTCGAACCGTAGACGCGCGTCGTTCCAGCGTTTTTCCTCGGTAAACTTCGCACCTTCACGAAACAGCTCGCGAGCAAGCGCCACGTCCGCCGGCGATTGCGCACGTGCATCCGCGGCAGCAAGCAGCACTGCCATAAGCAGCAAAGGCGTGAAGAATCGTCGCAACATCAAGGCCGGTAACGATCTCCCGCCGCCGTCAGTGCGCCATTGTCGAGGCCGCTCCAGAGGATGAGTTCCGTGCCTGTCCAGACGCACACGCCATATTCATGATCGGTATCCGAGGTCCAAACAGGAATCGGCGCGCCCCAATTGTTCACGGCCGAATCATATAGCTGACCTTCGTGACGGAGCGTTTGCCATTCGTCGAGACCGCCAGCGACGACAATCTGCGAGCTTGCGGCGTGTGCCCACCCTGTTTTCGGCACCGGCGCACTGCGCTTGCCGAGCGGGTTTGTCGGGGCCGCTTTCCATAGGCCGTCCATCGGAGTGGGAGTGTACAAGAAAGCCTCGTTGTACGTATTGTTGGCATCTCGACCGCCGTAGACGAGCATCGCGCTGCCGGTCCAGCCACCAAATGCATCGAATCGCCCGGTAGGAGCACCCGCAGAAGGCAAGCTGCGCCAAGTGTTCGTGGCAGGGTTGTACCCAAAGCCCTCGGCGGATGCACCTGAGCCCCCAGGACGTCCACCAAAGAGCAGCAGCTCTTTACCCGACCAAGCCCACGCCACGCCCGTGCGCGCAGATGGCGAACTGGCGGTGTTCATCGAGGTCCACTTCGGAGTGGGCATTGCATCCGGATCGAACACGGCCCCGCCGGAAAGGGGCGAGCCGCCCGAAATGCCTCCCCACAAAAGCACGTGCGTTCCCGTCCACGTAGCAATCGGATTTCGACGACCGATAGGAGCGGGGGGAATGATGGGAATGGTCGACCAGGAGGATGTTTCGAGGTCGTAGAGTTTGCCCGAGCTGAGACCTCCGGCATTGGCGTCCGCCGTGGATGCTCCGCCCCATACGAAGACGCGTTTGTCGATTAGAACCGCTACGGCATCGACACGGGCCGTGGGTGCATCCGTCGTGCTGAGCGGCGTCCACGTGTCGGTCTTTGGGTCGTACAGACCTCCGTCGCCGAGCACGCCCTGGCCGTTCAGTCCGCCCCAAACGAAGAGCGCCGAGCCTGTCCACACCGCTGCGGCTCGTTGTCGCGGCGAGAGCGCATTGCTCGTGCCCATCAACACCCAGCCGGGCTGGCATACGCCGTCCACGCATGGGTGCCCGGACAAACAGTCGTCGTCACAGCTTCCGCAATGCGGTGTGCTCGTCTGCAAGTCGGCACATACGGTGCCGCATTCGACCTCGGGCAGCGAGCACTGGAGCGTGCAGGTTCCATTGAGACAAACGTTGTCCTTGGGGCAATCCGTGTCGGCACAGCAAGCTGCACAGACGCCACCGCCACAACACTTCTCACCTGCTCCGCACGCCTTGTTGCAGCTTCCGCAGTGCTCGATGCTCGATTCGAGGTCGACGCAACTGCCTTTGCAACATGCTTCGGTCGCAATGCACGGGCCGCCGCTGCAGACGTTCCCGATGCCACTGCTGCTGCTGGTCGCGCTGCCCCCGGCACCACCGCCGCCGTTACCTCCAGCGCCACCGAAACCACCTGCCGCCCCCATGCCGCCCGTGGTCGAGGCGGGTTTGTCCGCAAGCTCCAAGTCCGCAATGACCGAGCACGCAGCGTGCATCGTCACGATCGTGGCGAGCAGAGCAAGAGAGCGGAGCGACGAGGTAGGGTCCTTCATGCGCTCAAAAATCTGGGTCTTTGGCAATGTGGGCAGTTGTCGAACGAGGTGTCACGGTATGTTTTACCGCGGTTGACGCGGTTGGCGGAGTCGCTGAGTGCACTGGCAAAGCAGTCGTTTCTACACTGCTTGCGACGCGTGCAGAAATCGCAGCACTCGATGTCGGCAGCACTGCGCTAGACGTGCTGGCCGTGCTTGGGGCACTCGTCGGCGTGGGCGGCGAAAGATTGGCCTGTGTCGTGGCTGGTTTGTCCGTGCGATCCACCGTCGCCGCAGGCCGCGATGTGTTCTGGTTGTCCGGCGATTGCGTCTTGTCCGTGAGCTCGATGAACGCACCCGTGAGCATTGCGCCGACGGCAAGCGCAAGGGGGCCGATCCACATCGCTGGCGAACGGCGTCGTGCGGGTGGCTCGGAACGCGTCGTGGTCATCGGCAGACTCGACGGCGGCGTTGGCTGCGACAGCACAACGCTCGGCGGCTCAGCAGGGATCGATGGGTTTGGCAGGACGATGTCTGGGAGCGACGGAGCCCTCGGGATTCGAATCTCGCGCTCGGAATTCATACGCGGTCGAACGTGATCGAGTGCGCTGACTCCAGACGAAGGGAACTCTGAAAGCGGCCTGTGCATCGATGCGGCAAGCCAATGCGCACGGAGCGAATTACCTGCGGCATCGGTCTCGATATCGCGCTGAGCGGCCCAATTGGCCAGCGCTTCGCCAAACTCCTGCATCGTCTGCCAGCGATCTGCAGGCTCTTTGGCGAGGCCTTTGTCGATGAGCATCCACAGCTCGGGCTCGTCGATGTCGTGCTCGGTCCACGGCGTGGGATTGAAAACGAGGATCGAGCTGATGAGCGCGTTGTAGTTGGCCCCTTCAAACGGCCGAACGCCCGCGATGACCTCGTAAAGCATCACGGAGAACGCCCAGATGTCGGTGCGATGATCGACGTCGCTGCGTCCACACGCTTGCTCGGGAGACATGTAGTGCGGGCTGCCGAGAATGACGCCGGCTTGCGTGGTTTCGCGTGGAGATTCGTCGTGATGAAGTTTTGCGATCCCGAAGTCGACGATCTTCGGAACGACCGCGCCGCGATCGTCCGTGACGAGACGAATGTTGTCGGGCTTCAGATCGCGATGAATGATGCCTTTGCCGTGCGCTGCGGCAAGCGCACTCGCGACGGGGAGAAGCGTGCGTACTGCGCTGACTGCAGAGAGCCTGCCCTTGCGAGAAAGGGTCTCCGCCAGAGATTCACCCTGGAGCACTTCCATCACGATGAACGGGTCTGCACGCTCGGTCGTTCCGAAGTCGAAGACGCGCACGATGGACGGATGACCAATGCGTGCAGCCGCGCGGGCTTCTTGGAGCAAGCGTGGTGCTGCTTCGGTGTTGGCGTAATCGTGTCGAATGAGCTTGATGGCGACGTCGATCTCGAGCGCGAGGTTTCGCGCGAGCCATACGGCGCCCATGCCGCCTTCGCCGAGAATGTTCGACAAGCGATACTTGTTCGCGATGACTTCACCAGCCGCGTAAGGCATCGCTTTCGCGCCTTCGGCGGGCCTGGTGATCGCTTCGTCAAACCCGCCATCGCGTGTTTCGGCGAGCTGCTTTGCCGTCGCGGGTGCCTCGTTTCGCTCATTCGTGTCGGCGCTCATCACCTCGTCCGTCGGTCGAGGTGAAGCGGACATCGAGCTTGATGCGGAAGGAGCCATGGGCGAACGCTATAGAAACGGCAAGGCAGACGAAGCCCGCGAAACTATAGCCTGTCGATCCCCCAATCGACAACCCCGAGGCAGGCGAATGTGGGGACGTTCAACCTACGTGATGCCGCAGGAACTCGCTTACTGCACGCCACTTGTCCTGAGCAGCTTTGCGCCACACGAGAGCATTGAAACCGTGGATCTCTCCTGGGAAAATCTCCAGCCGACACAAACCTCCGCGCGCTTCGATCGCCATTTGCAAACGACGCGAGTCGTCGAGCAGTGGATCTGCCGTTCCGGCCGCAGCGAAAAAAGGCGGGGGAGCACGTGCGTCGCTACTCGCCGGCGCTGCAAGCAGGCGCAATGGACTCGCCAACGGCGCTTCAAACGCTCGCTCGCGAATGGGACGTCCCACGTACGATGTACCCGCATCGACAATCATGCCCTTGAGCCACGGATGCAGACGCGGATGCGCCGTGAATCGATGCAGGTCATGCAAGTCGAGCAACCCGTAGATCGCAACCACCGCACGAATCGGCGGAGCACGATCATAAATTGTCCGGGCAAACGGCTCGGGCCTGGGCTCGATCGCCGCCGTCGTCAGTGCCGTCACGAGGTTTGCCCCGGCTGATTCACCCGCAAGCACGATCCGTGTTGGATCCGCTCCGTAACGCTCGGCATTCGTCTCGACCCACTGAAGTGCTGCGGCAACATCTTCGAGCGGCACGGGATATCCATGCGTCGGCCCGAGTCGATAGTTGACGTTGAAAACAACATAGCCGCGCGCGGCAAAACTCAGCGCCATCACGCGATGCGTGTCCTTCGACAACGTCGAGAACGCACCACCGTGCACGTACATCACCGCCGGTCTCGGCTCCGTCGTGATGGGGCGGTAAACGTCGAGTCGATGGTACGGATCGGAAGACGCGAGATAGGGAACGTCGCGCTCGAGCTTCACGCCGTAAAGTCGTGGATGCGCAAGAGGCAGAGCGTACGCAAGCCGTGCGACGAGATGGACGCTGCGATCAATCGAACGGCGAAGGTCGAGGATCGGGGGCATGCTCAGCGTCGAGAGTACTCGATACGCGGATCGTTAGCGCTTCAAAAACCCAAACGATCCAGCACGCCGAGCCACATGGCGATCGCAAAGCAGATGCCCAGGGCATGCAGTGCGATGAAGACCAGCGGCACCGCGCGCTCCAACTCCGAAAAGGCGAACGCACCAGGCTTTCGAGGCGCGTAGACCGCCTCCCATTCGCGGCAAAAAATCCGATAACTGCCCACGAATCCTTTGCGTTCCATGCGCCTGATTTGTCGGTAACGCCAATCGATCAGCCCTGCGTATTGGTCGATCGTGCGTCGCCACAAGTAGCTCGCAACCATGCCCATGATGAACAACGGCACGGCGACCACGGAACGACGTGGTCCGGGCAAAGCGAGATCCTTGATCAAGAACGTAATCACACCCGACAGCGCTGCGTTCACTGCGAAAAATACCTGCGTCGTTTCACGTCGTCGTTGCACCAGCCGATCGGTGCTTTCGAACAGCAACCGATACTCCTCGAACAACTTCGCTGGTTGGGGCTCAAACGATCGATCCACTTCGCTCGAAACTTCGATCGCGATTCGCTCGAGCGCTTGCGTGCGCGCGTCTTCAGGAAGATCGAGCAGCACTCCACGCGCCGGAAACACATCCGCCGATCGCAGCGACAAGGCCACTCGACCCGGCTCATCGACCACGATGACGATCAAGCGATCCGCGATTTTTGCGAACGTTTCATTGATCTCGGTGCGATCGCCCAGGCGTCCCGAAGCAAAAACACCATCCGCCAAAAGCACGACCGCCGCCGCTCGAGATGCAACATCCCCAAGCGATTTCGTCGGTTGATCTTCGTCCTCGTCGTTGTCGGGCCAGTGTGAAACGCGCTGGTTTCGATCGATGAGAAGCGACGACAAACGGTCGGCTCGCCCGCGTTGGCTCGGCGCCGCCACGATCAGAACCTCGGCCAAGGGCGAGTCAGGCATGGGCTCGTGCATCAAACCAGGTGCCCGCTTCGCCTGCCAGTTAGCAGCGAGCTAGACACGCTGAAACTTTGGTGGAACATACGTGAAACAATCGGTGCCCGTGAGGGCCGAGGCGTTAGGCGGGGTGCGCAAACGTCGGTAGTAACCGCGCCTTTGAGCGTGGCACGGCGGATGCAAAGAGCGTCAACAACGTTCTACAAGGTCGTAGCAAACCGCAAGCAGGGGGCGCGAGGCGCGTGAGATACGCGGGCTCGTCGTGAGGAGAAACCAATATGTTGTTCCGTCAGCTTTTTGATGCCGCCACGTCTACGTACACGTACTTGCTCGCCGATCCGGAAACGAAAGAAGCGGTGCTCATCGACTCCGTGATCGAGCAGGTGGATCGCGATGCAACGCTGGTTTCGGAGTTCGGTCTGAAGCTTCTGTACGTGCTCGAAACGCACGTGCATGCGGATCACGTTACGGGTGCCGCGATCCTCAAGAAGCGGTTTGGTGCGAAGTCTGTCGTGGGTGAGCGATCGGGAATGCCGTTTGCTGACGTGCTGGCGAAGCACGGCGATGAGATTCGGTTTGGGAAGTACGGTCTGCAGGTGCGTGAAACACCGGGGCATACGAATGGGTGTCTGTCGTATGTGACGCTCGACAAACAGATGGCGTTTACGGGCGATGCGTTGCTCATTCGCGGCACCGGGCGCACGGACTTCCAGCAAGGTGATGCGCGCGTGCTGTATCGCTCGGTGATGGAGCAAATCTTCACGCTGCCCGATGAAGCGCTCGTCTACCCCGGACACGATTACAAGGGGCGAACCGTGAGCACGGTGGTCGAGGAGAAGAAGTTCAATCCGCGCGTGGGCGGAGGAAAAACCGAGGCTGAGTTCGCCGAGATCATGAAGAACCTCGTCCTGGCCAAACCCGCTCGGATCGATGTGGCGGTGCCGGCAAACCTGTGGGGAGGTCTTTCGCCTGCGGAGATCGTGACGGGTCAAGACGACTCGAAGAGTTCGTGGGCGCCCATCTCGCGAACGGGCGTGAACGTCCCCGAGGTCGAGCCTGCATTCACACACGAGCACCATGGAGCCGTGCGGATCGTGGACGTGCGTGAGAAGGACGAGTTTACGGGGCCTTTGGGACACATCGCGGGCGCGGAGCTGGTGCCGCTCGGAGTCGTCGAAAACGCGGCGCAGAAGTGGGATCCGCAGCAGCCCGTGGTGTTGGTTTGTCGGTCCGGTGGACGTAGCGGTAAGGCAGCGTTGGTGCTCGAAGCGAAGGGTTTCAAGCGCGTGGCGTCGATGCGCGGCGGCATGATGCTTTGGAACGATCAGAAGCTGCCCGTCGAGCGCTGAAACCGAAGCAAGACACTGCCATTGCACGACATAACGGGCGCGCCATAGGATGCGCCCCTCATGTCGTCCCACCTGCCCCCGTCACTCGTTTCAGTCCCTGAACGAGCACTCACTTCAAACACATTCGCGGACAAACCCTTCGATGCTCTCGTGGTCGTGGCACCCGCGCCGCTGCGTAGTCATGGCGTGCTCGAAGGCGTCATCGGCACGATTCTCGGTGCTGCACTTCGCGCCGATCGCACGCTCGATCGCGGTCCTCGTCCACCGTCGGTGATTCATGCGCCGGGTCTTCCTGGCGAGCGTTTGATCGTGGCGCCGATGGGACCGCTCACGGACGACACGGAGGACGTGCGCTTCGTGGCGGAAGCTGTTGCAGCCGCGACAAACCGCGCGGTCGATGCAGGAGCGAAGAAGCCGCTCGTGTGGGTCATCGTGCCTCGAGCTGCTCGGTTTGCACATGCGTACGAGGTCGCGGCGCTCGCGGCGATGGGTAGCCAGTGGAAGCCGCTCGAAGCGCGTGAAGCGGGCAAAGCATCTGCGGGGGCAGAAACGATCGGCATCGTGGGGCTCGATGAAACGCGCATCGAGACACTCGTGGCGATCGAACGCGGTCGGATGCTGTGTCGCGACATTACGGGCACCGAGCCTGAACGGATGGCACCTCGGCGGATTGCAGAGCTTTGTGCACAAACGTTTGCTGCGGTTGGAGTCAACGTCGAGGTCGAGCACGACGTGTCGGGTTATCCGTTGCTCGCCGCGGTTGCTCGGGCATCGATGAGCGTCGAGCGACACAGGCCGTGCGTGGTCAAACTATCGTACGAACCTGAAGTACCTGCGAAATACACAGTGATTCTCGCTGGAAAAGGCGTCACGTACGACATGGGTGGTGCGGATCTAAAAACGGATGGGCACATGGCGGGCATGTCGCGAGACAAGGGCGGAGCTGGCTCTGCGGCTGGTTTCGTGCTCGCAGCGGCGCTCGCGAAGTTGCCCGTGCGCGTGATCTGTCTCTTGGGCCTGGTGCGCAACAGCATCGGGGAAAATGCGTTCGTGAGTGACGAAGTGATCGTGGCGCGATCGGGTGTGCGTGTGCGGATCGGCAACACGGATGCGGAAGGACGGCTCGTGCTGGCGGACCTGCTCGCCGAAGCGAAGACGCTCGTCGATGATTCGACGCCAACAATGCTCATGTCGATCGCGACGCTGACGGGGCATGTGTATCGCGCGTTCGGGCCTTACGCGGGCGTGATTGGCAACGGTCCGGCGAAGCGCGCTGGAGTCATGGAGCAGATGGACGAACTCGGTGAGGCGTGGGGCGAGCCGATAGAGCGCTCACGACCTCGGCGCGAGGATTACGCGTTCGTGGCGCCTCGTTCGGCGTCCGAAGATGTGCTGTCGTCGAATCGTCTCGCATCGGTGAACACGCCGCGTGGGCATCAGTTTCCGTTCGCGTTCATCGACATCGCATCGGGGCTCAAAGGAGGTCCCGTGCCCTTCGTGCATGTGGACATCGCGGGCGTAGCGCTCGATCCGCCCGATTGGCAATTCGGCCGTCCGACGGGCAACCCGATCCTGACGCTGATGGCGTTGTGCGATCAGTTGGGAAAACCGACCGAGCTCAAGTGACTTGGTTCTAGCTAGAAATGACTTGGTTTTAGCTAGATCCGGGGGGTATGGGGGGCAGAGCAGTCGGCCCGTGTTTTTGCTTTAGCAAAAACACCTGGAGGGCCGCCTGCGAGCCCCCCATCGTGACTGGCCTCGCGTAGCGCGCGTTTACGCGCGCGAAGCGAGGGTTCAGATCTGACGCGGCTTCGGCCCGATCCCGGGGGGTAGCGCGCGTTTACGCGCGCGAAGCGAGGGTTCAGATCTGACTTGCTGTCAAACCCGCGTGGCCGTCGGCGGAAGTACGACCGTGAAGTCCTGGACAAACCGCGTCGCGTAGTTTTCGACCAACGCTTGAACGCGACTCACCTCGTGCGAGCACACGATGAGCCCCGCATGATGCGGCTTCTCAGGCGAGCGCCATACGACCTCGGGATCGTTGTACGCCGACGTGTCCGGTCGTTCGGCCTTCGCGAGCGAAATGATCAGCCCTGCGTAGTCATGTCTGCGCTTCGGGAGTTCATACGCACGCTCGCCTTGTGCAAGCTCGATCTTCGCCCACTCACGCCACAAATTGATGCCCGTCGAGGCCTCGACGACGTCTGACGTGTGACTTCCACCAACACGCGCAGCAGCTTCGATGAAGTAGAGTTTGCCGTCCTCTGCTGACCGCACGTACTCGATGTGCGTCACGCCGCGAAGCAACCCCATGTGCTCGATGACGCGACCGTTCACCTCGAGCAGCTCTCGGCACAGCTCGCTCGATCGATCCACCGTCTGCGTTGCCGACGGGCCACCGTAGTTGACCACTTCGAAGAGGCTCGTTCGATACTGATGCGCTTCGGCGAAAACGATCTGCCGTTCCGCCACGATGCTGTCGACGTGGAAGAACTGCCCTGGGATCATGCGCTCCAGCAGATAACGCGATCTGTCGTCGCCGAGCTTTTCGATGGCCTCGATCGCGTCTTGTTCACGCTCCATCTTGCGAATGCCCACCGAGCCTGCGTCGGAGCGCGGCTTCAGCAGCCACGGGCCTTTCACCGTGCGCAAGAAGTGCCGCACGCGATCGTCGTTGAGCGCATGCACGAACTCCGGCACGGCGATGTTGCGGTCCTTTGCTCGAGCACGCATGGCGAGTTTGTCGCGGAAATACCGCGCCGTCGTTTCGCCCATGCCTGGGATACGCAGATGCTCACGCAAATGCGCCGCCATCTCGACGTCGTAGTCATCCAGCGGAGCTACGCGCTCGATGTTGCGCGTACGCGCCAAGTAGCTGACCGCGTTGACGACATGCTGGTGGTTGGAAAGGCTCGGCATGCCGAAAATCTCGTCGATATGCGTTCGAGCCCAGGGATGCCCAAGGAGCGTTTCGAGCGTCAATAAGATCACTCGCCAACCCTCCTCCTTGG
>CAZETM010000084.1:0-21095 GCA_964514885.1 uncultured Polyangium sp. | reverse complement strand
CGCATCGGCCGCATCACGCTGCCGCTCGAGCACCCTACCTGCCACGGACGACCCAACGATCTGATCGCGCATCAGGCCAACCAAAGAATCACCGACACGCAGATTGGTTTCGAGAAATGGCGCCGCACCCTCACGATACGCCGCGAAAAGCCATAACGACCACCTAGCAAGCTCAACGGCTCGCGGATTCTTGTCGACACCATACAAACAATGTTGTGCCACGAGGCATGTGGCCCATTGCGTTACATCTTCAACGGAACCAGCAGGCGTTTTTCCGGTACGCTCCCAAACGCGCACCAGTTCATTGCCGAGATACCGACACACCTCGAGAAGAAACGCGCCCGAGCCCATCGCGGGGTCGCAAATGCGCAAAGCAAGAATGGCTTCGGGCGAGGAATCAGCCGCCAATATTGGCGCAAGGGCACGCTCGACGACAATCTGCGTAATGGACCGGGACGTATAATGCGCGCCGAGCTTTCGACGCTGGTCACCCGCCACGTCGCGAAGGTCTCCAACGGGCTTGTGGATATCGTACGGCGCAACCGATTCCGATCCGTCGAAGGCCATGAGCCCCTCGTACGCAGTGCCCAAATGCTCGATATCGAGATCGGCGAATGCAGCCGGTTTGCTGTCGAAAACGAGGAGCGTACCCAGCACGCGAAGCACGACGTCATCCGCAATGGGCGCAATCAGCAGTGGTGTGGCACCAGGATCGAAAAGAGAAGCGTGGCTGGTCTCGACAAGCGGCGGACGCACAGATTCGTGGACAGCGCGAAAAAGGTCCAACACGACCGGCCAAGCGTCATATCGTTGCTCGAGTGAACTACCCGGACAAACGCTGTCTGCACTGAGTTTTCCGTACAGCTCGTGCAGCGAAATGGGCGAACGGATGAGCCGGCGTGATTCGGCGAAAAGCAGCACGACGAAACGGAGCAGCGCGGTGACGAGGGTCGGGTAGGCTTGTTTTTCGCGGCCTTTGGAAAGAGTGCCTCGAGAGCGTCGATCGGCGTCTTGAAAGCCGACGAGAAGCGCACGAAAGGCCGCGCGCAATTGGCTCCGCAGAGCTGCAGCGCGGCCTAATCCGGCATCGGATTTAGGAAGGGATGGGTTTGGCGGGGATGAACTGAGGTTCAACGGGAGGACGAACGGAATCGGCGGCGAAGAGCCCCGAGAGCAATCGCAAACAGCCCGAGGGACCAACGCGTCGGGGCCGAAGAACCAGGCGCCGCGACATTGCATAGCGGACCGCCGCCATAAAGCGACACTTCGTCAACCGTGCAAATGCCTTGGAGGCATCGACCAATACTGCAAGGAGTGCCGTCTCTTGCCCATTCATCCTCGGGACAAGGATCGTCGCCGCCACAGAATTCGACGACATCGCATTCCGCTTCGACATCGGGATCGGCACCCGCTGCGCGACACGGAATGTTTGCCGGAACCTTTAGGTCGGCGCATTGTTTTGAATCGCCATTGCACGTATCGACGAGGTCGCATACGCCCGCCGGTTCCACGTCACCGCAGAGCGCGCCTTCAGCGCGAACCGCATCGGGGGGACAATCAGGACCTTGGCCCGTGCAAACTTCCTGAACGTCGCAGGCACCATCAATGAAACGGCACAATGTGCCGGGCGTAGCAAACTTGTTTGCTGGACAGTCGACGCTCTCGCCATTGCAGAATTCCTGCACGTCGCATGCCCCGTCTCCATCACCGCCAATTCCATCGGTTTGGAGATTGCGACAAATCACGCCTTTCGGCGTTTTTTGGTCGACTGGGCAATTGAAGCTTTTCCCGTCGCATTCTTCAGGCTCGTCGCAGAGACCTGCAAACGGACGACAATTCGCGCCCGCGGATTTTGGAAGATCCAGGGGACATTCTTTGCCGATTCCGTCGCATTCTTCCACTGCGTCACAGGCCAAACCATCGGCTTGAGGACGGCAATCGAAGCCTGCGGCACGAATTGCGTCGTCCGGGCACTTTTTGCTGGCGCCGTCGCAAAACTCGGTAACGTCACAAGCTAGCTCGGCGACGCGGCACGCCGTATTCGCGGGCTGCACGGAATCTTGAGGGCAAACGTCGCTCTGGCCGTCGCATACTTCCGGGAAATCGCACAACTCGTCCGGTGCTCCCAGGCGACACAACGTTCCAATGGGAGCTTTGAGATCCGGCGGGCATTCATCCGAAACACCATTGCATACCTCATTAGGATCGCATGCGCCGTTCGAAAGCCTGCAGTTATCGCCAGCAGAACTCTTCTGGTCAGCGGGGCATTCGTCGCTCACGCCATCGCAGCGCTCAACGGGGTCGCATTCGCCATTGGAGGCGTTGCATTCGAAGCTTGTCGGCTTTTTGAAGTCGGCCGGGCAAGCATTATTCACGCCGTCGCACACCTCTGCGAAATCGCAAATGCCCTGCTCCCCGCGACAAACCTCACCCGCTTGCGCCACGAGGTCGGGAGGACACAAAGGGCTTACTCCTGAGCATTTTTCATCGACATCGCACCCGCCGGCAACGCCAGGTCGGCACGTCGTTCCCGCTGCGGCAAACCCATCGGCCGGACAATCGTTTGTCACGCCGTCACACTTTTCCGCGATGTCACAGAAGTCATCGATCGCAGAACGACAGATGATATCGTTGGTCTTTTTTACGTCGGTGGGACAGGTCGCGTCAATGCCATTGCAGACTTCTTGCACATCGCAAGCGCCCAAGGCATCTCGACAAAGGGTCTTCGCGATCAACACGGTGCATACGCCATCGTCGGACGCGCCCTGGGCCTTGGCGCAAGCCTGGCAATCGTCCGTGACGTCGCCACCACATGCCGTATTGCAACAAACTCCGTCGACACAGAACTGGCTGGCACACTCGTTATCGGTTACGCACGGTTCGCCATTGGTTTTTCGATCGGCGAAGATATAAGCCGACCCGGGAGATGGGGGGGGCGGAGGCTCATCGGGGAGGGCAGGATACGGCTCATCCGGGGCAAACGGAGCGCCGATGGCCACCGTATCGCCGGAAACAGCGCCGATCCAGCCAAAGTTTTCGTTTTGCACTCCCGGGAAGGTCGGGCGCAATTCATCGCGAGCCGTCCAGACGCCTCCACTGCGAATATACCAATAAGCAGAGCCCGAGTTGGTAGCGATATTGGCCCCGGCAGGCTCGGCTCGTTGTGCACCAATGACCGCTCGATTCCCATCGAGCGCGACATAAGAGCCGAAGTAGTCATTCGCTCGCGGTCCAACGGCCAGCGGCAGAGACGGAGGCTGCGGCGACGGAACGACGATATTCGTGCTGCCCGGCGCTGGTTTCAATAGCTCCGTTTGCTCGACCCAACCCGTGGGGCCAAGCCCAAACACATAAACTGAGCCCGAATTGGCAATGCCGTTGTGATCGTGAAGCGCCGAGGACGCGAAAATCGTATCCCCAGAGATCGCCGCCCAAAAACCAAAGGCATCCTCCGCGGCGCCATCGGACGCCAATAGCTTCTGCTGCTGGAGCCACACCGGGCCATTGGGGGCAAACGTATATACCGACCCAGACCTCGTGCCCTTATCGTTATCATGAACCGCACCAACGACGGCGATATTCGACGACAAAGCCACGGTTGCGCCAAACAAATCCTTGGATGCGCCATCATTGGGCAGGATTTTTTGCTGTTGTGTCCAGGTACCGGCAGTGCGGGAGAAAAGATATGCGGCGCCCGATTCCAGGCCCTTATCGTCACACCCGTGCGCTCCAATCAAAGCAAGGTCGCCCTGCAATGCAACGGCAATGCCGAAAACATCGAACATCTTTCCGTCATTGGCTTTGAGCTTGGCTTCCTGCGTCCACACGCCACCACTACGCTCAAAAACGTAGACAGCACCAGACATGTCCCCGAGGTCGTCATCCAAAGGCGCGCTCACGAGCGCCGTGTCGCCGGAAAGCGCAATGGAAAAACCAAACCAACGGTCATTTTGCGCAGGCACCTGCAATGGCACGAGTCTTTGCTGAAACTGCCATACGTTCGCAGCGTCGCGCTCGAAAACATGCGCAGTGCCGGTCTTCGTAACTCCCCCGCCTGGCGGATCGTTTGCCTTTGGAGCACCAACGATCAGCGTGTTGCCGGATAGCGCAAGCGCATAACCGAATTGAGCCGCAACGCCATTGTCAGGATCGGTGACTTTTTGCTGATGAACCCCAATGAGCGGATCGACCGTCAGTGGATACTTCGCCCACGCATCGTCCACGTGAATGGACATCGTATCCGATTTCACCGTGATCCATGCCGGAACCGAACGGCCATCGGCATCATTGACGTACAATTGAGATACCCGCAGCCGCGAAGAACCGTCTCTCTGCACAAGGCTCACGACCTGCCCGCGACCATCACCATCGATATCCACGAGCTCGGGATGCAAATCCCCGCCCGTTTTCATTTCAATGACCTTGGGACCCGCGCATTCCGGCGCTTTATCCAGGACAAACCCTTGCTCGATACCCAGCGGCCCATTCAAGTACCATTCTTCAATTTCCGGCCGCTCGTATCGAACTCGATTGCCCTCTGCCGTAATAACCGGCTCCTCGAGCGACTTGACCGCCCCGTCGCATCCCATCCCCGTCGTACGCAATGACCACGACCAAGACGAATCAATCGGCGCAATGACCATCCCCTTGGGATCCAGCTTTCCAACGAACTGATGCACGTCGTTCGACAACTGGAATTCGCGCTCAGTCAGTTTGGAAACGCGATAACTCTCCGGCGCCCCCTCCTGAATGCTGCGAATATCAGCCGGCTGCAGCTCATTCGCCCTCGGCTGAGATGGACGAAGTACCGGGCGCGGCATGAAACGAAGCGCACTGCCCTCCGGATCCTCCGCCTGGTCCGAACTCCAATCCGAAATATTTTCGGAACCACAAGCCGCAATGGCCGTCAACGCAGCCAATGCAAGAAACCGACGACGAAAGCTGCTGCCTTCATGTGTCGCATGTCGACTCATGAGTCACCTCGCCTAGAATGAAAGCCGAAAGCCAAAGGAAAAGTGATCACGATGACTCATCCTCTCCGTAGGTTCAGCATCCCTGAGGAAGCGGTGCGTCGTAGTGAGGACGCGTTGTGACAATGGTTCACGGTAACAGAACAGTTGCCGGACACGCGAAGAAAATTCATTCGAAGTTGCGTGGATCTTTCGAAAGATCGAAAAACGCTTCGATTTACGGCAAAATCCACGTGCGAATTTTTCGTCTGGGCCCCGAGCTGACCAATCCAGATTCCAGTTACACGCGATCTTCCGCCGGAACGTATGACGCGACGTGTACATTTGTGCGGTGATGCAAGCATACGTTTATTATTGAAAGAAAGACCACACGCGAAATTCATTGATCTTCGCCCCTCACCTGCCGACCCAACCGGCGCCGATGAGAAGCGCCCCCGAGATCACGGCTGAACCGCGACACCAAACCCCCACCATCGTTCTTCTGACTCATTCCTGCCGCATGCCCACTCGTGAAACCAGATCGGAAGCACAAAAACGCCCCCAAATTCCAAGCCAATGACGAGCCCCGACACAGCCAACGGCTGCTGCTACGCGATCGCTCCCGCAAGAAGTGAGAAGGTGTCACCGCAGCCATTGTCCCCCGGATGACCCCCGTGGGAACAAATTTTTGACGCAAAAAATCTACCTAGCGACAGATTCAGCAGAAAGCAAACAGTTATCCGATCATCAAAGCCTGGATCCACACATCGAGCGCAGGGCAAGAAAGTGGCGGAGGAAAGTTCACTCGTCACCTCGATAACGAAGCAACCACGAGCTGCCCAAGTCAGCCGTTCTCAATCTTCTTCTTCGAGCTCCTCGACAACCTTGCCGTCACGAAGCACCAGCGCGACGTCGAAACCATCGTCCTCGAACGCTTCAACCACGTCGTCGAGCGACGCGCGTTCGTGAAACCCAAACTCGAGCGAATCCGTCGGTCCAAGCACCAACTGAAGCGCATCGCTCTGCACATCCGCGAACGAGCGCAAGATGTCCATGATGGATCGCGAGAGCGCCGGAGCAACGCGCCCCTCCGGATGCTTGTCGAAGAGCGTGACGAACTCAGCATCGCCTTGAATCATGAACCACACGGGCCGTTCGGCGTGTTTGCGTAACACCGCGGGATCGCCAAAGCCACGAAGATCCGCAAGGCGACCGACGACGACGCAAGGTACGGCTTCCTCGTCGTCTTCATCGTCGCACTCGTCCTCTTCACCTTCCTCGTCCACGTCCTCGTCCACGTCTTCGAGGGGTTCTTCTTCATCTGCGATCGCGAGGGGTTTGTCACTTTTTGCGTCACTCATGAGCAAGTCGATGGATGCCACAACGACGAGCGAACGTCGAGATCTTGACGCCACGTGGTAGTTGGAGCTGCAACGATCATGGGTGAACGCGCAAGCCCACGCCGAAGAACAAGCTTCTCGGGCGGCGTAACTTCGAACAATCCGTCGAGCAACGCAACGCGCAGAAACTCGAGCAACACTCGCATGTCCTGCGCGGACCAACTCAACTCGAGCACGTCGGGAGCTTGGTTCGAAACGGACAAACCTAGGCCTCGCCGCCTCTCTCATCAGAAAAGTCGAGAGGGGAGCAAAAAGCAGACGCAGGCCGTCGGCTTGTTGGAGCGGGCGCACTGGCTCCACAAAAATACCGTCAAGGAGCAGCGGTGGAAGCTGGCGGCTCTTTGACGTCTTTTGCAACTACGGTGGGCGCCGAGTCGTCTTTCGATTCACCGGAGGCTGAAGCGTCGGGCGCGGGGACTGATTCCTTGGGCGGCGTAGAATCCCCTGCCGCTTCAGTCGGGACGGCTGTTTCGCCCTCGGAGAGTTCGACGGGCAACGGGCGATCAGGCTTTTCCTCGATTTGCTCGTTTTCAGGCGCAGGAGCCGCAGGCGATTTGGTGGGCGCCGCAGGCTTGGCTGCCGCGACGTACACAATGACTTTTTCACCGGGGACGAGCGCGCTCGAACGAGAACGGTGATTTATTCTTTCGAGCATTCCCAAGCTGAGCCCATACCGCTTGGACAAACCTCGCCACGTGTCTCCGGAAGCTGTGACGACTTCAATTCGTTTTCGGCCTTTGAGGCTTTCAAAGTGATCGAAAAACTCGGGCGATCCTACGGCGAGCACGCGCGCGTGCTCTTCTTCGGTGACGAGCGCTTGAGAAAGTGCGGCGCTCTTGGGGACGAATGCTTGCAGCACCATTGCGTCATGCAATGCGGCCGAGGTATCGATCGCATTCCAGCGGCAAAGGTCGCCGAGCGAAACGGCGAGCGCGAGAGCGATTTCGCGGGGCGAATCACCGGCTACGACGCGATAAAAAACGCGGCGCTTGTCGGGATACGTAAATTTTTCCGCGGGAACGACGACGACGGGTTTTTCCTGCGGAACCTCGGCCTTCGGTGGCGCGGATGCACCATTGGAAGGAACGAGCAACACCGTTCCAGGACGAGCCTGCTCACCCCAGCGCAGACCATTGAGCGATTGAATCGAGCTGCGTTTGGTATGCCAAAGCGCGGCGACATCGTCGAGAGATTCACCCCAACGAACGACATGCCGATCGAGTTTGTCCTCGCGTTGCGATAATGCCGCCACAGTTTTCGCCGCGACAAGGCCCGTGCCCGCGGGAACTCGAACGACATACGCAGCGGGGCCTTCGACGCCCGCGGGAAGCGGAGGCGTGCGACCAATGGGATATTGCGGATTGAGCGCGGCGACTGTTTCGGGGTCGGCACCCGCTGCATTAGCAACGGTCTTGAGCGCAACACCGGCACCCACCGTTATTTTATCGAACGTGAGGGCCTGATCCAGTTCGATGCCGTCACATCCGAATACCGAACAGTTTTTCGCGACAATTGCCATTGCGAGAATTTTGGGAACGTAGAGCGCGGTTTCAAGAGGCAAACCGGCTTCGAGGCGTCCGAGTTCCCAGAAGTCATTGGTGCCATATTTACGAATGGCCGCCAAAAGCCCACCATAACCCATGTTGTACGCGGCAAACGCCAGCTCCCAATTGCCGAATCGTTTGCGCAAGTCGGACAAATATCGAGCCGCCGCAATGGTGCTGCGTTCCGGATCGAGACGCTCGTCAACCCAACGATCGACGGTCAATCCGTAAATGCGCGCGCCTTCGGGCATGAATTGCCAAAGACCCGCTGCGCCAACCGGCGAATGAATGGAAGGATCAAATCCGCTTTCGACGAGCGCCAACCAAAAGACATCCTCAGGGACGCCTTGCTCGCGCAACGTACGACGAACGAATGCTCCATATCGGCCACTCTTTTTGACCCACCCAGCCACCATGGACCGGCCACGAGGGTTCGTCTTGTAAAACTCGAGGTAACGAATGACGCGTACGTCCCAACGAACGGGGATGTCAGGCAGCTCGAGCTTGCGTAGCCAAGAAAGGTCGTTCGATGGTGCGGCGGCAAGAAGAGGCGGAAGCGGCGCTTGCGGAGGCAAGCCAGACGCGACGAGGAGCGGTGAATCGCGATCGAGACGCAGTGGCTCTTCAGAAGGCCACGGCGAGCCGGAACTCGGAGCCACAGAGAAAAGAGCGAGATCGATCTCGCGTAACGCTCGAAGCTCGGCGGACTCTTCGAGCATCTTTTGGGGCGACGTGGGAACACCAGCGATGACTCGACGGGCGTTTTCGTCGGGCTCGCGAGGCTCACCAGGCTTGCGCGTTTGCGGTGCTGCAGAAGGCTTGGAAGGTTTTCCCGCGGCAGGCTTGGCCGCACCGGGTTTTGCAGCCGCTGGCTTGGGTTTGACTGGACGAGGTTTGGCCGCGGCAGGTTTGGCTGGAGCAACAGCGCGAGGCTTCGATGACGGCGCGACAGGCTTGGGAGGGTCTGGCTGGGCAAACCCTGTGAAGCTCGCGAACAGCGACGTGAGAAGAACGCTGGTGATGACGAGTGCTCGAGTTGAAGTCGACAAGCGCATAACCCTACGACGATGATGTCACTGTACGCGGCTGTGGGTCAAATTTTGAGCGCGTGTTCAACAGGCTGCTGCGCGAATCGGCGCGTCGGTCAGCCTCACTCAGCGTACTGAAGTACGCTTCGTATCGGCTTCCCTAGCCCCAATTCGCTCGCGACGCCTGTTGAACACGCTCTGGAAGTGTGATCTCACTGCAACTGCGCGATGTAGTCGACGATCTGCGGCAAAGGCAGGCTTTCGTTGACGACACCGGCGCGTACCGCCGCCCGAGGCATGCCGTACACGACCGCAGTTTCTTCGCTCTCGGCGATGACCATGCCACCTCCAGCGCGAATGGCCCTGGCGCCCGCGACGCCATCGTCGCCCATGCCGGTGAGAATGACGCCGAACGCACGCGATCCAAGCGGTCCCAAGCTACGCAAGAGTCGATCGGCGCTGGGAATGTACCGGTCATGCGGAGTCGGTTGCGTGACGCGCAAGCGAACTTCGCTCCAACCAATGCCGCTGGGATTGGTGGTGACGACGACTTCCATGCACATTTTGCCTGGACAAATGAATGCTCGGCGAGCGGTGACGAGATCGCCATCTTTGGCTTCGGTGACGTGCAAATTGCTTTTGCGATCGAGACGTTCGGCAAAGGTGCGAGTGAACTTGTCGGGCATGTGTTGCGCAATGACAATCGCGCCGGGGTATTTGTCGGGAACGCGGCTGATGATATCGAGCAGCGCGGTCGGGCCGCCCGTAGACGAGCCGATTCCGACGATGAACCGCGCGGCAATGTTCGGCGGCGGGCGCTGCGCGGCGGCATCGGGAGGCGGCGGCGGAGGCGTTGGATTTGGGCTGGGCGCGGGAGGAATGGGCGTCGGGGGCACCTGAGGACGCGGCGGTGGCTGCACGATATTGACGTGCACCGGCGACAACGGTCGCAGATATCGAACGAGCAAGACTTTTTGCAGGATCTCGCGACGAAGAGCGGCATCCGAAGCGGCTTTTCCAGTCGGTTTGGCGACGAAATCGACGGCCCCGAGCTCGAGGGCTTTGAAGACGTTGTCCTTGTGGCTGTAGCTGGAAACGACGATGACCGGTATCGGCAACTTGACCATGAGAATGCGCAGGAAGGTAAAACCATCCATTTTTGGCATCTCGAGGTCGAGCGTGATGACGTCGGGTTTGAGGGCGAGGGCAAGACGCAGGGCTTCTTCGCCGTCACAAGCTTTGGCAATGACTTCGATCTCGTCGCTGCCTTCGAGGATATCAGCGATGTTTCTGCGGTTGAATGCAGAATCATCGACGACGAGGACTCGGAGCGGACCCGCTTTGACCACCGGATTACCCTTGCCTCTGGGAGAGTGTGCTCATGGTGCTCCGAATGCTGGCATTTTGCACGCCAGCAAAGCGCGAAGCAGACAGCGGTTTTCGATAGACGAGATCTTCGCGCAGATGCACGAGTTCGAACGCAGTCGTTACATTCAGAAGCGATTCAGAATGACCTAACAATAAGAACCCACCTGGCAAAAGCCGTTCGTAAAACATGTCAATCACCCGTTTGCGGGAAACGTCGTCGAAATAAATGAGGACATTACGGCAAAAAATAGCGTCGACTCGACCCACGACCGATGCCTTGACCGGGTCGAGCAAGTTCAAATGACCAAAATGACACCACGAACGAAGCTCCTCCGTGACGTGCGAGCCATTCGATCGTTCCAGGAAATACTTTCGTCTGAGGTCCAAAGGCATCGTACGAAAAGAAGCTGGGCCGTAAATGCCTCGACGAGCGTGAGAAATGCATTTACGAGAAATATCGCTGCCGAATACTCGAACGTCGTTTCCGCCAGTCAAACCCGCTTCCCGGGCGGTAATCGCAATCGAATAAACCTCTTCGCCCGTCGAGCAGCCGGCGCTCCAAAATGAAAAATTCGTGCGATTGATCGGTGGATTCCGCAAAAGTGGAATGATTTCTTTCTGCAAACCCGTCAATTGATAATCTTCGCGATAAAAATACGTTTCGTTGATCGTCACCAGGTCAATCGCCTCGTCCAGCTCGGCTCGGCCACGGTCGGGAGAACGCAAAAACTGGTAATACTCGCCAAACGAATGGAGACCCAACATGCTGAGCCGCTCGCGCAAACGCCGCTCGATCACCGGCCGCTGCTCGGGCGTGAGCAATATCCCACAATGTCGATTGATGAGATCTCGCAAGAGCCGGTATTCATCCGGCGCCAAACGAATCTCGTCGGAAACGCGCATCACGATCCGCCCATGGTCCTTTCTCCGCGCCAACGCACAGTAGAAAGAGCGCCCTCGAAAGTGTCGCGAACATTCAAATCCAGCTCGATCGACGTCCGTTCAGCAACGTGCTCGCGTAATGCCGGATTGTCACTGCCCGCCAATACTTCGGCCGCTAGCAGTCGAACGTCGTGGGACGGGTGATCAAGACATTGAACGATTTCACCGCCCTCCGCGCCGCTCGTGTCGAGCTTGAGCATCGCGGCTTTGACGACCGCGTCGTCGGGATGCGCAAGAGCCGCCGCCAGCGAAGATTGACGGCCGGTGGTGCCCAAAGGCAATCGACCCAGCGATTCGACGGCGGCAATGGCGACGACGGCATCGGATTGCAGAGCGAGCGGAGCAAACACGTCGATCAACGTTTTCGTAGCAATGGCCGAAGCCTCGTCGCCAGCCGTAATGGTCAAGTCTTCGCCTACGCAGCGAATTGTAGTGGCGACCAATTCAGGATCCATGGATCGACTGACGACATCCATGACCGCCCGAAGCGAAATGGTAAGTCCCTCGGAATCGTGAAAACACGCCGATTGTCCCAACCTGCCCAGCGCTCGGGCCGCGGCGAGCTGCACTTCGCGGGTTTCATCGGTAAGCGCAAGAGAAAGCGCATCGAATGCGGACGAGCCATCCAGTTTGCCCATGGCTTCAATGGCCGCACGACGAATACGCGTATCCTCCAAAGTGGCCGCTCGCGTGAGAAAAACGATGTCCGCTGGTCGTGAAGGTTGTCCCGACGCACCTGGAACAGCCGCCAAAGCACCGAGAACGACGACCGCGGCAAACGTTTCGTCCGTATTGCCCACGCCAGCACGAGCAACGAAAGCATCGGCCAATTGTCGCGCAGCCTCGGGATGACGGCTGGTGAGCACCGAAAGCGCCGCTTCGGACGCAAATGCAATGGGCTTGGACGATGACCCTGCAAAATGTAGAACGAATTCGAGATCTTGCGCAGTACCCAGGCGAGACAATGCGCACAATGCGCTGGTCGTCAAGTGACGATCCTCTTCCTTCGCAGCCGATCGCAATGCATCGAGCAAAAGAGCTGTCGACGATTCCGTAACACTCGGCGCATGCGTAATGACCGTGGCTGCTTCAATGAGCGCCGCACGCACTTCCGGGGAAAACCTATGCGTCTGCGGCAAAGGAGCAATACGTGTCGCCAGCTCGGGCCACGCTTTCGGACCAAGCACGCGAAGAGCACGATCGGCCGACTCGTAAAAGGCTTCGTCTTCGAGCGCGAACGCTGCAGCGTCCACAACGCCCGGTGCACCGGCCGTCGCCGCGAGAAACAGCGCCGTAGCGCGTTGATGTTGCGGATCGGTCGTTGCCGTCGCGACCTGCACGAGGCGCTCGCCAAGCTGCGGTCCCTCGGATGCAAGCGCTGCCGCTACGTGTGGAAGCAGCGGTCCTTCAGCCAGCCGCGCCAAAGCCGCCATGGCTTGCGTAAAGGCCGCTCCTCGCGCTGACCGAAGCGTACGCGTGATGGCCGCCGGCGCTTCGGGATCCTGGGCAAGCGCCGCGGACGCAAGTGCAACGGCGCGAAGGGTCGGGTGTGCGATCAGCGGTTCGAGCCTTGGCCACGGAACGACCGCTCCAAGCGCATTGAGGCCTTCGAGAGCTGCATGTTGCGCAAACGGATCATCGCCGCCCAAACAAAGCAGCAGCAGTCGTTGCACTTCGGCCGGCGCAAGTGGACCGAGCCGCGAGATGGCTTCGACAGCGCCTTGTCGGACGTTGCTGTCGGAGTCGTCGAGCGCGCGAGCGAGAACCGAAAGGGCATGAGGATCGCGCGTCGCTCCGAGGGCTTGCACGACGAGCTTGCGGCCATCGGCATCGAGACGTCCCAGGGCCGCGGCGAGAGGTGCCGTTGCGCCGTTCCCACAACTCGCCAGGACTTCGACGGCGGCATTACGGAGGCCAACGTCATCGCCAGACTGGAAGACGCCAATCATCGCGCTGATGAGTAGCGGTGCCGGGACAAACGCACGCGATACATGAGTGGCTTCTTTGCGTACGCGCCAATCGGAATCACCGAGCGCTCGAAGAAGTAACGGAAGTGCGTCGTGCAGAAAAAGTTCGCCGATGAGCGACGTGGCCTGCCTACGTTCTTCAGCGTCCGACGCATCGAGAGCGGCGGCGAGAAGCTCGGGGGAAATGGCAGGTTGCGAGGTTGTCACGGCAAACTCCTCAACCGTCGTAAGGAGGCAGGATGTCGGCAATGTCGTCGACGATTTCGGTGAACTTCTCGATGTCGAGGACGAAGACGAGCGAGCCGTTGTGGTTGGTCACTCCAGCAATGCCGCGGACGTCACGCCCAGCGCCAACCTTGGGCGTGGGACGAACTTCGTCGGTGTTGGTACCGAACACGCCGGGTACGGAATCGACGACGAGCCCGACCAAACGCACACCGGCGTTGACGAGAATCCAGCGCGTCGAGCGACTGGGTGGAATGGGAGGCAAGCCGAAACGAGCGCGAAGATCGAGGATGGGAATGACGTCACCACGATGATCAGACACGCCAGAGATTTCAGGCGGAGTGTGGGGCAGTTGCGTCACGGGAAGTGGATTGACGATCTCGCGGACTTGACCAATTCCGATGGCGTAGTGGACGTCCCCCACGATGAACTCGACGAGGCTCTTATGAGGGTCGGCGCGATGTGTATGGCCATAGAGGGGCATTGGGGGCCTCGGTGTTGTTCTCGACGACAAACCTCATCAGGAGGCGAGAATAAGCTTGAGATCGAGCAAGATGATGACGGGCGCTTCCTGTTGAACGGGTGCTGCGCGTTTGCTGCCTCGAACGACGCTCGGTGCTTCCACCTGCGTCGGGCGGGCGATGCCGGCGATATAACCGGCAACTTCGCCACCAAGCGCCGTGGCGGTGGATTCGATTTCGCTCTCGGCGAGTTTGTAGACCTGGAGAACTTCGTCGACGAAGAGGCCGAGCAGCTCGTTACCCATGGGGTTTGTCGTGAGAATCCGGGCCTTGGTCGTCTGTTCACGTTCCGGAAGTCGCAAACGACGACGCAGGTCGATGACGGTGATGAGCTGCCCGCGGTTGCTGATGATGCCCATGATGGAGTGATGCGCGCGAGGCACGGGCGTGAGCGGTTTGCGCTCGAGGATCTCGCGGATGAGCGACAACGGGGCGCCGTAGACATCGTCGGCGAGGCGGAACGCGAGATAGGTCGTGTGCGGGCCGCGATCCTGTTGATTCTTGCCACGTTTGGCACTTACCGCGGGCATGTTGGGCGCGGTGCCACGACGAACGAGGTTAGATGCCATGCGTGCCGCCTCCATGCGCCAAACGCGCTCGATCGTTGTGCGCGAACATTTCCTCGATCAGCGAGGCAGCATCGAGCACGAGGGCGATGCGTTGATCGGCCAGTTGGGTTGCGCCCGTAAAACCCGCGATGTTCTTGAGGCTCGGTCCAAGCCCCTTGATGACGATGTTTTGAGGTCGAACGAGATGATCGACCACGACGCCAAGACGCCGCGCACCGATCGAAATGACCACGACGTAACTACGTTTCTTGCGCCGCCCCGACGAGACTTTCGCAGGCAGCGGCGTGCTCTTCGCCGGACGGTACGGGAACATGCCGGTGTGCTCGTGACGCGAGCTATCACTGCGCATGCCGAGACGCGCCGGAGACACCTCCTGTTGCGCCGATCCAGACGTTTCGTGCGCGCCCGCTGCGTCCGGATCCTGCGGTTTGGCGAGACTGAACAGACGCGCGAGGTTGCAAAGCTGAAGCGTCGAGCCGCGCCAAGTGACCGCTTCACGACCATCGATCATGCGCACTTGTTCCGGATCGAGCTGCCCGGCCTCTTGCACGTTCGCGAGCGGAATCGCGAACTGTTGATCGCCCACTTTCACGATGAGCGCATTGATGATCGCTTGCGTGATCGGCAAGGTCACCGTGAACTTGGTGTTGATGCCAGGCTCGCTCTGGACGTCGATGACGCCACCTAGCTTGGCAATGTTCGTCTTGACGACGTCCATGCCCACACCGCGTCCGCTGATCTCGCTGACCGTGGCTTTCGTGGACAAACCCGGCACGAAGATCAAGTTGAGGACCTCGCGACGGCTCATCGTCCGCGCGTCGTCTTGCTGAATGATGCCC
This sequence comes from uncultured Polyangium sp., assembly GCA_964514885.1. Taxonomy (GTDB): domain Bacteria; phylum Myxococcota_A; class Polyangia; order Polyangiales; family Polyangiaceae; genus Polyangium. The sequence goes on along the minus strand of CAZETM010000084.1, from coordinate 5,743 downwards.
TTGGCGATCGCCTTTTCCAAAAGCCGCTCGGTGTCGATCCCCTTGCCGTCGTCTTCGATTTCGATGACGACGTGGTTGCCTTTTTGGAAGGCGTTGATCGCTATCGTTCCGACGATCGGCTTGTTGCGCAGCTCGCGCTCATCAGGCGTTTCGATGCCGTGATCGATGGCGTTACGCATCATGTGCATGAGCGGATCGCTCAGCTCTTCGATCGTCAGCTTGTCGACCTCGGTCTCTTTGCCGGTGATGACCGGGTTGACCTGTTTGCCTGCTTCGCGACTGATCTGCCTGGCAATGCGGTTGAGTTTGTCGAAGACCTGACTGAGCGGCACCATGCGGACTTTGAGGATGCCGTCGCGGAGTTTGTCCACGTTGCGCAAGAAGTCGCGCTGCAAGCGTCGCAAGTTGCCTTTGAACTCGCGGGTCATCTGACCATCGCGCATCTTCGCGATCGCCTGCTCCAACTCGGTGCGCACGATCGACAACTCGCCGACGTACGTCATCAAGTCGTCGAGCTTCTGGATGTCGACACGTACGGTCTGCGCAACGCTCTTGATCGTGCCGAGTTCTTGCGACGTCTTGCCCACGCTGCTGACGCCCGGCGGCATCATCTCGATACGCGGCTCGCTCATGCGCGGAGAGAACGGGAGATGCGCGCCCGTCAGCTCGAGATGATCGAGGTGCGGAACGTTCATCGACGGCATCGGCGGAGGACGCGATGAGTCGCTGGGAGGCGGAGGAGCCGGCGTCGGCGACATCGCTTGATGCTGCGGAGGCGGAATGGAAACCGGCGAAGAACCTGGCCCCGATGCTTTCGGAAGCTCTTCGACCTCGACACCAAGATGCGCGAGCGAGTTGCGAAGCGTGCCGGCGGAAGCTCGCGAAGCCATCAAGATGTCGAGCTCGATGGAGTCGACGTCGTCGCCTACGCCAGTCGGCAGATAGGTGATGATTTCGCCGTGCGGTTTCGCCGTGGCTTTGAGTTCGTCGAGACCTTGGTCGATCGTGGCGAGCTGAAAGCGCACTCGCAGTCGATAGAGCGTGTTGCCTTGCGCGATGTTCGTGCGCAGTCGGTGCTCTTCGAATTCGGTGAGCACCGCGAGAAGGCTGGGATCGATCATCGGACCGCCCCCGGAAGGTCCTCCCGGCGCCGCGCCTCGATGAAGCTGAGCGAGCAGCTTGTCGAACTCGGGCATCGGCTGATCGCGGCCTTCTTTTTCGGCCTGCAAGATCCGTCCGTAGAGCTGCACCGACGCGAAAAGCACATCGAGCACTTGTGGCGTCAGCTCGATCCTACCCATGCGCAGATCGTCAAGCATCGACTCGAGCTCGTGCGACAGCGTGGCCATGCGTGTGGCGCCGAAAAGCCCGGCGAGGCCCTTGATCGTGTGCACCGCACGAAAGACGTCGTTGATGAGGTCTGGATCGATGCTGTTGTGCTTCTGCCCTTCGTCGAGCGCGAGCAGGTCACGACCGAGCCCCTCGACGATCTCTTGAGCCTCCGAGAAGAACTCTTCCCGGGCTCGGTCACCGTCGCTCATCACTGGGATCCCTCGCTACTCGCCTGCATGGAAACGCCTGCTCGGGAAGCTTTGGACGTTCCGAGAATCGCGCCGATCGCCTGACGAAGCGTTTCGACGGTAAAGGGTTTGGCCAAGAACGCATTGGCTCCGAGCGCCAAGCCGCGCGCTCGATCTTTCTCGGAAGACTGTGTCGAAATGAGAATCGTGCACACCGTACGATAACGTTCGCTGTCGCGCATGAAACGGACGAGCTCGAGCCCATTGATGTCGGGCATGTTGATGTCTGTGATGACGAGATCGTAGGGTCCACGGGGCAATAAGCGCAACGCATCGAACCCGCTTGCTGCTTCGACGATCTCGACTTCATCGTCCTGTTGGTCCGCAGAAGCGTCGAACAACTCGGATGCCCCCTCCAGAGCCGCGCGAATGAACGCCCGGAACGCGGACGAGTCCTCGACGACCAGGATGCGAGCCATGGCCACGCAGCGTACCGGAAACGCCTCGGTCGCTGGACAATTTCTACGAGCCAAGACGAGCCAAGACGAGCCAAGACGACGACCGGGCTTCTTGACGACCCGCACACCCACTTTCGACAACCGGCCGGCAATGCCCGGAAGTATGCCGAATGCTGCCCTCGAATTGACACCGCCCGAACCCTGCTGCCCTAATGGGGTCGTGAACGAAGCACACCCCATCCCCCTCCGCACACTCGCCCCTCGCTCCAAACGCCGCTCATCGCGCCCGAACCACGCGCTGGTCTTGGCCCTGATGACGCTCGTCGCCTGGTTCGTCATGGGCTGCGGGGGCCTGAACGTTCGACTCATCAACGCCGCCCAGAAGAAGCCGAACAACGTCTGGATGTTCTTCACCGTCGATGCCGGTAAGGACAAACCCGTCGGCGGGCTTGTCGCCGAAGACTTCGAGATCTCCGAAGATGACGCGGTCGTCAGCACCTTCGAGAGCAAGCAGACGATCCAAAACCCCGAAGTCGCCGCCGTCATGTACACGATGCTGCTCGTCGACATGAGCGGAAGCATCACGGAATCGGGTCAGGCCGATGCACTGGTCGATGCCGCGAAAGCCTTCGCCGATCGCGTAGGCAAGGCGCAAAAAGTTGGCGTCTACGCGTTCGATGGCTCGCCTCAGATCCACTCCGTCGTGCCGTTCACCGAAGCTCAAGGCTCGGTCGAAGGCGGCCTCGAGGGGTTGCGGAAGTACAAACCCAAGGACCCTTCAACAAACCTTCATGGCGGCGTCGTCGAGGGCCTCAGGACGCTCAAGAAGGAGCTGGACAAAGACAAGCGCCCGCTCAAGTTCGGCACGCTGGTGGTCTTCTCCGACGGTGCAGATCGCGCCGCGCGCGTGTCGCGTGACGAGATGAAGCAGGAGATGGACAAGGAGGAGTACGAAAACTACGAGATGTTTGCGATCGGCGTCGGTGCCGAGAAAGAAATCAGCCAGGCAAACCTGGGCGAAATCGGCCGCAATGGCACGGAATTGGCAACCGACAAAGCCAAGGTCAAAGAAACGTTCGACCGCATGGCCGCGCGACTCGAAGCGCACATGAAGCGGTTTTACCTGCTCTCGTATTGCACCCCGGCACGTAAAGGGACGCACCGAGTAACGATCAAGGCCATAAGCCGGCGCGAGCCCGAAGGTACGGGAACCGTGGAATACGAATTCAACTCGGATGGATTCGGCCCGCCCCCGGATTGCGATCCGAAAACGCCCCCGGCGTTCGACATCAAGTCGCCGACTGAAGCCAAGAAGTAATCGGCGCTCGTTTCTTCCCTTCCGAATCCCCAACAAAATTCGTCAACGACCTGACTGTCTGCATCCCAGCGTGGACGGCGCGTGGACAGTCGTGCGATGCATGGGGAGGAATCAATCGCGATGATCGTGTCCAAAGTGCTTTTGATCGATGACGAACCTCATATACGCCGCATTGGCGAATTGAGTCTCAAGGGTGTTGGGAAGTGGATCGTCGTCCTTGCTTCGAATGGTCCGGAAGCCCTCGAGATGGCCGAACGTGAGTCACCGGACGTCATCTTGCTGGATGTCATGATGCCTGGCATGGATGGTCCAGAGACGCTCAAGCAGCTCCGTGGTCGTGAGGTGACGGCACGGATCCCGGTCATTTTCATGACGGCAAAGGTGCAAAAGCACGAAGTCGACAAGTACCGAGTGGCGGGCGCGGTTGGCGTGATTCCGAAGCCTTTCGATCCGATGACGCTGCCGTCGCAGATCGTGCAGATCCTCGCGGCGGTAGGCAGTTCATAATGCACCAGCCGACTCACGCGGGGGCGTGTTGGCGACAAACTTCATGCGGGTGAACGATGAAAGTTCCGTCGAAACCGGCCAACGAAATCGAGCGACTTGCCGCGCTCACCGAAGCAGCCGTTCTGGATACTCCACCAGAGACGGCTTTCGATGATCTGACCAAACTTGCGGCCAGCATTTGCGGCACTCCGATTGCCCTGGTGTCGCTGATCGACAGTGGCCGGCAGTGGTTCAAGTCGAAAGTGGGCCTCGGCGCACCCGAAACTCCACGAGACCTCGCGTTTTGTGCCCATGCGATCCTCGATGAGGAAGTGTTTGTCGTGCGCGACGCGCATGAGGACGATCGCTTTTTCGACAACCCGCTGGTCACGGGTCCGCCGCGCGTGCGCTTTTATGCTGGCGCCCCGGTCACCTCGAACGATGGATTCAACTTTGGAACGCTTTGCGTCATCGATCACGAGCCTCGAGATCTGACGCCCGAGCAGCTCGAAGCGTTACGCTCGCTGGCGCGACAAACCGCAGCGCAGATCGATCTGCGTCGCGTCAACAATCGACTCGTACGAATCAATCGCGCGCTGACTTCACGCGCGCAACACGTCGAAACCGCCTGGGCGCAACTGGACGACCTGCTCGACAGCTCGAGCGACCTCATTCAAAGCGTCGGTCCTGACGGGCGCTTCTTGTACGTCAATCGAGCTTGGTGCGACGCGCTCGGATACAGCGTCGAACAAGCCAAGCAGATGACGATCTTCGATGTCGTGGCTCCTGAATACGTACAGCATTGCCATCACGTCATTGCGCAGCTCGCTCGAGGAGAATCGGCTCCTCAGTTCGAGCTGGTGCTGATGGCCAAGGATGGTCGGCGCATTCTGGTCGAGGGTCGAGTCACCGCGCGCATCGAGGACGAAAAGCTGCTCGCAACGCGCGGCATGTTTCGCAACATCACCGAACAACGGCGCAGCGAAGAACGCGTGCGACTTTATGCCGACGTGGTCGAGCACGTACAAATCGGACTGCTCGTCTGGGACGGCAATCCGGCCGATTTGTCGACCTATCGGCTGATTGCCAAAAACGGCGCGGCCGATCGCATGCTCACCCAGGTCGGCCTGCTGCCGCTCGACGCGAGCCTCGCCGCGCTGCCATCGCTCCTTGCTACCGCCAACCTGCCCGACGTTCTGGCACAAGTGCATCGCACGCATTCGCCAACGCGCATCGACGACATCGAAGTCAATGGAACGTTCATCTCGACGTTGGTCTTTCCATTGCCAGGAAGGTTTGTTGGGGTCGCCCTCGAAGACGTATCTCAACGAAAAGCCGTCGAACGGCTCAAGGATGAGTTTGTCTCGACCGTATCCCACGAACTACGCACGCCTCTCACGTCCATCCGCGGATCGCTTGGTTTGCTAGCTGGAGGTGTCGTCGGGCAATTGCCCGAGCACGCGATCGAGCTGGTACAGATCGCGCGTTCGAACACGGAACGGCTCGTGCGGCTCATCAACGACATTCTCGACCTCGACAAGATCGAAGCGGGCAAATTCGACCTGCGTCTCGGCACGGTGGATGTTGCCAAGCTCGTCGCGTCGACCATCGAGGAAATGCGTCAGATGGCTAGCGAAGCTGGTGTGGAGCTGACGTGCGACATGGAAGGGTTGCACGAAATCGTGGCTGACGAGGACCGCGTCACGCAGGTCGTGACAAACCTCTTGTCGAACGCGATCAAGTTCTCGCCGCGTGAAGGGCAAGTGGATATACGCGTGTCGACGCTGCAATCCGGCAACGTGCGGTTTTCGATCACCGATCACGGGCCAGGCATCTCCGACGCGGACAAACCTCGTCTGTTCAGCCGTTTCGAACAGCTCGATGCCAGCGATCGCCGAAGCAAAGGTGGCACGGGCCTAGGGCTCGCGATCTGCAAAGCCATCGTCGAACAGCATGGGGGC
>CAZETM010000083.1:0-21139 GCA_964514885.1 uncultured Polyangium sp. | reverse complement strand
TCCCGAGTCGCCGAAAAAACCTTCTTCCCAAGCCGGGTCGAGATACGGCTTCTTGCCGGCGGCGCTGGAAGGAATGGCTAGGGAATCGACCTTCCCCGTGACGATCGCCCCCTTTCCCCATCGTGCCGCAGCTTGTGTCGGCTCGAGAATGAAGTCGCTGTCGCTCAGAATCTCCTTCGGCTCCTCGCCCACGTCTTTTTTGTAGCGCTCAAGCTCCGTGACGTATTTCTGGCGAAGCTCGGTGATGTCTTCCTGGTACTCACGAAGAGCCTTCGCCTGGTCGCCGACTTTCTCCGCGTTTTCGAAGTGTTTCTGGTAGTCCTTGGGAAGATCTTCGAGCTTGTCCTTCGTCTTTTCGAGACGTTCCGCGTAGTCCTTCTTGGCCGCGGCGACCGGGTCGGTGGGGGTGGATGCGCATGCGGCGCTAAGAGCTGCCGCCACGAAGACCGTCAGAATCCGAAGCCGAACTGACATCGCTTCCTCCTTGAACCTCTACGGCTGCTTGAGAGCCTGAGGCGGTTTCACCAACGGAGAAACCGTCGAAAAGAATCTGCCTCAAGAAATTATCACGCGAGCGATTCTCGCTGCAAGCAGCAGCCCCACGGCCATAGCTCCGCTCTAACAACTCCCGCTCGCCCCGGCGCCCCGGCGATTTCGGCGGGAAGCGCTCGATGCCGATGCCCCCCGTTTTCCACGTACGGAATCGGTTTCCGCTCTCCCGCCCGAGTCCAGGCGGGTTCGAGCGAATTCCGAAGTGGTTCGGAAATAATCATTTGGCAGGCCTGGGCGAATGGTTTCCGAACCGGAGGTTGGCTGAGCCGAATGCTAGAACCAGCGCTCGTGTACGACCAGATTCAACGATTCCTGGGTCGGGATAGCTCGGTGCAGCAGTCAGGTCGCAGTCAGTAAAAGAATGCTGGGATAATGGTGAAAAGCCCAGGAACGGGCTACTCTTCCGGATCGGGGAATTCAAGTGCTCGGTAATACGGAGCTCAGTCGCTTAGAATGGCCGCCATGTTAGTTGAATCCACCTTCATCTTACGCGTTCGCGAATTGCTCAAATCTGAACAAACCTTGTACGAGCACCTTGGCCCAATCTTGGCAGCGGGCTCTCCGGTGGCATTGGCTGTGTGGCAGCTGTGCGAGAATGCAATCGAGAACAGCCAGTGCACTTTGAGCTTGCTCTCAGACGACAAGATTTGGACAAGCGAGATGATTATTCGCAGTGTCGCGGAAGGCTCTTTCAAAGTGTTCTTCATTTTGACGGGCACAGCTGAGGAAAGTGCTGCAAAGGAGCGGGAGTATATGGTCGCCCTCTCCGATTTAGCGAAATTGCGTCAACATAAGTTTCTTTTGTCCGCAATGGCGGATGGGGTGCGCCCAGACACGGAGACTTGGATGCGGCGCGAACTGCTTCTGCCCGACGAGGCAATGAAAATCGAACAGCAGTACTCCAAGGCTGATCGTCGGACTCTGATCCAGCGTTGGAGCTTTACCAGTATCGCTGACGCAGTGGCCAGCCATAATCCGGCGTTTAGCAATCTTCGTCATCTGGCATATTCGTACTCGCACGGAAGTCAGTTCTTGCACCAAGACAGTCCAGCTCTGCTTCAACGATGGGAGAGGCTGGTGATGTCACCGGCGCAACGGTCGGCCACGAATCGTGGGCATGCTACGCGCCAGGTGACGGACCTTATCGCGCTTGTCCAACTCCGCCTCGCAGCGGTCGCGCCTGCATTCGGTCTCGATCCCGAGGACGCGCAGAGGACTGCGAGTGATCTCAGCAGTGAGTTGCGGACGATCTTGTTTGCATGCCTAAGGCAGCGCACGAAAATAATTAACTGCATTCGCCATTGTCTTGCTGGTCAATGCGGTAATTCCAATCACCATGAAACCTGGACGGCTTGAGGTTGATGGCTTCCATCTCTTCCTGGGCCACGCTGAGTCCGTTCGGGTACTTTTGACGGTCCAGGCCGGCGCGGATTCGAAGACCGTTCTTGGTCGTCGTGGAGCCTATCAAGTTCACGACCGTCTCGAGAGTTTCCAGCGGTCTTCCTCGCCAGTTGGCGGTCATGTGACAAAACATCCGATGTTCGATCTTGTTCCACTTGCTGGTGCCAGGAGGGTAATGGGAAACATGAATCCGAAGGCCGCTGTCGTTCGCAAAGCGTTGCAGCTCCGCCTTCCAGAGTCGTACGCGATGCCCGTTGCTGCCTCCCGCGTCCGCTGTGATGAATAGATCGGTTGCGTTCGGATACGAAGTTTTACCCATCTTCTTCCACCAACGGCGTATCGATTCCACGGCAAATTCGGCGGTGTCGTGATCAACTCCAACGCTGACCCAACCTTCATTGCGGAACAGGTCGTACACCCCGTAGGGAATTGCCTTGCCGAGTTCCTTGTCGATGAAGTCGTGAACACGAACAGAAACCGGCTTCGTCGTCGGTTCCCATTCACGACCGCCATTCTTGAAGTCGCCGATCAGCTCCTTCTTCTTCGTGTCGACGGAAATCACCGGCTGCTGCTCGGCTTGGAAATGCTTCGCCCGGCGGGCGATGTGTTCAAACTGCGCGTTGCGATCCGCGTGTTGGTTGCCTTCACGGGTCTTACGGTTCGCTTGAAGAGAGTAGTTCAAGCCCATCAGCAGCGTGCCCACTTTGGTCGACCCGATCGAGTAGCCTTGGCGGTTGAGTTCCTCTGCAAGCTTCCGGGTGCTCTTGCAAGTCCAACGAAGCGGAGATTCCGGATCTCCCCGTGTCAGTGGGTCGATGAGGGCTTCGAGAGCCGCGACCAGACCGGGATCGAGCTCCTCAAGGGTCTTTCGGCCGCCGCCGGGACGCCGAATTCGCTGCTCTCGAGTCGACGCAGGCGGTGTCTCCGACTCCAACGCCTCAAGATCTCGCATTCCCGCACGAATTCGTTGGCCCCAGATTCCCGTGGCTCGGGTCACGATCGCGGTACCGCCCCGACCCAGGGCCCTGGCCTCGGCCGCCGCCCAGAGTCGGGTCATCCGTTCGTTCATAGCCGGCGCCAGAGCCTGAAACTTGTTTCGAACTTGGTTCACGATGTTCATTACACCGTAGAACCGAGTCAATCACGGATTAATTCCCGAAGGGATTAGTTATTTACGGGCACCGCCTAAGCGAGCCTAACCCAACGTCATTTGTTTGATCCGTTTTGCTCTTGGAAGTATTCGAGGCGAGATTATTCGCATTGAGAACGTACGCTCGACGGATCGAGTACACGCCCTTGAATTCTGCCCCAAGCGGCAAGATAGTGACGCTACCTTATCGCTTCATCCATGCCTTCCCCCTCGGTGCGTTGAACCTCCATCGGATCGCGTGACGAGGATGTGATTTAATAAGCGGTGGCACTGGTGTCCGGTTTATTTGAAGATCACTTCCCGCAAAGTATGGTCTGATATGCATTTAGAGCCATTTAAGGGTGTCCACGATTTGAATTGCGAATCGCCGATTCCGGGCCATTTCGGGTTTGATCGACCTGAGGTGGCACATGAACGAGGGCAAGACGCTGTTCGCGCAGTTGATGGACTTCGTGCCGTGGAAAACCTTCGGGCGCATTGTCGAGCGGCACAATGGCGATGCTGGCGTGCGCACGTTAGGGTGCGCCGACCTGTTCCGCGTCATGGCCTTCGCGCAGCTGACGTGGCGAGAGTCGTTACGCGACATCGAAGCCTGCTTGAACGCCAATCAAACCAAACTGTATCACATGGGGATCAAGGCGCCGCCCGCGCGTTCGACGCTGGCCGATGCACTCAACTTGCGCGACTGGCGCATCTACCATGCGCTGGCCCAGCGTTTGATCGTTCGCGCCAAGGAACTGTACCTGCAAGAACCTTCGGTTCTCGAACTCGACGCCAGCGTCTATGCATTGGATTCCACGACCATCGATCTGTGCTTGAGCCTTTTCCCCTGGGCGTCGTTCCGATCGACCAAGGCGGCGGTGAAGATGCACACGTTGCTGGATCTTCGTGGATCGATACCGACATTTATTCACATCAGCGATGGAAAGCTGCACGACGTCAACGTGCTCGACATCTTGCCGGTCGAAGCCGGCGCATTCTACGTGATGGACCGAGGCTATCTGGACTTCGAGCGACTGTACGCATTGCATCAGACCGGTGCATTCTTCGTGACGCGCACCAAGAGGAACATGGATGCTCGGCGCGTCTATTCGTCTCCGACGGAGCGCGACAGTGGCGTGATCTGCGACCAGCGGGTCATACTCAATGGCTTTTACTCGGCGAGGACCTATCCCGACCATCTGCGGCGCGTGCGTTTCAAAGACCCCGCGACGGGAAAGGAACTCACCTTCTTGACGAACAACACGACTCTGCCGGCCCTGACAATCGCCGCACTCTACAAGAGTCGCTGGCAGGTCGAGCTGTTCTTCAAGTGGATCAAACAGCACCTGCGCATCAAACGTTTCCTGGGAACCAGCGAGAACGCCGTGAAGACTCAAATCTGGTCCGCTGTGGCGACCTACTTGCTCATCGCCATCGTCAAGAAGGAACTTCAACTCGATACCTCGCTCTACACATGTCTACAGATTTTGTCGGTCTCCGTTTTCGAAAAAACCCAGCTTTCAGAGGCCTTTCGGCCTGAACGATACGAACCCACAATGCCCATTGAGCGTAACCAACTGATTCTATTTGACTTCTAACCGGACACTAGTGAAGCGGTGGCATAACATTGAGCGCGTCTCGTTTCGCGCATCGGGAGGGCTTGAACGAAATGTCATCGCACGATTGGGTGGCCGACATTCTCGCAGCACCGGATCGCGACCGAGCGCGGCACCGTCAGTTTCATCAAACACATGTCACCGAGTGGCTGCCGCGGATCAACGCTTTTCTCAATGTGTTCGATGAATGCCTTGCCGGACTGGCGAAACGTGGCTTGCACGTGCTTCGCCGGTCAGAAGGAATGATGTGCAGTGGGCAGGTCTTGTTTGACGACTCACCATACGGCGGAGGGTCGCTGCGAAGCCTCGTCATCTCAGCACTCGAATCTCCAGATTGCATCGGCCTCTGTCGCCGCGGCAGGACCATTCACATAGAAAGCAGGCATCGTTTCGATCTCGCGATTGTCCCCTATGCGGCTCGGCCCACACGGATGGTCACGTCAGGCGGACTATTCTCCTACCAGCGAACAGAGTTCTTGGATTATCGTCACGACGCATGCCTTAAAATCAGTGATAGCGTTGCTTATGACTTGGACGATGCCGTCGTCCGTCGCCCCGACGCCTCGGACTCATGGAAACTCTATGCACCATCCATGACGGGCGTGGAGGCCGAATCCCTTTTTCGTCGAGTCCTGACCGGCACTCCTTTGCTCGTCACGTCCTGTTACTGGGCACTCGACGGCTGTCCAGGGCCGAATCAAGAAAATAAATATCGTGCCTGCACCTGCTCGGCCTGCAGGTAGCGTTCGGTTGGTCGAACAACAGATGCTAATCGAGTAGGCCCCTTCCATCGCAAGGAAGAAATTGATCCGTGTGTGAAACAGATCGTCAACGTGGAACAAGAGTCCTCGCGCCGTCTCCGGATCGTAGTTCAGGGATGTGCTCGATTCGGCGGCGTCGATTGCTATTTCGAAGATTTCGATTTCATACCTGCTTCCTCGCGCGGCTTCTTTGGTTTTGGGAACGAGCGGATTTCATTGTCGGTTCCACAACGTCAAGTCGGTAGCGTGGGCGACGGGATTCTGTGCGCCTGGGAAAGGCGGAATCCGGCCGGGAGCACGTCCCACTTGAAGCCCTCCTGCTGACTGACGGCCTTGAAAACGAGAAAACCGTATTCAACAAATCGCGTCAGCGACAATTCCGCTTTTGACGAACCGAGAGCGATACGCTCATGGCCGTCACGACTTTGAGACGGGAATAGATCCTTCCACCGAGGCCAGAGTTCGTCCGGTTTCTGGGGGACTGCTCGCATGTGTGTCACGCATATGGAACGTGAGCGCCCGCTGCTATCAGCAGGTCGAATTTCCGAAATGCGCAGATCCTCGTTCTTCTTGCAGAGACGACATGACGGGTGGGTTAGGAATGGCGTCAGGAGCAACTCTGGGCGCCGGCGGAGTGAGTGCACATCTGGCACTCGCGCCAGATGTGCACCTGGGGCAGCTTGTCACGGCTCGCATCTTGCCAACTTCGCGAGGCCGCTATTCTCGCGTTTCCTGCTCCTTTGGCACATACCAGCTGGAGCCCCCGTGTGTCGAGTGAGACGCCTTTGTTCAATCCCTTTGCGCTCTCCCCGTCAAACTTTTCACGTTGACAGCGCCAGACTTAAGCTTTGACACCACCCCGGTCGGATTGCACTCTCTGCGCCTCCATCCTTCAACTGGCGATCCCTTCTTGCACTATTCGAGTTTGGTCGAGCATACTCCGGTGATCGTTCCGTCCTCTCGCATGCGGAGCCGATACACGTTTCCTCGCTTGCCTTGGAACAACCGCTGTGCTCCATTAGTCGATGGGAACTGAACATCGCCGAGTGGAACGCCATCTGGTGCAACCCTCACATATCGGATCTTATGGCAGCCCTGAAAATTCGGAGGAATCGGCTCGTGCGAAGAAAACATTGCGATCAATTCGCTCCCGAATCCGTAGATCGTTTCGGGTCGATCAGTATTGGGTCTATTGAGGTCGAAGACTTCGGCATCTTTCGCCAATGACGCATCGATCTTCCAAAGGGAGACGCGATCGGCGTCGAAAAATGCGAAGGGGGCTCACCGATGCTCTGGTCTACTCATCGACCTTCGCGAAGGTCAACCACGAACAGACTATCAATCTCACGAAAATGACTTGAGTACTCGGCTTCAATCCAGATTGGACGTTCGGCTTCAGACGATCCAAGCAATCTTGACACATACGCGGGCGGGGTTTGCCTAACACCCGGAATCTCTGCGCGGTCCCGATCAACCGAAGCGGACGGACGGAACGCCTTGCCGATGTACCGGACAAGCTGCTCAACGCTCGCGCCCGGTTCAGCGAGCTGAGCGCCGCAGCAAAATAGACAACTCAGTGGCACCGCTTCGGCGAGAATTGTGGCGGGAGCCAGAGTGAGGCGACCGGGCCGGACGAAATGGTCATAACAATGCTGCGCGTCCGCCACGCGCACCGCCATTGGTAGGCCTGATGGGTGCGAAGACGCATCCGGGCAGAGAGTCGACAAGCTACCAACTTCGTCGTGATAAAGCACAAAGAGAGGAAGCAGGTTCTGCGTCGCAGCGCTCTTGAGCAACATCTCGATCTGAAGACCATGCCGGTTGGCATATGCAAGCAGAGGATAGGCGTCAGCGGTGCCGGCAAGGTTCTTGGCCTGAACCCGGATTCCGAGGGAGTGGGTATCCCCAACAAACCACCATTCCCAGTCTGCGCCTGTTGTCGCTCCCTCTGCGCGGCGGGTGAACTTCAGATAACGAACCCTTGGCAGGGCCGCTGAAAAGCGGTACAGAAACCAATCCGTCAGTGACTCCTCGCCAACGGATGGCTGACGAGCTAACCATTGGCGGATTTGCGATGTTAGATGCACCGCCACGGCGCACCGGGTGGCGCCAGACCAAGCAGGATCGCCGATGGCGTTACTCTCTGCCCCGAGCGCGAACCCACGAAGGAATGCTATGAAGTTCACGAGGCTTGCCAGCATCATCGGCCGTAGCTGCAGCGCCATTCTTGGGTTATGGAAAAGAATCGGCGGAGCGCCGAGGGAAGCCGAATCTCCAAGCGCTTCCTCCATATCGCCATAGATCTGCGAGAGCCGATCGAGAAAGAAGGCCTCAAAGTCTTCAACCGGAACTCCACGCCCGGATGCTTTGATAGCTCGAATTGTCGCAATGACGTTTCGATATGCATCCAACTCGCGGACAGGCACAAGGGGGTCGCCCCCAGCATTCTGAACGGCTTCTAAGAGTCGACCGGCACCTTCCAATCGTTCAATCGCAGCGAGGAGAAACATTTTTTGAGCCCTCCAAGGAAAGGAATTTCCCTTCTGCTTTCCGTCCGTTCGAGCCCGCTACTGAGAATTCGACGAAAGCAGAACTGCCATGCGAGCACCTTTCTCGGCGGCGGCATTCAGTTATCAGATCGCGGCCGGTCACTTCCCCCCTTTTCCATCGAGTGGCGTAGCGCTACGCAAGGTCTTCTTCCCCGTGTTCTGCCGCGGGCTTGCCGAGAGCTGGCAGATGATGTCTTGCCAGTCCGACTCACGGCGCGTCGGGAAAAAGGCGGTTTTTGTCGTCATATATACGCGCGCCCGCATGGCGAGAGTCGCCTGATCTTTGGGCAGGACGACGACAGCCCAGCACTCGATATCGCGACCAAAAAGCGCCTCTTTGTGGCGATCGAATCGCCATTCGACACGGGGCGCACCGATCCCGACCGCCGAGATGTACGGTGTCACGACGTTCATCGAGAAGCCTGCCACGACCTCGCCGGCCGCACCCGGCGTGAAGCTAAATGAGGGCAAAACACCGAGCTTCGCGCCTGCTTCGGCGGGAAGTAGCTCACCGCTCGCGGAGAAACTCGCCTTGAATTCCACGTTGCCGCTCGCGCCGCCCCACGTGACAAACTGCGGGCCAGGGAGGAGCGCAATCACGCAGCAGGTTCGCCCCTGGTTTAGAAACTCACATTCGATGCCCAGTGAACTCACTTCGGCCATTCCACGGCGGCGCGCGATTCCGACGCGAATCGGCACCAGCCAGACGGCAAAGCGGTCGTACAAGTCAACGGCCGGCGGAATCCCGTGCCCCGAAGCTGTAAACACAGAATTCAGCGATAGGCCGATCGGCGAGTCCGCCAGGCTCGCGACAAAGCCGCCGCCTTCGATTGCCGTCCCATAGTCTTGCGCCGAGAGCAATTGCTCAAGCTGCGGCTGAACGGGGCTTAACGCTAACTTCATGGCTGTCCTCACGTGCACAGATGATCCAGAGCGCGCGCAGCTGCATCGCGCGCAATTGTTCGTTGAGAAGGTCGCGAAGCGGCCGCCGTTGCTCGGGCCGCGCGGTTTCAGTTGCGACTCCGGTGAGTAGTTCGCCTACATGGTCGGGGCGGATCTTGCCGTCATATCGCAAGGTCGCGCGTGCGCCGAAGTTCTGGTTGATCTCAGCGACCAGTTTCGTCGTCTGGTCGGTGTAACAGGTGTTCAGGACAACGAAATTGTTTCGAAAGTATCCGCCGCGGCCGAGTTCACGAATGAAGGCGGCGAGCGATTTGTCGACGTGTCCCGTAATTACGATGACCGCCTTATCTGAACCACCGTTCCATGGTGCACCCGGCTTGTAATCGATGACTGACCAACCCTGCGTCCGGAGCCCCACTTTGATGTCGCGGAGGATATTGAAGTCCTTGACCTTGAAGCTTCCGTCGTCGACCACGGCGACGAAATCGGTGGGAGCGGTCGGGCCAAGGTCGTGTAGCGCAATCGCCCGGTCCTCAGTCGCGTCGGTGTAATCGTCGCGCACGATCAGGGCCCGCGGGTATGCGGCTTGGAGAGCGAAGCCCAACTCTTCGGCGTCAGCGAGGTACTTGCCACCGCGCATCAGTGGATTTGAATAAATGACGAACGGCTTGTCGCTTTCTAACAGCTTTGAGAGCGGGTGCGCTGCCGCCAACGGCTGACCTGCCTTAAGCGTTGCGTACTCAGTGCCTGTCAGTGGCACATCGGCGCCAGCGAGTTGAATGCGAAACTTGTTCCCGTCGCGCATGACATTAGCGAGCGTGATGGCATCTGCATTCGCGCGTTTCAAATCCCGCGCCACCGTCTCCTCCAACGCGTTGAACGCCGCTTTCCCCGCCTGCAGCTCGATGCTCGCTTCCTCGCGCAGGTACCGGATAAGGCGCGGTGACTGACCGCGGAGCTGCATGTAGTAATCCGCACCTTCAGGCGTCCTGTGGATGCCAAGCAGCGTCTGGGTCGTTACGACAGGATCCGCGGTCAGGGCATCAACCAGACGCTCCTCGATGGCCGCTCGTCCGCCGAACTCCTGCCCAAGAGCACCGAGCGCTTCGTGTGGCGCGGCATCATGGGCCACTAGAATCTCAAGGAGTTCGCCGGCGCTCGTCGTCGTGCGTGCACGGGCCTCGATCGTTTGGAGATAGACCATCGCTTTCAAGACATCCGAACCAAAATACGTATTTTCGTCGAGCTGGCTAATCTCTCGGATGCGAGGCACGTCATTAACCTTCACGCGCTTGGCCACGGGGTCACCAGCGATTACCGCGTACTTACCGTCACGCTCCAGAACCCGGTAATAGAAGTACGTCGCGAAATTCTCGGCATCCGCGGGCTCCACCCCTAGGACGAGATCTCGCGCGAACCGCTGCATGTGCTTGGGTAACCTCCCGTACCAATCCTCACCGGACAGACGGAAGGCAAGACCGAGTTCGCTCGACGTACCTCCAAACTGTTCGCGGGCCTTCTGGAGTTTGACGACTTGCACCGTTCGTTGCATTTCGGACCGGAGCGCGGCGAGCTCCGGGGCGGACGGGAATCCATGTCCTGCCTCGATGCGTTCGAGTTGTTCCTCTGTCCACGGGAACTTCTTGAGACAGAGACGACGTTTTTCAAGCGCCTGAAGTTTCTCCGGCGACAATTCAACGGCCTTATGAGGCTGTGGAATGGCATTCGCGAAAAGCCTTTTACAGTCTTGTCCGCGTGTCGCCGGAGCAATCAGCACCAATACGCAGATAAACGTTCGAACATGACGCATGCTGGAGCCCTCCTTCGGTGGGTTCTCTTGGCGGTAATGACGCCTCTGTTGGTGTTGAATGTTGTTAAGCATGACGTATCATCTAGAGTGGTGGACCGTGCGATCCGAGAGGAGTACGTGTGGCGGCGGGTTGCTGCCACGCTTCGCTCGACCGCCGACGACGATGAGCGGCGAGCCACACGGGAAAAATGAAGTTGCCGCCAGTTCCAGTCACAGGTGACGCGGGCGCCGCTCGCATCTCCCGAGTGCAGTACGAGCGTCCATGCCTAGAATTCTCGCCGGATCTTGTTCCCGAGCCGGGCCCCTTTGCGTTCAAAGATTTCGATGTCGAGCCCCTTCGGGTCCACCGTGATGCGCATGAAGTTGTCGGTCGCGTAAACCTTGGACGCTTTTCCGACCTTGAACGAATGCGGCGATTCCGATCTGAGCGGCCCCTGCAGGACGAAGTCCCCCTTGTCCATGTGGGGATACGGCCAGAAGAAGGATGAAGAGACCACGGAAATCACCTTGAAGGCGGGGTCGAGGGGCGATGTCAGTTCTGCGCTGAAGGAGCAATGCACGTCGCCCGAGAGAAACGCGACCTTGCGGATTTTCTTGTCAAGGATGAAGTCAAGGATCTCCGAGCGTTCGGCGGCAAAACCACTCCACTTGTCGTCGCTTTCGGCTTCGAGATCCGGGAAGAACGGGACCGAGGTCACGATGAGTTTGGCCCGCCCGGTCCCGTCGGCCAACCATTTCTTGAGCGCCTCTAGCTGCGACCGTTTGAGCATGCGTCGTCGCTCGGGCGCAGCGTCCCACACGCGTTCGGTTCGGGCATCCATCACAAACCACTCACATCCGCCGTCTCGAAACGCATACCAGAACTTGTCCGGCGTGCCCGTGATCCGTGCATTTTTGTCGATCTCAAACAGCGGGCTGTGGCTGCATTGATAGACTTGGTACGCGTGAATGGCGTTGGGATATAGCGTCAATCGATCCTTCTCGCTCGCATTCCTCGGCCAGTTGTCCTCGATCTCGTGATCGTCGAGTACCATATATGTGGGCACTCGGCTCATGAGCTGGCCCAGATGGCGCTGCGAAAACGCATCGCGGTACCGGCTGAAGAATTGATCGAGCGTCGTGTCGGGCGAGAGAAAATTGAGGTCGTCTGCATAAATCTGATCCCCAATCATCAGTAAGGCGTCGACCGGTCGGTTCTTGGTGTCGATCTGCTCGAGAATGCTCGCGAAGACTTTGTCACCACGCTCATCGAAGACCAAGCCGCCGAACAGTTTCAGGAGGTAGCGGCAGGAGCCGACGATGTAGGCACGGCTCCCCGTATCATCGAGCGTGCTCGTGCGAAATCGGCTCGTGCGTGCGTTGGTCCAGTCGAGATCCAAGTTTCCCGCCAGGCTCTCGAGTTCAGCCTCCGCGAAGAACCAGCCCGCCTGGTAGGCGTATTCCGTTTCGGCCTTCAGATCGGTCATGACGAAAACGCCCGTCATGTCAAAGTGGGGCGGCAGCTTCGCGTACTTGGGCGTGCCCCAAGCCGGTTCGTCGCTCTTCGGCTTCATTTCCGCCACCCGAACGGCGCCAAAACATCGGCGGTACCCCTCCGAGGTGGGTTGAAAATCGCCCCGGAGCCAGATGCGTGCCTGATTCGCGGCCGTGTAGCCGACAATGGGTCCGACGGTGGGTGCCTGCAGCTTCATCCGAGATCCCCCCCAGTTCGTGCTGAAGATCGACTGGCCATGGATCATCTGTCGTCGAGACGAGCAGGGCCCAGGTGAAGAACGCAAATACTCGCGAATCCAAACAAGGAGTTCCCTGAGACGCGACTTTCCCTACCCTGCAAGTCGTAGATGTTCCGCTTCACATGTATGCCCCGGATGTCGGCGATCCTTCGTTCGCCTCACGAACTCGGATTGGGGCAACGCTCATAGCGCAAAAGGGCAAACTCGGCTCGTCACCGGTCGCGGTTCCAACGGTCTGATGCGGTGGGTCAGGAGGCTTCGCTGAGCTTTGTTTCGCCATACCGTTCTCCAGTTCGACGTGACAAGATCCCGGGCCCCCATGCGATTGTGGGATCCGGTGTAGGTCGACGGCGAGGCGTTCGCCACAGAAATGCGAGTAAACCTTCAGGCCGGGCTCGAGCTTCCGACCTGACACGACCGAGATCCGGGCTGCGCGATCCTCGCGTTGCCGGGCGAGAAGGCAATTCATGAGCGGAGTTCCCCGAGCCAGGGTATTACCTACCCTCGAGATGGGACCCATGACGGCGCTTCGATCGTCGAGTATGTTGGGCGTGCAAGTACCTGAGAAACTTGTGGTTAGGTGCCGCCGTAGACTTCACCGCCGAACAGGGCGAAGCGATCCGGCGAGCCTTGCGGCGGCGGTGTGTGGATCACCGCGTGTTTGACGATCCGGATTAGATGAGGTGCGACACCCAGGCGGCAGGACCTGCTTCCATCACCTGAGCCCTGTTCCTGGAGACTTGTCGCGGGTCCGGTTGGACAAAATGAACCTCCTCCTCCGTTCGCTGCCGGCGCAACCGCGTCAGAACGGAGGCCAAATCGCAGGTGGGTAGGGAAAACTCCGGCTCGGGGAACTCCTTATGCGATACCGATGTTTTCTCGCAAAATTCCGTTTGACCGAAACGACAGTGCCGACAACTCGAAGTCGAATACCGAGCGGCGATGGTCGAAAGTAATCGAAAAACTTCGTTGGAGACTTCCTCGTGAGCATCAAAACTGGACATCGGTACAAGATCGTCTTTCCCGAAAAGGCGGCATATTATGCAGCTCTTGCAGTTGCAAACCCGGATTTGACAGTTTCAGTTCCGGTCTCGAGCGAAAGGCACATGTTCATTGCGATCGAGCCCATAACCTTTCCCGGGTCACTCTTTCGCTTAAACCTGGCAAGTGTTCCGCGCGGCGGTGGAAGTCAATTATCCGAAACCGGGTTCGCATCCTTCAGTGATGAAGCTGCTGAGGCAGTCGAGATCGTGGCCAACATGTATCGAAAAGAGTTTGGTGCGCAGGTTGTCGAAGACTTCCAGTACGACTTGGACATCAAATCCAAATTTGATTTCTTCCGACAATATCTTGCAACTCCACACGGAACGGAAGCGTCCCTTGATGACGTCCTTCGTCAAATCAACGCGCAAGACGCGTGGTCGTTGGGATACAAGGGACAGAACGTTCACATTGCAGTCGTCGATAGTGGGATCGACGGCTCTAATCCTGAATTTCCTCTTTCGCGTCGTAGCGGCGGCTGGGCTGTGAAAGACGATGATCCCTGGAGTGACTGGCATGGACACGGAACAATGTGTGCGACGATCGCTGCTGCCTCACGGGCACCGAACGGCCGTTTTGACGGCGTCGCTCCTGAGACCAGAATAATCTCATGCAAAACAAGATATTATGATTCCGAACTGACTGAGATATTCGAGTTCCTGGCTGAGCGAGCTCGAACAGACAAATGGCTTATTGTGGCGACCAACAGCTATGGTCGATATACGGGCACTCCGCCACCCCCACCGGGTCCTGGCAACACGTTTACCTTGGCGCTCGAACGAGCGATAGCCGAAGGAGTCCATGTTTTTTTCTCCGCCGGAAATAACCATATTCTCGCGGGAGGGAAAAGTGATACGTGTGATCCAACATCAATCTGGTTACACAAGGCGAAGGCCGATCTGATGACGGTTGCTACGTGCGATCTTTCTGGTCAGATGTGGGACTATTCTAGTCGCGGTCCCGGCCAAGACTTCGAAGCGGTTGGAAACGCCGCAAAGCCGAACGTTACGGCGCCGACCCCCAAGAACGGAAAGATTCTTTTTGGAAATCAAGTCCGTGTTCTAGCTGACGGATGGGGCACCAGTGGCGCGTGTCCGCAGGTGGCCGGACTCGCGGCGCTTCTGCTCAGCAAGAATCCTGCAGCGTCAAGATTACAATTATTCGACGCGATTCAAAGATCCGCAATGGATCTGGGCCATACGTCTTACTGTCAAGGAAGTGGTCGAATTAACTGCAAGGCCGCCTTGTCACTCGTTTGACTCACGGATGCGATATTCTTCGTTTGATGCGTTACAAAGTATTTGTGCCGAAAGACCTTGACCTTGATGAGGTGGCTCGAAAACTGGAGAGTGCCACAAAAGTGTTTTTAACCTCGCGCGGTTTTCGTTTCGTTGCTACCGGCGACCTCTCAAAAGAAATCCGTTCGACGCTCGAAGCCCAAGGACTCTTGATATACCCAGATGAGCAATTCGACCCAGACGATTTTTCGCAGTAGGGTATTCCACAAGCAAATTGCCCAGTTCATTTCACACTGAGGAGAAAATTCGATGTCGACGCCAGCGAGCCCCGTCTTATTCTTTTCCCCGTGTCAATACGCCCGGGACCGGCATCGATCCTTGGCCCTCTGGAGAAACCTTTGGACCATTCTCCTGTTCGGATTTGGAGCCGCAATCGTTGTTTTCTTGGTAGTCTCGATCACGTTCTTTATACAGAAGTCTTTCTTGCCAGGCGCCTTGACGATGTTAGGCACAATCGTACAAGGGGCCGGCATCTCTTGGGTAGCCGCTCGTCGGGCGGACGCAGTCAAAGAAGAGGTCGAGGCTTATGCCGGCGTTGAGAAGCACTGCCGTGACCTCCAAGTGGGGCCAGAACTTGCCGGTGCCACAATTCCAGGAGCTGATCAAAGCGTGCGAGATCTTTACCTTATCGGAAAGATCAGGTGACGGAGCATCAGCTTGTAGAGACTTCTTCGTCTCCGGATTCGCGTGGCTCTTCGCGAATCCCTTCGCCCCAGGTGGCTGAGAACAGACCGAGATAATCAGCGGTAGCTTCCCGTTGTTTCCCGAGACCTACCGAGCCATCGTTGCAATTGAGAATGGATTTGACCCTTTGGCGGTCCATGGTTGGGACCTCGAAGTGAAGGTCGTGTTTTTCGAAACCAGCTTGAAGTTTTTTTGCCAGCCTAACCAAGCGTCGGTCTAGCGAAGCGTTGGTTGAAGTTTCAAATTGTGAGGGCTGGAGAAGAGACAAGAAGGGAAACGAGGGTTAGCTGACCGTGACGCATTGCAGTCCGGGTGCTTGGGGGGTGGCTACGAGTTCATCCTGCTAGATACCGAACGAAATACAATTCACGATTCCTTTATAGTCGCTATAGCGGGTTTTTTCAAGTGCCTTCGAGATTGGGGGATCCCCACCATTGTCTGAGTATCTCGCACATCCTCGAGTCCGCGGAGATAAAAAACGACGAATTGTTCGACACATCCTACGTCCGGTGCAGTCAAGATGAGGCCGAAGTCAAAAGGGCCAAAAAAGTAAGCGACCTCTTGCACGACTATTCGGGGGCACTCGCGGCGGGGGCGCTCTTTACCGGGTTCTGTTTTCCATGGTCCCTCGCTGCAAATTTCGCACTCAACAGGAATAGCGCCTGTCTTGTCTTCTTGAGGAATCAATTTGAGGAGTTGCGATTCGAGAATGCTCTCCTTTTTCGGCGCACTCTTGATCAATACAATGGCAAGAACCCCCGGCCGGTGTTCGGTTTTATCTTTCAACTCATCGTTCTTAGTTGTCATTGACGGCCCTTTATCGGAATTGGTTGCCGCATATTTCGAAGAGCAACGCGCCATTCCAGCCTGTGTTTGGGCGCATCTTGGGGTTCGGACGCTTCGTTCCGTTTAAGCCAGATCGCATTGATATAGTCTGCCGCAGTCCGGTTCGCGCTCGGGTGATCCGTTCCTCGGTGGACATTTCCCTCTTCTTCGACATTTTTCACGATTGAACGCCAAATTTTCTGTAATTCAATCTCGTCAGTTCCCTGGTTCAAATCATAGCACCCGCTTGATCCGGGCATCTGAGATACCCTCACGAAACAATCGAGAATGTCGCGGAGGCTTTCGCAAACTGCCGGTTCTCTAAGAAAGTCAGAATACTTACCGAGTAGCGACGTATTATCATTGGGCTCGGTTCTTTTTCGTTCTTCTAGAAGTATTTCTTCGAAATGTGATGCTGAGGCAAAGCCCAGTTCGCGAAGAGCCCAGACTTGAAGAGATTTTCGAACCAGGGTCGGTGGATGAGTTGAGATTCGTGCAATCTGGTCAGGAGTTGGCTCGAGGTATTGGAGGCTCTCTTCCTGAAGCGACCACGTGCCACCTTGGTAGATCGTATCGTAGGAATAAAGAAAAGCAGGTCCTGCGACAACAATTGCACCAAGATCACAAATGAGTTCCTCCGCATGCTGCTCAGCGATCGAGTAACGCGCTCTATTTTTGATGTGAAGCCCAACGTGATCCAACTTTGGAAAGTTTGCCATCGTAATGTCCACATCGTGGGGAGCCTTCCACTGTGGACTTCGCATTACGAGAGTAGGGATCTCATTATTTTCAAAAAATTTCGATAAATGTTGGCTGAGATAATAGCGAAGTTGAAGGAGCTCAAGGATTGGTTCGCCGAATACGCCTTCGCTCGCCTCGGAGGAAGCGAGGTCCAGAAACATCTCGTTCTGCTTTTCTTCTGTTTCAACCCAAGGTTCTTTCTCGCGTTCTCCGGACTGACGCGCACGCTCGAATTCGCCGAACTTATCTCCATTGATTAACATGACGAGTTTGAGTACACGGTGAACAAGTTCGTGTCCAGCTAAGGCGAGCGTGCGGATGTGCTGCGTAGTCCAGCGAGGTAGTGTGATCGAGCACATCTCGATGAACCGCGTAAATGACTCGGATCGATCGGAGGTCACAAGCAAGTCGGCGCTTCGGGGCGTGCGCAGTTCGGCCTCTGCCCCGCCCGAAATATTAATTAGGGGTGGGATGCTCCCTACGCGATCTGGCACATCTTTCGTGAGGACATGGAAGAAGCCATTGAGCCTCGAGTGATAATCGGCGATGACGGTTTCGGCGGCTCGGATAGTCACCGGATATTCAACGGTGACTTCTGACATTGCGAATCCGTGCATCTCAGTTGGCGGGGCAAAGGATCGTGGAGCCCCCTTCTCTCGGCGCTGAAGTAGCGAGGTGACTAGTTCATGCGTAAGCGGGGGAAAAAGTTCGTAGAAGCGGCGAAATGTCGCCGGCGTCCGAGAGAAATTGCCGGCGAGATCAAGGCTGGCCCGAAGCGCCCTTGCATAGACTCTTACATCTTCGTAAAAAGCACGATCCGAAGGGTCTTGACTCTCCGCCAGTAGCGTTGCCATGTAATTGGCGAACTCAAGTTCTCTTTCAACGAATCGCCCCCGCTCGGTCTCGTATGCCTCACGTTCGCGTTTTCGATGATAGGGCATGCGCGGGCGCCTTCGTTTTCGCGTACAGCATTACTTCTGTCCGTTCTTGGGTTTCGGCACTTCGGTAGTCCAGGCTACCGGCTTTGTCATCGTTTCCTCAACGCTGACATTGCGGGGCAACCCGACTTCGCGATTTTCGTTCCGAGTGGCTTGAAGTTCAAATCGTAGCCTTGCGGAGTCGGAGTTCGGCGACTCAAAACGAAGATGATTTCTTTCGAATCCGTCCTGAAGTTTTTTCGCTAGTTTTTTCAGCCGCCCGCTCATCGCCAACCTCCGGAAGTCTCGTTGACCCCCCCCAACATTTCCATAGGTCTTCCCTCCTGAAAATACACCGATTCATGGATCGCTATTTCACCCACCGTCACCTCAGAGGTTGAACTCAAGAATCGAAGATTCCGTGAGGCGATCTTCATCTTGAGCTTTTTCTCGCAGCTCGGTTGGCCGAGGAGAGAGCGTGTTGCCCTCCTCTGCGGAAGAAAGACTAACACATCCGGGCCTCGTCAAGAGGAGCCGTGTAGTGCGTAGCCATGTCACGCCATGTCATGTAGAATCACGTGCAGATTGGGCGATGATATTCAACCGTCCCTTTCTTAGAAAAGTCCGAACTGCTCGCTCCAGAACGGCGGAATGTTTGCCTCTAGGCAGTTTTTCCCAGCGCAGTTTGAGCGCATCATCTAGCCCGACGGTAGTTCGGATTCTCGGTCCCGCCTCAACCGGCGCATTCAGAACTCGAGTATCAAAATACTCTCGAAGAGCAGCGCGTACGACATCCGGTACCGTGATAAAACGAAAATCCTGGACGAAATCCGCTTTTGCAAGAGATTCTCTTACTTCACGATACAGGTCGGCGTGCAAGCGGACGGAGATCGAATGGGGATACCTCGCCAACAGTCCAGATGAAGGGATTTTATTGGTAGATGCCTCATCTTCCGTGACCGTCGAGTTCGCAGCCACGGAATCCTTGCTCAAAGGAAGGCCCTTGTCCCGATGTGTAAGGGAGCTTGTCGGTTGGTCTGCGCGTCGAGCCTTTTGCTTTGACGAAGTTTTCGTTTTTTTCGTTCGCGCCCGAGAAGAAGGATGTGTCCCCTTGAGATGTCGTGTCATGGCACGCCATGGTATCAGAATTGGCGCCCGACCAGAGCGCCGGACGAAAGCCGTTTTCTCGATGAGATCAAGCTCTCGACTCGATTCCATACTCAGCTTCGGGGCAGGCACCAGATCTATGTATGCAGATCGCCCGGCAGTCCGTCGTTCACGGCAGCGTCGGGGAGGGACCGGGCCGCGAGCCCGTACGGCAGCGATGATCGCCGTGCTCCATAACGTGTGGAACGCTGGATCCACTTCCTGATGGTCGACCCTATGGACGTACGGCAGGCTGAGTAACTTGCTCATGAGTGGCTCCCGTCCTGCCCCTTCCAGGTTCAATGCCTAATCTCGCACCGCGGGAATTCTTGATCGCCAGGACACAAAGACTCGCGAAGTCGTGAATTCAGACAGGGAGTTCCCTGGCCACGGCCTTTCCCTACCCTCCGTTTTGGCCGGACGCGTGCTTTTTCGATTGCGCGTGCGATTCATGTTGAGATAAGTTCTTTCGAGCCAAGACGATGGATCAGGACAGCCTCAGAGAAGACGTCCCGCTGGGCGGCGCGGATGCCGCCGGGATCGAAGCTGCCTACAGCGCGTCGCGCGAGCGACTCGTGGAGAAGGTCGCGTGCGGACGCTTTGGCCTCTCCCGCGATGCCGCCGAAGTCGTCGTCCAAGACGTCTTCCTCACGTATCTGCTGCGCGAGAAGGTGGTCGGGTCGGTCGATTCGTACCTCATCGGCAGCGTGTCGAATGCGTGCAAAAAATACTGGCGCGACCAAGGCCGCCACGAACTCCCGGCGCACGTCCTGCTGCAAGCACCGAGTCGCGACATTCCAGAACTGCTCGCGTTGCAAGCGTCCGTCAAAGAGACCTTCGCGCGGCTCGACCCGAAGTGCCGGGAGATTCTCGACCTGCACTATTTCGAAGGGTATTCGGCGCGGGAGATGGCCGACCTGCTCGCATCGACGGTGCGGTATATGGAAAAACGGATTCATACCTGTTTGGGGCGGGCCCGCACGGCGTATGAAACCCTCCGAGGAGCCCAGCAATGACCCCACACCTCACCGATGACGAACTGATTGAGCTGTTCGAATCCCGGGCGTCCGACAGCACCCATCTCAACACGTGTACGTCCTGCCATGCCCGGTGGGCGGAATTCAGTCTCCTGATCGAGGGCTTCCGGGATGTGGCGAATCGTCGTGAGCGCGACACCTTCGATCTGGGGGCGGTGCAGCGCCGCCTCGAGATCGAGAAGGAGCGGGCGCATCACGCGCTCGAGGCTCAAACGGCCGTCGGGGGCGACGCTCTTCGGACGTGGCTGCGCGAGCAGGACGCGCTACGGACGCTCGGCGGCGCGCGCGTCCTGCTCGCGCGCGCGCACGCCGATCTGGAAGTGGATCCCCAGCAGGCCTTGAGCTTGGCGGAGTGCGCCTTGGCGTCGGCGGAGACCTGGACCGGCCATCCGCGGACGATGGTGCTGTTGACCCGGGGCGGGGCGCATCTCGAGCGGGCGAATGCGCTCCGAGCGCTTGGATGCTTCGATGAGGCGCTCGACGCCTTGGCGTCGGCCGAATGTGCGTTCAATGCGATCCTGACCGGGAGCTTTGACCTGGCCCGCGTGTGGCAGGTGCGCGCCATGATTTTCTGCGCACGAGCCCAGTACGACGACGCCGGACGATTGGCCCATAAGGCGCGGGAAACGTTTGCGGAGTTCGGCGATGACGAGCGCGCGCAGAATTGTGGCCTGATTGAGGCGGCGGTGTTGTTGGAGCGGGGGCGGGCCAGCGAGGCCCGCGAGTTGTATGAAGAACTCTTGGCCTGCGCGGAATCGGATTCCGTGTTCACGGCCCGCGTTTTGAACAATCTGGGCACGACTGCCCGCAAGATGGGCGACACGCTGGCCGCCGTGCGCTACCACGCCCGGGCCTTGCCGCTGTTCGCCCAGCATGGCTTACGGACGGAGGTGGCGCGAAATCGCTTCGCCCAAGGCAGTGCGTGGCTCCGGGCAGGCCATCTGCCCGAGGCCGTCCCCCTCTTGGACGCGGCCCGCTCCGAATTGCTGGCGT
>CAZETM010000082.1:0-21235 GCA_964514885.1 uncultured Polyangium sp. | reverse complement strand
GTCATCATCGAGCAGCGGTGAGGGAGGTGGAGGCACGGGCGGAACGGCGTGCATGGGCGGCTCGGCGGGCGCCGGAGGCACGGGCGGCGCGGGCGGCATGGCGGGCATGGGCGGCGCTGGCAACGGTGGCGGTGGAATGGGCGGCTCGGCAGGAATGGGCGGCACCGGTGGCGGCGTCGGCGGTGGTGGCGTCGGTGGTGGAATGGGTGGCGCCGGCGGCAGCCCAATGCCGAGCGAATTGTGCGCAAATGGCATGGACGACGACATGGATGGCGCGTCCGATTGCCTGGACATGAAATGCGCCACGGCGGCCGTTTGTGGCAAGTTGGTCATTAACGAGGTCGATTACGACCAACCGGCCAGCCCCGACGCGAACGAATACATCGAGCTTTACAATGCGGGCTCGACCGATATCACGCTGAACGGGCTGGATGTCGTGCTCATCAATGGTGCGAACAACACGAAGTACGAGCCTACGACGGCACTGACGGGCACTTTGGGCGCAGGCAAATACCTGGTGCTGGCCACGGCAACGGTCATGGGAATCGATCCGGGGGCGACGGTCGTGGTGCTGCCGAAACCCGGTGACAACGTGCAAAATGGCGCGCCGGATGCGATTTTGCTTCGCGACACCATCAACAAAGTGGCCATCGATGCGATTACGTACGAAGGCAGCATGCCGGCATTCGTGGATCCGAATGATGGGGCCACGTATGCGCTCGTTTCGGGCACTGCGATGACCGCATTTGACAGCACAGGGCCATCTTCGCCCCTACGGTCCATCAATCGTTTCCCCAATGGCGCGGACACGAATGACGACAACGTGGATTGGAAAGCGTCGACGGTGCTCACGCCAGGCGCGGCAAATCAAGTAATCGCCGAGGTCTGCAATGATGGCGTGCTCGACGAAGACGCGGATGACTTGGTCGATTGCCTCGATCCCGATTGCATGATGGCGCCTAACTGCATTCCCGCTGAGATCTGCACTGGCGGCGTGGACGAAGACTTGGACGGCATGATCGATTGCATGGACATGGATTGCGACATGCAATCGTGCGGTGGCAATGGCGTCGTATGCATGGCGAGCATGTGCGCATGTCCGGGTGGCACGATGGAAATGGCGTGCGGCGATATGATGGATAACGATTGCGATGGCCTGATCGATTGCAACGATCCGAATTGCACGGGGACTCCGGCATGCAGCGTCGAGATTTGCGACAACAATCTCGATGAAGACGGCGACGGAATGATCGATTGCCTGGACATGGATTGCAATGCGCAAGCATGCGGCGCCAATGGACTGGTATGCAGCATGAGCATGTGCGCATGTCCGGGTGGCACGACAGAAATGATGTGCACGGACATGATGGACAACGATTGCGACGCCTTGGTCGATTGCGACGATCCCAACTGCGCAATGGATGCGGCCTGCAAATTGCTCGAAGTGACCAGCGTCAATTATCAGGTCATTGCGCACGGCGGCACCCTGGTCGTCACGGGTAAGGGTTTTACGGGCGCAACGGCAGTGACGATTGGCGGGACGAACCAGATGTTCACCGTCAGCGCCGACGGCAAGACCCTCACGATTGCACCCATCGAAGATTCGACGCCGATCGATTTGCAGAGCTTGATCATCACGACACCGACGGGAATGACGATGCCGTTTGGCGTGACGGTGATTCGGTTGCAGATCAATGAATTCGACACGGATCAAGCAGGCACGGACACGAGGGAGTTCATCGAAGTGACCACGGGGGTCGCCAATGTGAACCTGACGGGGTATTCGTTGGCGTTCTTCAATGGCGGCGTGGCGAACGGCGCGTCGTTCTTCTCGATTGACTTGAATGGTACGACGAACGCAGCCGGCATGCTCCTCGTGGGCAATGCGCTGGTCACGCCAGCGGCGGACATCACGTTCCCCGATGCGAGCCTGCAGAATGGTCCGGACGGGGCGGCCATTTTCCAATCAGCGAAATTGGTTAATGGAACGGCGGTCACTGCAAACGGGCTCATCGACGCGCTCGTGTACCACAACGCCAACGGCGGCGCCGCCAACCTGTTGCTCGATACGCTCATTGGGCCAGCGGGAACACTTGGGCGCGTGATCGTCGTCGAATCCCAGACCACGTCGATTCAGCGGTGCGGCGACGGGCGTCGCAATGGCGCGAAATTCCTGAGCGGCGTACCGACACCTGGCGCGATGAACAACGTAGCCGCGTGTCTGTGACGGCTACTTCTTCTTCTGTGCCTTCTTCTTGTCCCCCGCCTCGCTCGACTTGACCCACACGCGTTTGCCGTCGAAAGCCACGGCAAACGCGTGCACTTCCGATACGCCTGACGCCCACAAATCGGCGGCATAACCTTTCGATCGAATCTGCGCCAAAGCTTCGCGCAAAGCCGCCGCGGGCGTTTTTTTGCCTTTGCGCGCCAATTTCAATTCAAGCAAGGCTCCTGGTTTACCGGACAAACGCGGACGAATGGTCACGTCGGGACGGGACGCCTCATGCGTGGACCGCACCATGTACTCGGGCTCCATCGCCGCGAGCAATCCCAGGACTAGCCCCTGGTAAACCCGTTCGGGATCCACGGATGCGAAGTCGTACGTAGCAAGAATACTTTTGACGAAAAGTTGAAGCTGCGTCTCCAGCGTGTCGTCATCACCGGATAGAAGTGCGCGCGTGATTTTGCCGATGTCGCCACCTAGCGCATCCACGTGCGTTTTTAGCCAGCGCTGAAACGTCGTCGCATAAAACTGCCGTACTTCCCGGTTCGGAATGGACACGCGATAGGCAGTACGCCCGACGACCGAATCATAAGGCAATGGGTCGGCCTTGAGGTACCCGGAATAAACGAGCAGGCTCCACAATGCTTCGTCGGTCAGGTACTTTTCACCAACGCTCGGAGTCTCTTCGAGAAATGTCTCAATGGTTCGCCCTTCGAGAAGCGTTTCGAACAGATGCGCAAACCGAAAACCGTACCGGTCCAAATAATCGTGCACCAAATCATTCGGATCAGCCGCCAACCAATACGCTTGCAGAGAGCTGCCGTCGCCCTGCAAAAAGGAAAGCACCGACCAAGGATTGCTTAAAGCCTCGCCCCCGAAGAGATAACCGTCATACCATGCGCGAACATCCGCGAGTTTGTCCGAACGACCGGCTTTTTCCAAGAGCAAAGCGACTTCATCCCCGGTAAAACCGAACGAGGTATTGAAATCACGCGACAGGAGCGAATAGGACGCGATGTTGCTGAAGCCCGAGAAAATGCTCGGATGATTGAAGCGCAACGTGCCCATCATGATTGCTCGCTGCAAGCTCACGTTCCCCTTCAATGCCGCACCAAGAAAACGAAATACGAATTCGGTGATCTTGGGGCCATAACCATAAGCGTATCCGGCTTGCATAGGCTCGTCGTATTCGTCGATCAAAATCATGACCCGTTCGCCATGATGTGACTGCAGATACTCGGACAAATCCAGCAGCGCCCGGTCATAAAGAGCTGACGAAGCAGTTCCATCGAGAATGGATCGATAACGGCGCAAATCGACGTCGGACAACTTTCCCCCATCGAGGAGCCAGCGATGCTGATTGTAAATGTCGGCAATTTTTTCACGAATGGCCGTCATGCAATCTTCAAAATTTGCGTGCCGCGTTCCTTTGAAATCGAAATAAATAACCGGATACTTCTGAAAATGCGCCCGGTATTCGTCGCCCGCCTGCCAAATCGATAAATCCTGGAACAACGCCGAACGATCCTCGTCGCTCTTCTCGAACCAATACCTGAGCATCGACAAATTGAGCGATTTCCCAAATCGCCGCGGACTGGTCAACAGAATGACCTCCACCCCCGCTCGATCGATGACCTGTCGGATCAAGTCGGACTTGTCAACGTACTCGAGCCCGTTCGTGCGAAGCTTGCGGAAATCATCGATGCCAATCGGGATACGCAGAACCATGGCGACAAACTACCCGACCGACGCGCAGAACGCAACTCGCTTCACACTCGCTAATACGCGTCCGCCGGCACGTCGACATCCACGGGCACTTCCATCGGCAACGACAACACCGCGGCATCTTCGCCCGCGAGCCATTGATATCGCGCCAAGTTGCCCATCACCCGCGCGACGTAATTACGCGTTTCATCGTACGGAATTCGCGCCACCCATAAATCCACGTCCGCATCAACTCCACGCCGAGTCCATTGCCCCACCGCTTTCGGCCCGGCATTGTACGAAGCGACCGCGAGCACATGGTTTTTCTTGAACGTACCCATCAATTTGCCAATATAATACGTTCCCAATCGCAAATTCACGTGCGGGCTCTTCAATTTCGTGCCGTCGAACGGCATCGATAACTCCGCCGCCGCTTTCTCCGCCGTCGTCGGCATGAGCTGCATGAGACCCACCGCATACACCGGCGAAAGCGCCTCCGGATCGAATGCGCTCTCCTGCCGCATCAATGCATGCACCAAACCGCTCGGCACGCCGTGCTCGGCTTCGAGCTTGGTGACTTCCTCGAAATACGGCCGCGGATACAAACATTCCCACGACCATCGCTCGGCTTCATTGGGCGCACGCAACAACGACGACAAACCCACCTGCGCCACGCCCACTCGATAACGACGCCGCGCCTGCGCGAGCTTGCCATACATTTCGCAAAGCGCCTCACCCTCGCGCCCCGCAAATCGCGCCGATGCATCCCGCTCGTGTTTCAACAATTGCGGCTCGGCATCCGCATCCAATCCCAACGACACGAGCAAGCGAGGAACGTCCGGCAATTGCATACCGAGCGGATTCAGCCAAACCGGCCCAGACCGCTCGATGAGCGCCGGCACGGGAGCACCCACCGCCGACAATCGACCTCGTGCTGCCATCGCCGCAAACGACAAGGGAAACGCTTTCGCGACGTCCGTCCAAATACGAACCGCGCCATCCCGATCGCCCGCTCGAAATGCCGCCACGCCTTCCAATTCGTGCAACTTCTGCGCTTCGTCGGCTTTCTTTTCTTTCGCTGCCAACTCCGCCAGTTTTTTGCGCGCAACCGCAGGCTGAGCAGCCGATAGCAACGCGAGCGCCTGATCGTATTCGGCTTCCGAAGCAAATACGCCGCGCGGAAACATCCCCAAGTAACGCGTATACAATGGCGCCGCTTCGGCATATCGTCCGCGCAATAACGAATAACGCGCCGATTGATAAAGCGCTCGCTCCGCCCACGGGTTTTTCTTGTACCGCGCCGACAAATCGAGCCACCGTTTGATGGCCGCATCCGTTTGCCCACTACGCGCCAGCGCCGTCGCGGCCTGATACAACGCCTCGGGCTTGTGCGTGCCCGGCACCGCCGACAATGCTCGGTACGCTTTTTCCGCGCCCGCATAATCACGAGCCTTCAATCGCAATTCGGCACGCGCCTGCTGCACTTCGAACGCACTCACGGCCTTGAGCTTGTCCAGCTCGTCCAAGATGGAGACCGCGGCCTGGGGTTTTCCCACGCGAATCATGGCCTGCGCGCGCTCGAGTTTTTCCTTCGCTCCCAGCGGTTTTCCGAGACGCACCAATGCATCGAAACCTACGTCGCCCTCGGGAAAACCCGCCCACTCAATCGCCAGTGCACGATAATCGGCGACGGCGACGGGCAATGCCCCCTGCACCTCCGCCATTCTCGCTCGCGCCGCCCGCAATTGCGCCTCGTCCCGTTTCGTTTTGCTCTTTTTAGAAATGCCCGCGATGGCCCGGTCTGCAAGCGCCCGCGCTTCCGTCAATTGACCTGCCTTTTCAAGCGAAATCACCGCTCGATAAAGATCTGCCGAATTGGACGAAGCGCGAAAAAACGCCGCCGCTTCTGCGTATGGCCCCGCAATCGATGCCGCCTCGGCACGGCGACGAACGATATCTTCAGCTAAAAGCGGAAATTCCTCGTCGAGCCCCGTGAATATTTCGACCGCTTTGGCCGCGTCCCCACGCTCGAATGCCACTCGGCCACGCACATAACGTATTTCGGGACGGTTTTTCTCGGCGTCATTCAAAACATCGAGATGCTTCTGCGCGTCGTCCCACCGTTCGAGCCGGATCGCTCCGCTCCATTTGGCGCGGTTGTCAGTCGCCTCCGCGGACAAACCCGCCGGCTGCGTCATCGTGGACGCCGATGCCGCAGGCGTTTCAGCGACCGAAACCGCCGGCGTTACGTCGGGCGCTTTGGCATCCACCGGCGAGGGCGACGTGCGCGCGTTGCGATCCGCGCACGCACCTAGGAGCGCCAGAACCCCGCACAATCCCACCGCGATCGCTTTGCGCACCAAGCTTCTCCCACAGAAGTGCTAGCAGGCGAAGGACCCCGGTCGCAAGTAAGTGTGCTCCTCACCTGCGGCAAACTGTCCCAGGAGATGAAGATCCTCTGCGGACAAAAAATCTTCGAGCTCGTCGAGCGATCCAGCCTTCGACGCAGGCGCGCCCAAACGAAGCGCCGATGCTCGCGCCACCGCTGCCACGATCGGATGCGGGCGGTTGGCAAGACGAACCAACGCAGGAACCAGATCCGTCGCTCCCAAAAGCGCCGCCACGAGCGAACCGAGCGGCCGAGGATCCGCCACGGAAGGCTCGCCACTATCCAGCGCACGACTCAAGATCCAAAGCGTTTCCGGGCTCGTGGTCCATAACGCTGCGGCTCGATAACCACCCGGCGGCAAACCTAAGTCGGCAGCTCCACGCGCCGTCGAGCACATCTCGAATGCATGCCGCAAAAGCACTGGAACGACCGACGAAAGCTCGCCATCTCCAAGAGGCTCGAAGCCATCGAGATCGATGCTGACCGGTCGCGACGCTTCAAACGCATACGCATCGATGTTGGCCATGAGCGTTTCAAGACCGACGGCACCATACGCATAACCAGAAAATGCTTCGCGATCGGTGCGAACCGTGACGACACTCGACAAGATCGACGGAGTGCCGCCATCGAGCGTGTGTTTGACCTGTACCTCGATTTTGCGCACGGCAGGCCAGCGCAGAATCCGCGACTCGGCACTCGGCTCGACGATCACGCCCCAAGGAACGATCGCCATATGCACTTCACGCGCGTGAGCAGGTGCTTTGAGCCGCAACAATTGACGCGTTATTCCTACGGCAAACGTAGCTCCTGCAGCCGCAGCAAGGCCCACGGGGAGCACGCCGGAAGTGACCGACCAAGCGACAACATCAGGCCCCAAACCGAGCCCGATACTCGAAAGAGCGACACCGGCCGCAGCGATCGTGAGCGTCTTGAAGCTCGGCCCTGGGGTGAGCCCCACATAACGAACGTCGGGCGCGGGTGCGTAATAGAGCACGTCTCGATCATCGTAGGTCGAACGAGCCGCTAGCGGAAGGCCGCAAAGTGCCATCTGTGAACCGCGCCATCCGCGAATGTGCCTCGAACAAACGCTGTCGCGAAGCAATGATACGCTCCGCCCGCGTCGCAAATTGCCAGCGACGACTTGGCGTTCAACGAGCTTACGCAGGCTTGGCTCATGCCAAGCATCCAGGAGAAAACGACGATGAATACGCAGGCATTGGTGCTTTTGGGTTTGGTGCTTTCGTGCAGCGCGCTTTATGCATGCGGCGACAAGGAAGAAACTCCCGTCCCGCCAACGACGAGCAGCAGCTCATCGAGCGCGTCGTCTTCGTCGAGTTCGTCGGGCGAAGGTGGAATGGGTGGTAGCGGCGGAATGGCTGGCGGCGGAATGGGCGGAATGGCTGGT
Source organism: uncultured Polyangium sp. (assembly GCA_964514885.1). Classification (GTDB taxonomy): domain Bacteria; phylum Myxococcota_A; class Polyangia; order Polyangiales; family Polyangiaceae; genus Polyangium. The sequence goes on along the minus strand of CAZETM010000082.1, from coordinate 13,513 downwards.
TCGACGAGCAGCAGCAGCAGCGGAATGGGCGGTGGCGGCGGAATGGCTGGCTCTGGAGGAATGGGCGGAATGGGCGGAGGTAGCAGCGAAGCGGCAATTAACGGCTGCAAGCAATCGAGCGCCGACGATTACACGGCCATGAACATGGTCACGATCCAATTCGCTGGTTTGTCCTACTCACCCAAGTGCATCCGCATTAAATCGGGGACGAAAGTCACGTTCGAGGGCAATTTCGGATCGCATCCACTCGAAGGTGGCACTGTCGCCAATGGAATTCCAACGTCGGATCCCACGAGCCCGATAACCAAGACAATATCCGGCATGAGCGTCATGTTCACGTTGAATGACCCGGGCGTCGTTCCTTATTTCTGCACGTTTCATGCTGCGGCAAACATGACGGGCGCCATTTTCGTCGAGCCGTAAGGCTTCCTTTGCGAGCGGGCGCATTCGGACGCTACCATCCGTTCGGCCCGAGCATCCCAAGGCACCCGCGAGACACATGAGCGCAACGAACCACGCCCCGCCGATCTTCGTCGTGGACGACAAGCTCTTCGATGAGCATCGGCCGCGGGGCTACCACCCTGAGCGCCCCGAGCGCCTTGAGGCAGCACGCAGCGCGCTCGATCGTTGCGCCACCGAAGGGCTCCAAACGACCACGATTCAAAGCCGCGATGCAACGGACGAGCAGCTCGCTCAGGTCCACGATCTCTCCTACATCGAATCGCTCGGACCGCTAGCTGGCCACTACGCATCGCTCGACCCGGACACATACCTTGCGCCTCTATCCGTCGCGGCTGCACGTCGCGCCGCGGGCTCCTCGATCGCGTTGGTCGATGCGCTGTTCGAAGGCGAAAAAGCAACGAAATCCCCGCAACTTACATCAGGTTTGGCACTGCTCAGGCCACCTGGACATCACGCCACACGTAGTCGCGGCATGGGGTTTTGCGTGTTCAACAACGTCGCGGTCGCCGCGGCGCATGCGTTGTCGAGCGGTCTATCGCGCGTCGCGATCATCGATTGGGACGTGCATCACGGCAACGGAACGCAGGACATCTTTTGGTCGGACCCGCGCGTGCTTTACGTGTCCCTGCATCAGTCTCCATTTTACCCGGGAACGGGCTCGTTCACCGAAACGGGTGGTCCTGACGCACCTGGACATTCGGTGAACGTGCCGCTGTCCGCAGGTGCGGGCGACGCGGTGTACACCGAAGCGTTTAGACAAATCATCACGCCGGTGCTCGATGCGTTTGCCCCGGAAATGGTGCTCATATCCGCTGGCTTTGACGCGCATCGGCGCGACCCGCTTGCCGAGATGTGTGTGACCGACGAGGGCTACGCGATCATGGCGACCGCGGTCACGCATACGGCGATGCGTCATTCCAAAGGACGGCTCGGGTTTTTCCTCGAAGGGGGTTACGACTTGACGGCTTTGTCGAGTTCATTGGCCTCCGTGCTGCTCGCTTCGTCGGCCGCGGGGGCATCTGGAGCCCCGGCCCCGTCGTTCGCGCCCATGTCTTACCGGCATCAAGACGAGCTGTTGAGGGCTCGAAAAGCAGTGGCGGAACACTGGCGCGGACTTTGATGCACAGAACCGTTGCACTTCGTTACGGTCGATGTATGCTCCCGCCGCCGATGTGCTCGAAAGGGCTCATCAACGCATGGTGGGTATAGCTCAGTTGGCAGAGCACTGGTTTGTGGTACCGGTTGTCGCGGGTTCGAGCCCCGTTACTCACCCCAAGCAGTCTTAATGTTCGCCCTCGTTATTCCGAGGGCGTTTTCGTTTCAGCCTGAACGTTTACGACGCACCAATCGCTGCGTCCTGCGCTCGTGCGCCTCGGCGCACCAACGAAGCTCCTCGTCCGTTTCACACACGAGCGGGGGCACGACCGCCGGTTTCCTTTGACCACCAACGTCTTCGACCGCGACAAACGTCACGAACGCTCGCGCACACGGCCAACGCCGCCCGCTCTGCGCATCCTCGCCTTGCACGTCGACCAGGATCTCCACCGACGTACGAAACGCCGCCGTCACCTTCGCCTGCAAAAGCACCACTTGTCCCACCAAGATCGGCGCCTTGAACGACACGTCATCGAACTCCGCCGTCACCGCGAGCCGACCACCATGACGCTGAGCACAGATCGCTGCGCATAGATCGATCCAGGCCAGGATCTGCCCACCGAACACCGTTCCGAGCGCGTTCGCATGCGTCGGCAAAACGTACTCGGTCATCGTCGTAATCGATTCCGCAACACGCTTCGGCGCAAGCACCGGGAGTGACGTCGACATGCCTTCGACGTAGCACGATCACTCGTGCGAGCCGAGAGAGCGTTTCTTTCTCGTCCACGCCACCTCGTCGCACCCGTACGATACGATCCGATCGTTCGCGATATTTGCTTCTGTTTGTCAGGCCAAACCAATTCTGGAGTCACGATCGTGCGTGTGTGTGTCTTGGTCTCTTCTTACGAGCACTCGACGTCCGAACTACGGGACGTCGACCCGTATCCCGATCCTTCGCCGTACCTGATCGGCCACGACGTCGAGCGATGCTTTGTGCACAAAGCAACTGCGGCACGCCAAATCGAAGAGCTGGCTGCACGTGGCTTCGATGTGTTCATCAACCTTTGCGATGGCACGTCCACCGAAGACATTGCGGGCATCGAAGTCACCCAAGCACTCGAAGACCTCGGGCTCGCCTTCACCGGCGCACGCTCGAGCTGCTGGGATCCCACGCGCGAAGAGATGAAACGCGCCTGCGAAAAGGCCTCCATCGACACGCCCAAGTACTCGATCACGAACGACGCTCGCGACGCAGGACGTATCGCGGAACAACTGCGCTTCCCGATGATCGTCAAGCATCCGCACGGGTACAGCAGCATCGCGCTCTCGCGTGCATCACGCGTGGAATCACTTCCTGCCCTGTCCCAACAACTGTCCGCGATGATCGAGGCTCACGGCTCTGCGCTCGTGGAAGAGTTCATCGAAGGCCGCGAGTTCACCGTGCTCGTGACGGAACCGGGCGACGACAACTCCAAACCTCACGCCTACGCGCCCATCGAGATCCGCTTTCCAAAAGGTGAAACGTTCAAACACTTTGACCTCAAATGGGTCGAGCACGCCGGGATGGAGTGGATACCCGTCGCGGACGAAGCTCTCGCCGCTCGGCTGATGGACGTCTCGCGCCGGTTCTTCACGGCCCTCGGAGGCTCCGGCTACGGACGTTGTGACTTTCGTGTCGATGAGCGAGGCATTCCGTACGTGCTCGAAATGAATCCGAACTGCGGCATTTATTACGAGCGTGAAACATTCGGCAGCGCCGACATGATCATCGACAAGACGCCCGGGGGACATGTCGCGTTCACGGAGCACATCATCAAGTGCGCGTTGAGGTGTGAGACATTCCCCCTCTCCACGGAGCGAAGCGGAGCTGGAGAGGGGGCTAGGGGGTGAGGGGCGCGGCCGGAAATTCGGACTTGCTGGAGCTGGTGTGATCGAGCCGCCGGAAGATTTGATCGGCACGCGACTCCATCGCGGTCGCTTCACGTTGCGCTTGTTCGTCTTTCGCTAGCTCGGGGTTTCGTTGGAGAAACCGCGCGTAGGTCTTGAACGTTCGCGCCAATTCCACATCGTTGCCGCTCTGCTCGAAGATCGCCACGGCTCGGTCGAAGTACTCACGCGCGCTGGTCGTATGCGCATGACCCCAACCACCCGCCGCGGTGATTTCTCCAAGCGTTCGCAGTGCTGCCGCGAGATGCACTTTGCTGCGCACCGAGGCGAACAAGTCGACCGCTCGTCCAATGCACTCGCGCGCTTTGTCGAGGTCGCTCTGCATCAAGTACGCCTTGCCCAGAGCACGTAGCGTCTCGGCCAGCTTGAGCCGATCACCAAGTTCGTCACACAAGCCCTCCGCGCGCATGAGCACACCGATCGCTTTTTCAGGCTCACCACTGCGGTAATACGTGGTGCCGATGTTCGTCAGCACGAGCGCGATTTTGTTTCGATCTCCGATTTGTTGCGCCACATCGAGCGCCTCCTCGAATAGCGACAGCGCCTTCTGATAGTTGCGCCGTTCTTCCGAGATCGTACCAAGATTGTTCAGCGTCGTAACAACTCCAACGAGGTCTCCGACTTCGCGACGCAGCGCAAGCGACTGCTCGAATGCGTCGAGCGCATCGCGGAACTGACCCGAATCCTGCAACGCCAAACCGATATTGTTGAGGCTCAAAGCAATCGATCGACGGTCACTGATCTTTCTGCGCCTTGCCAAGCCGTCGCGGAACATCGTGAGCGCTTGAGCGTATTCGCCCTTGAGCCACGCGATTTTTCCAAGGTCGTCGATCGTCGATGCGACACCTCGTGCGTCACCGGCCAACTCGAAGAGCGCATGTGCCGTAGTCAGATGCCGCTCGCCTTCATCGAGCACGCCCATCTCGCGGAAGAGGCGGCCGATGCGATTGTGCGCAGCTCCTCCTTTGGGCTTCATATCGAGGCGATACGCGAGCGTGAGCATGCCTCGGAACGCGGCCATCGCGTCGTCGACGTACCCCATGGATTGCAAGACGTCGCCATACGCGTGAAGCGCATCGATACGCGCTCCATCGTGTGAGTCGCCAAGCAGCTCGAGACCGCGTTGGTAGTACTCGCAAGCCTTGCCGTTGGCGTATCTGCGTCGCGCGACTGCAGCAGCTTCGAGGTACGCGAGGCCCGCTTGAATGGCTTCGCCCGCCTGCTCGCGATGACGTGCTAGCGCGGCAATACGTTCCTCGTTCGTACGCACGCCGGGTTGATGCTCCATCCAGTCCGCGATGACGCCGTTGTACCGACTGCGCGTGTCGGAGCTGATGGACACTGCGATCGCTTCGCGCTCTTCACTGCGTCCCCACGAGTATTCGACGGAGCCCGGAAAGATGGTTCCTGCGCGCCTTTCGATCCATGCGTACTTGGACAAACCGTGCAGCAATCGCTCGATTTGCCCGACATCACCGGACGCTTCGTCCTCCCACAGATCGGGTGCTTCGACGCCCATACGCGCAAGCGCCACGAGCGCACCGCTCCAGAACGTTCCACCCATCATGGCGGCATGTTCGAGCACGGTGCTTTCTTCATCGTCGAGCGACGCGATACGCGCAGCGATTGCATCTTCGACCGTCGCTGGAAACTGAGCTTTTTCGAGACGCTCTGCATGCAGAGCGAACGTCGCGCGACCGTCTTCGCCCGCGACTTCTTCGATGACGCCTTCGGACTTGTAGATGTCGATCATCTGCGCGATGAGGCCCGGGTTGCCTCGCGCAAACGCACCTGCGGTCGTCACGAGCGCATCAGGAACATCCGCACCACCGGAGTACATCGACAGCATGGATCGAGCGACGTTGGTGGCATCGCGCTCGCCAAGCGCTGCGAGTTGCACGACGATGTGCCTTCGTTCGCCCACGCGCGCCCAGTCTTCTTGCCAATCGACGAGACCATCGCGACCACTACACACGACGAGAATCGGTCCCGAGAGGTACTCGAGCAGGTACCTGAGCAGTGACAACGCATCTTCATGCGCTTCGTGCAGGTCTTCGAAGACGAGCACGAGAGGGCCTTTTTGCGCATCGGCTTCGAGAAACGACTTCACGACGGCGCGACGCACGAGTTCGACCTCATGCGGATCGTCGCTCATGGCCCGCGTGAGCGGACTGTCTTCCTCGGGCAAACCGAGCAATTGGCCGATGAACGTGACAGCATCGCTCACTCGATGAGGCTCGAGCACGTTTGCCGCTTCGCGCTCGAGTGCTGCGCGACAAACCTCGGGGGCCATGCCGCGCTCGAGGTTGAACCGGGAGCGAAAGAGGCGAGTGAACGGGGAGAACGAGACTGAGCCGTTACGGGCGCTGCCGTGGAAGGCTCTAGGTTTGTCCGGACCGAACGCGTGTGCCTTGACAAACTCAGCGATGACTCGTGTTTTCCCGATGCCTACGGGGCCCACGAGTGTGACGATGCGCATGTCGTTGCGATCGGACGTTACGCGGAGATTGTCGGCGAGCACGTCGAGTGCTCGGTCCCGTCCGACGAGAGGGCTGGTTGGCTCGCGTGGCGCAAGAGCTTCGGAGTTATCGGTATCCATCGCGCCTTGTAGGAAAAACCCCTTGGTGGAGCGCAGGGTAGAACGTCGTTCGTCTGGTGCAAAGCATGTTCGTTAGGCCAAACGCGCGCAGTTCTTTTGCGCTGGGGCCCACTACCAGCCAACATCCTTACCTTCCGAAGGAGCTGCATCATGAAGCGAAACGAGCGAGGATTTTGGTTGCGCGGTGGGTTGCTCATGGTGGTGGCGCTCTTGGTCGGTTGCGGTGGAGCGCCCGAGCCGGACACGACGGAGCCGCCGGCTTCGGCACCGAAGACAAAGCTCGTGGCGAGCGACGGGGCAACGACCGATTCGTTTGGAGCATCGGTGGCGATTTCGGACGATACCGCGATCGTCGGCGCCGTATTCGACGACGACCTCGGAGTGGATTCTGGTTCGGCTTATGTATTCGTGCAAAGCGCGAGTGGCGAGTGGTCGCAGGCGGCGAAGTTATTGGCGACCAATGGCGGAGGTGGCGACAATTTCGGGTTTTCGGTCGCCATTTCGGGTGACACGGCCATCGTCGGCGCTCCCTATCATAACGTAAATGGCATTCCGACGGGCGCGGCCTATGTTTTCCTGCGTAATGGCGACGTCTGGACGGAAGAAGTGAAGCTCGTATCGAGTGACGCAATCGCGGACGATCAATTCGGTTTTGCGGTGGCGATTGATGGAGACCGAGTGATCATTGGTGCACCGGGTGCCGATCCGCTCGCTATGGATTCGGGCGCTGCATATGCGTTTCAAAAGACGGCTTTGGGATGGGTGGAACAAACGAAGCTATTGCCGAGCACGCCGGGAGCCGCGGGATATTTTGGCGTATCGGTGGCGATATCTGACCCGAATGCAATCGTCGGCGCGTGGGATGATGGTTCGGGCACGAATGCTGGCGCAGCATATGTGTATTTGACGGACGGTCAAGTTTGGTTACAACAGGAAAAACTCATTGCGGACGATGGCGCGCCGGGCGACACGTTTGGATATGCCGTGGGGTTGTACGGGAGCACGGCGATCGTGACGGCATCGGGCGATGACGAAATGGGCTCGAATGCGGGGTCGGCATATGTGTTCGCCGATATTTCGGACAAATGGACGCAGGAAGCCAAGCTCACTGCCGACGATGGGCATTCGGACGCGGTATTCGGTTCGTCGGTCGCCATTTGGGGTGACATGGTGACGATTGGAGCGTATTGGGACGACGACAAGGGTGAGAATTCGGGATCGGCCTACATTTACGCGCGGGAGAGCGGAATGTGGAATCAGAAGAAGAAGTACGTGCCGACGGATGGTTTTCCTGGCCAGGTATTCGGCAGCTCGGTGGCGATGAATAGCTCGACGGCGATTGTGGGTGCGTACGGCGACAAAGAAAATGGCGCGGATTCAGGGGCGGTGTATTTGTTGTCGTTGACGAGCGAATAATCGAAGATCACGAATCCGGCGGTTTCACCGATTCGGCCACACGAATCAGCTCGCGGTAATGCGCTTCCACGGGCGCCATGTTGATACCCGCCATGAACGACGTAAACGCGAAATAGGGCAGCAGCGTGCGCCAATGCTGGAGCCATTCGGGCAAATAGGTCGGACGTTCGAGCAGCCCCATGACGCGCAGTTGCGCAAGCGCCGGCAGGTCGTCCAAATGAATGCGTCCGCAAACGAGCAATTCCAGCTCATCGCGGAAGCCTCCACGCGTCACGGCTGCCAAAAACGAATACACTTCGAGCATGCCAGCCAAATAAGCGGCGTCTTTGGTATACGGCGCGCCTCCTTGTACGAGTCCGCCACGACAAATGCGTTGCGCGTCGAAATATGCATCCCGTTTCGCGGTGCCTCGGTCCACGAGATACCGATACAAGTCCAGGAAACTGGCCCCTTGTTCGGCCATGTCCACGAGTTTTACGCGTAATGCCAATCTCTCGATTCGGTCGATCGAGAGCGAGCGATTGTAAAGCTCGGAAAACATCGCCAGCCCCTCTTGCGTACGCGTGGCGCGCGGACCGCCGGAGCGCAAAAAGCTTGCTTTGGTTTGCTTGGCGCCATTATGCGCAGTCAGTGCATGCGTTTCGATTTCGTGATGATAAAGCCCGTCGGCTTCCCACAAGGCAAATGTGGCGTCGGGACGAATACGCACTCGGCTCATGCCGGCAATGACTTTGGCCGCAATGGAATCGTCGAGCACCACGTCGACCTGCATGAAGGGACGACGCGCTGCAATGCGTGCCTGGAGCTGCTCTCGAAGATCTTGCGCCGAGATGGCCCGCATTTCCGGATCGGAGGCGGAATCCCAGCCGTGGGTCTTCAGGCGCGTGAAGAGGTGATCGGCCAGGTCGATGTTGCGCAAGGGGCAGCCATAAAATGACGACCGAGCCCCACCATAGATTTCCTTCGATATCTTGTGAAAGTCTTTCGTACCGATTGCGAGCATGAGCCGATTGGCATCGAGATAAGACTTTACCGTCGAGCGGAGCCACGACACGATTGCGTCATCGCCGCCGAGCGTTTTTTCAAGGGCATTGAGGTCCGAAATTCGCTCACCGATTCGCTTGCGGTCGACGGAATAGGTGATCTTCGGCAGTTTGCCTTCGCCTCCATCGAAAAACTCGGCCTCGACACTGCGTGGCCAAGCGATTTCTTCGAGGAGCTTGACTCGTCCCATTTTCGAATCGAGCGCTTGATCGACGCGCTGAAGCAGGTCTTGCACGGACGGCGCGGGTTGCATTGCCACACCATAGCTGATTTCCCCGCGCAGCGTAACTTGAATTTCGTCACCGCCGAACCACGAGCCAGCCTACCTTCCGTTACATTCCGACGAACTACCAAATTGGTAACGACAAACTTGCTTTTCGCGAAATGCGCGGCTAGGGTGGCGTTGTGCCGTCGCTCGAACACAACGCAATCGTGTCCTTGTTCCGAGACAATCCGCCTCTTGCGCCGCATGTGGTGGAGACGCTGTTTGGCATGACCGTACCCGTGCACTCTTCGGTCGCGGTGGTCGAATCTTCGCTCGACGAGTTGGTGCCCGTTGAATTTCGCGCCGACCTCGTCCTGGAATTGCGCGACAAACTCGGCGCGCGCATGATGTCGTGCATCATCGAGGTGCAGCGCGACGTCGATCGCAAGAAGGAGCGTTCTTGGCCCGTGTATGCGGCCGTAGAGCGATCGCGCAAAGATTGTCCCGCGATTGTGCTCGTTGTCGCGACGAACGAGGACGTAGCGGTTTGGGCATCGAGAACCATTGACTTGGGCTTGGGTTTGCACGTCATGCGTCCGCTCGTGCTCGGTCCTCGAGGCGTACCGGTCGTGACCGACCGGGAGGTGGCCAAGAAGGAACCGGAGCTAGCGATTCTTTCGGCGCTTTTGCATGCGGACGGACCTCGAGCGATCGAGGTGGTCACCGCCGTATTCGGAGCGTTCGAGCAGTTTGACCGGGAACAGGCTTGTGTCTACTTCAACGTGGTGTACAATCATTTGCGCGGGCCAGTGAGGCAAGCGTTCGAAAGGCTGATCATGGAGAGAGCAAACGCCGATGAGGAGATCGTCGACTACGCACGAATTCCGCTAGAGTTCTTTCAGCGACTTCCGAAAGGGTTCTGGACGGATATAGCGGATCGGATGGACGAGCTGCAAAGACAGCTACGCGAACATGAGCGCATAGGCGAACGCAAGGGCTTACGAGACACGCTTCTGCGACAGCTCAAGCGAGCGGCGATCGAGGTAACCGACGAAGAGTGCACGCTCGTCCAAGAGTGCACGAGCATCGAGACGCTCGATCGGTGGCTCGACAACGTCATCGGTGCAAAGACCGCCGCTGACGTATTCAAGTGAGCGCCCCCGTGTCCGACCCCTCCACGCCGCGACCCGCCTACGATCCGAACGAGCTTCGTCGGTGCATCACGCTTTGTTTCAGCCCCACCGATCTGCGCACGCTTGCCGAAAGCCTCGGCGCTACCGATCTGCACTCGTGGGACCGCGGCATTCAAGAAGCAGCTCGCGATGTCATACGGCACTTCGAGAAACTCGGCACCGTCGATCAGCTCGTCGCCAAGCTCGCCGAAGCTCGACCGCTCATGGAGTGGCCTGCCCCTTTGCATGGTTCAACCGCGACAAACCCTTCGCCTTTTGCGCCTCCTGAGCCTCCTGCGCCTCCCGCGATAACAACAACGACCACCGCCCCAACGACGGAAACACCTGCGAAACCCGCGGAGCCTCCAGCCGCCGCTCCTGTGCCAGTCATTCGAGACCCGTTCGCACCTGCGTGGCCCGGTACGACCGTTTCGCCATCGTTCAATGAGAAACAACGCGACGGCCGAAAAATAACGCTTCTGTTCGGCATCGGCTTCGTCGTGGTGACCACCGTGGCGATTGGATTGTTTCTCGCCGTGCGTGTCGGGAAAAGCTCCGAAACGCCCGCCTCGACGGAAATGCACGCAGGTCGTCCGCTAAGGCCCAATGGCCCCGCGCGTATGGCTGCGGAAGCCATGAAACGCAGTTTCGAGAGCCTCGCACGCGGGTGTGATTTGCAAATGGAGCCCGGCGCTGAAGTGGGCCCTTGGCTTTTTGCCGCGGCATACGCGCAATGCGGAAGTCGAGCGAGAATTCCCTTCGCGCCAACCGACATTCGTCAAAACAAACCCATTGCATCCGATCCCGCAGCCGCTCCCGTGAATGATGCGCCGGATCCCATCGTTACGCCTCGCCAAACCCCCGCTGGGCGCGACACCCTTCCCAGATTGCCAGCAGCACCACCTACGAAAACAGCTCCACTCGACACGTCTTCCGGTTGTCTCGATAAATGCGCCGCGGCAAAGCAACAATGCAGTCGCGCATGCGGAACCGAGCCAACATCGGGCGCTCAATACGACCGCTGGCAATCGTGTCAGACGCAGTGTTTGTCCACGGCATCGAAATGCCGACTCGCCTGTCAATAATCAAGGTTTGGGCAAAACAAACGACGCCGGAATTCGCCATGCCGTGTTCGTGGGAGCCGGCAGAAATTCTTCGACTGGCACCCATTGCTTACGATGATGCTTTCCCAGCCACGTAAGACACGATTGCGAATGTTCGTCCGTGTATTGGAACTTCACCGAATAATTTGCACAAACCTCGAACGCTGATTTCGCGCGCTGCAAATACGGCTCCATGGCCGAAGAAAGTTGCTCGCGAAAAATGCGTTTGATTTCGGTGCCGGCAATGGTCGTTCCTGGCAGCGGCGTGGCCGAATTCCATTCTTTGGGTGTCGGGGTACGGTAAAACTCGTGCGCAAACGTGGACCAAATGCTGCCCACGCGCGACGCTGACGCAATCACCCAACGAGGCGGTGGCACGGGTTGAATATCGAGAATGGAACGGTACGCGTTTTCCGTTTCTTCGACGGCGACTCTTTTCTTTTTCAACCATTCGGCAACCTGCGTGCCAACGAACTTGAGGACCGCGTCTCGATCGGCAGACCCTTTGAATTCGGGAAATCGAATCGCATCGAGTTCCAAACGTTTTTGTTCCGCAAAGAAAAACCGCGCTTCACCGACCGCCATCAGAGCCGAACCCAGCCGGCGGTCCTTCTCTTCGCGTGTGCCATCAGTTCCCTCGTAAAATGTACGCACGGATTGCTCCGGGTCTTTCCATCCCTCGCGCACGATGTCGTAGTGCGCGGTTGCCTTTTTCGCGTCGCCTTTTTGTGCGTAGATGAGCCCGAGCAGCGCATGCGTGCGCAAACGTTGACCGAGGGTGCCATGACGATCAATGAAGGACATCTGCTTTTGGAGTAAATTCAGGGCTTCCTCCGGCTGTTCCTCCTTCGAGTACGTCGTGCCGAGAGCGAGCACGAATGCGCAGACGTCTTGCGGGCGTTTGTCGCTGTACATTTTCTGAAATAATTGAAAATCCTCGACGGCGCGATCAAATTGTCCCAGCCCTAGTCGTAAAGTGAATGCCTCCATCAGCGCGGCAGGAGCTTCGTCGCTCTTGGGAAACCTACGCACGGCCGATTCTATGAGCGTTGCCGCTTGCTCGTATTCGACAATCGATTGGTAGTTCCGAGCCAGCGCAAAGGTCGCCGTTCGCCCGTAATCGGTGTAATCGAGGTGCCACTTCGGATCCAGAATCATTCTCCGAATGGCGATCGCTTTGCTGAGAATGCCCGCTCTTTCATACGCAGCGGCGGCCCTATCGAGCGCGTGGCCTGCTGCCGCACAACCTCGTTCGTTGTCCTCACACGCCTCACGCCCTCGTTCTTCCCACGTTTGCAAATAAGCCTGCGCTTCGGCTTCTGCTTCAGCGGGAGACTCTGCCGCTGCCGGCAATGAAATGGTCGTGAGCGCCAATAACGACACGCCGCAAATAAAAGCTTTCATGCTTTGAAACCTTCGGCTCGGAATGGAATCCCCAGCGCCGTGGCGCAAGGCTCGACGACGGTCGACAATACTTCCCGGCGCAGGGTTCCCAGTTTGTTTGCAGAAATGATTCCCAGGTCAGGCGCGTCGGCATCCGCCGCAGGACCTCGTGCATACGTCGCGCAAGCTTCAGCAAACGCTTTTGTGGCCGCATCGTATGCGGGCTGCCCGAACGTTTCAAGGGCCCACTTCAAGGTGGCCCAAGCAAGCATGACGTGCCGCTCTTCGTCGTCGGCAATATTCGACAATGCTTCCGAGAGCGCAGGGTTTGTCGCGCTCCGAGCGGATTCGGCTGCTTCGGCTGCTCCAAGCGTTTCCCCGACGCATCCTTCGGCCACGAGTGCCGTAACGAACGCCTCGATGCCGATGTCGATTTTCGCGATGGCTTCAGGGAGCTTGTCCGGACCAACGTTCGTCCCGGCAAACAACGACGCGAGGGCATACGCCATTCGTGCATGCTCGATCTCGTCGAGTGCCGCGCGATGTGCGTCGATAAGAAGATTTGCCGGAGCCCCCATCGCGAGAAGCTGCAACGAAAACCGTCCAAAGCTCGCCACCGACGCGTGCTCCATCGCGGCCATCGCAGCGTAATGGTTTGTTGCGGTATACCGTGTTTCTGTATCGAGCCATTCGACGTTCAGCTCGACCCATCCTTGCCAATCATGGCGCAGCTTTGGTTTCGCCCTGCGGGCAGCGCCCTCCACGACCAGCGGCCTGCCAATCGCGCACGACTTGAAACGACAAGCCCATTCGGGTGGCGATCCTTCTTCGACTTTGGATACGGCGCATTGCGTGCCCAGGCTGCCGCAATCTTTGTCGGATTTGCACTTGTCAGCGCTCGTTCGGCACGCCAGCGAGACTCGTTCGGAGCATCCGTTGTGATGTACGGACAAACCACATTGTTTGCTGGGACAATCGGCGTCGGTGGTGCAGGCCGTTTGAGCACAAACGGAATGCGTAGTGGACACGCGTCCCAAACCTTTGCAGACACAAGCTTCGCCAGCGCCGCATTCGGCATCGTTTGCAC
>CAZETM010000081.1:19511-21275 GCA_964514885.1 uncultured Polyangium sp. | reverse complement strand
CATACCACGTCGTCGACAAACCCAAAGCTGCTCTGCGAAAGCGAAGGAGTCGGGAGAGCAATACCCCTCCAATTCCAGCCAACGTCGCGGTCAACACCATGAACGCCGCAAAAGGCGCTGCAATCGAGAGGGCGTTCACGATGCGCGTCCTTTGCCTTTGCGCATGGCAATGAGGGCCGAGAGTTTTTCGACCAAAGCCGGATCAGCTCGTTCGGCCGTATCCAGAAAAGCCATCAAAACCGCATTGTTCGGCGGACCTTTTGCTTCCGTGAGCACCCGCGCCGCTTGCTCGCCGAGCCACTCTTCCTGCGAAACGCGAGGCCGATATAGAAACGCTTTGCCGTGCTCGTCTCGCGAAACGAGGTTCTTCTCGTGCAGACGATCGAGCACCGTTTGGACCGTGGTGTACGCCAGAGCCGGCCGACGCTTCACGAGCGCGAGTACCTCGCGAACGGAAAGCGGTGACGTGCTGCTCCAAAGTGCCGAAAGCACGGCCATTTCGAGATCACCAAGAGGCTTGCGTGGGCTGGAAGCCGACATCCGGGCAAGGGTCTACTACAGGACGTAGTAGACCGCTAGCGGAATGTGCGGCTCGATCGCTACTTTTTTTTGCACATGCACTGCACCTGCGTTACCGTCGCACATTGAAGTCTGCGGGCACCGCTTTGCACGAGGGGAAACGAGCATGTTGACGAATCGAATTGGATGGGTCGTTGGTTTGGCATTGCTTTCCACTTCTGCGTGCGATCGCGGCGCATCGGTCCCCTCGCCCGATGTGCCTGGACAACCGGCCGCAATCGCAGCGGCATCTGCGAATTCACCCGTGCCCGCACAAGCGCCCGCGGTGCTCGATTCAGCGGCCGTGGAATCGGCAACGGGACTCAAGACGGAAGTTTCGGATGGAGTCGTGCGCGTTTCTTATCCTCGCAATGACGTAAAAGTCGAAGTCGACGGCTGGGCCATGCCACCTTTTATGGGGCTTACTTCTTGGGCAGGTTTTACCCCGGGAAAATTGCCCGGCGTCGAGGCGATGGTGATGGGTGATCTCGTGCTGTTCGAGGACGAAGTAAGCAACACGATGAGCGCGGCACTTGGCAGTGGGCTCAAAGTCACGGCATTGCATAACCATTTCTTTTTCGACAAACCCCATGTTTACTTCATGCACATCGAGGGCGAAGGTAGTGTGGCAATGCTTGGCGCGGCGGTAAAGAGCGCGCTCGATGCGGGCAACGTAATACGCGCGAAAGCTCCCGAGCCGCGCACCGGATTCGGCGGTTCGACCATTGCGGCAAAAAGTTCCATTGACGGCGCAAAGGTGGAAGCCGCTCTTGGTGTGAAAGGCACTGCCAAGGATGGAATGTACAAAGTCACGATTGGCCGGCCCGCAACCACAGCGGCGTGTGGATGCAAAATCGGCAAAGCAATGGGTGTCAATACGTGGGCTGCATTCGCGGGGACGGACGACAACGCGGTCGTCGATGGCGACTTCGCGGTGACCGAGAACGAGCTGCAACCCGTGCTCAAATCGCTTCGCGGCGATGGAATCCACGTGGTGGCAATTCATCACCACATGGTCGGCGAGGAGCCTCGAATTCTGTTTTTGCACTATTGGGGCCGCGGAAGCGTGTCAAGCCTCGCAACGAGCTTCAAAAAGGCGTTGAGCTTGACGAAGGCCGGTCAGTAGCGGGTCGATGATGCCAATACCCGTTTACCCGTTTACCCGTTTACCCGTTTACCCGTTTACCCGTTTACCCGTTTACCCGT
>CAZETM010000081.1:0-19411 GCA_964514885.1 uncultured Polyangium sp. | reverse complement strand
TTACCCTTCGCACGACGGAGACGGCCCCCGGGTTCTCCCACTACGCTACGCATCACTCCGTTCTGCTTTCAAGCCGTATGAGCTGCTCACGCTCCTCGCGCGTGAACACTCGGGGCGCGGACGTGGGCTCGCCCGAAGAAGTCCAGAATGGCGACGGCGTATGTCTACCTCGAAGCGCATTTCCTAGCAGCCATCCCATACTGCGAACCATCAATCCAAACGGCGCCTTTTCGGCAACCCCAGCGGGACAGCCACCAATCGCATATTTGCCCCAAATGCCCCCGCGAGGCGGTCCGACGACAGCATCGAGCGCACTGCCTTGCAAAGCAAAAAATCGCGGTGAAAAACCGATGAACGGGCAACGCGGCATATAGAGCAGATTACCCGCAGGCGTTTTGCAGCATTCGGTATACCAGCGAAAAAGCCCCTTCGCACTGAGTCTGAGCGACCGCAGATGCTCGGCGCCTGCCACGATGCGTACGCGCGACGGAGCCACTTGCACGATGTCCGTACCGCCTCGATCGTTCATCACGTCGTCTCGGTTGAGAAAACGAGCAAACACCTGGCAATCGTCACAATAACACACGGCGCGATTGACGGTCTGCGCTGACGCATCAGCCAGAAACCCTTTGACGGATCCACAAGCACAACGAAGTTCGATGTCAGTCGTCATCGCTGCGCGGTATACACGGTTTGCCGTTTGTCTTCAAGACTTTTTTCTGAGCAAAATTCTTGCGCTCGAAAACGGGATTTGATACCATCCGCAGCCACGAGCCATGAATTCTTTCCTCGCGTTCTCATCGCACACCGTACATCCGCTATGATCAAAGCTACTGCCACGCCGATTTGGATTGAGTTCAACGTCGATCGAGCCGAGAACCAAGTGCGCCTCAGTGCTCGCGGCAGTCGCGGCGAGCAGCTTCCCGCGCGCCCGATGAGCATGGATCTCGACGCTTTGCTACGTTTTGCAAGCTCGGTTCAGCAAGCGGCAGCTCGTGGCAAAGCGTTCTCTCCAACGCTCGTTTCCGAGGCTCGAGCTATTCAGCAAGCCGTGCTGGATGGTGAGACGAGCGTGCTTTTTGCGCGGCTAAAGGAAGCCGCCGCAGGACCACTGCTCATGCGCTTTTTGGTGCACGATTCCGAGCTGCAAGGGCTACCGTGGGAAGCGTCGTGCAATGCGGGCGAGGCGCTTGGTTTTTGGGCCACGTCGCCGAACGTGCTGCCCGTGCGTGGCGTGATGAGCAGCGCTCCGTGGCAATCGCGCGAAGTGCGTGGTGCGGTGCGGGTGCTGGCGATTGCGCCTACGGGAAGCGCAAGCCTGACGAATTTGCGTGCGGCATTGGAAGAACGCATATCGAGCGGTGAAATCGAATGGCTCGAGCCAATCGAAGCTGCAGGCGCCAAGTTGCCAGGCATCTTTGATCGTCTCCGTCGCGATCCGGTTCCACACGTCATTCATTTCCTTGGGCACGGCGGCCTCGAAAAAGGTTTGCCCGTGCTTCGTATGGCCGACGATGACGAAGGTGAAGAAACGTGGCTGGAAGTGGAAGTGCTGGCGCAACAGCTTGCAGCGAATTTCCACGGAATGCTGCGCCTCATCGTGCTCGAAGCCTGCGAAGGCGCGCGACCTTCAGCATTCGCCTCCGCTGCGGAAATCTTTGCCCGCGCCGGTGCGGACGCAGTGGTCGCGTTTTTATGGCCCGTGCGCGCAGACGTGGCCCGCACGTGCTCGACGGAGTTTTACCGGGCCATGAGCGGTTCTGATCGCGCCGCGGGAGATATCGCCGTGGCAATGAATGAAGCGCGTCGAGCAATGCTCGGAGCTTATGACGCTAGCGCCGAAGCCATGTCACCTGTCGTGTATTTACGTGGACCGGACGGCAAAATCTTCGACTTCAAAGGGCGCAAAATCGCGTCTCCCAAGCCCGGCGTCGTTCGCGCGGCCGCGCTCAGCACTCCCACGAGCAGCGAAGTCCCTTCCAGCTTTGCGCGAATTCTGCGCGCTCCGTTTTCGTTGGTGCTCGGCGACCGCTGGCAAGACGATGGTGCAGCGCTCGAAAAGTTCCGGGGCAAACTACAAACCGAGTTGGCCAAAGCAACCGATGCAGACGCCACGGGACTGCCCATCAGCACGCTTGCGCAATGGTTTGCCCTGCACCGCGGCCCAGACAAACTTGGTAGCGAATTCCAAAAAGCGTTTCGTGCCGACATGGATCCGCCTCCGATGATCGCCGCGCTCGCGCAGCGCGTTTGTCCAGGCGTGCATACCACAATGTTGCGAAGTCCGTGGCTGGAGCAAAGCATTGCGGAGAAACAACCCGATCGGACCATTTATGTGATTCAACCAGACGACGACGGTGCGCTCGTCTTGAAACGCGAAGGCGGCGCCGAAGACTGGGAAGAAATGGACGCGCCTCCGGTCGAGCTGGATATCGATCAAGAAATCCTCATCTTGCGTCCATATCGGGGCTATACGCCGGAGCAGGTTTTCACGCGCCCGCTGCTCACGGATGACGACTACTACTTGCGATTGCGTGACTTGTGGAATACGAGCGTATTGCCAGTGGATCTCGCCAATGCCATTTTACGTACGCTCGGGCGACGTCCTGCATTGATGCTGGGTTTATCCATGCACACCGCCAATCACCGAATGCTTCTGCATAATCTGTATCCGCATGGAATTCCTCGCGAAAGCTTCGGCGTGGTCGACGCAACCGATCGCGAAGGCAAACTTTGGCAATCCGGTGCAGGTTTGCCCGGGAAAAACGAAGGCGTCGAAGTGTTCGAGACGAATGGCGAATCGCTGTGCACGGCGCTCGAAACCATCGCACAGGAGGCAGGGCAATGAGCACAAATCCGTTTCCCGGCCCGCAACCTTACCGAGCTGCCGATCGCAGTCGGTTTTATGGTCGCGATACGCTCGTAAAAAAACTCGCCAATCAAGTCCTCGCTCGTCGAGCCACCACGCTTTTCGGTGTTTCGGGTGCGGGAAAGTCGTCGGTGATGCAAGCCGGCGTGATCCCAGCACTCGAAGATTCCGACGACATTCGCGTCTTGCGCATCGATGCTTGGCCGGCCAATGAAGCGCCATTAGCGTGGCTGGTGAGCAGCATCTTCGTCGACTTCGAATTGGGAGCGGTACCGAAAGACAAACCAGCCCTGGACATGCTCGTGCAAGCCTTGGACTTGGCTTCGCGACGCAGCGATCGACCGATCCTGATGTACCTCGACCAACTCGAGCAAGTATTCATTGCAGGACACGCAGCCGAAACCATGAAAGAGCTGCTGGATGGCTTGACGTGGCTCATCGATGCCAAACGCCAGAAGGCCGTGCACTTGGTTTTGTCGCTGCGCGAAGATTACCTGGGGCGATTACGAGATTGGACGCGAGAGCGCCCGGAATTGTCTGCGTTTGGGTTTCGCGTGGGACCGTTGACCGTCGCCGAAATGATCAAAGCAATGTGTCGCACGGCCGAAGATGGGGATCCTCCACAGACGTGGGATCCTGCCGATATTCGGCCCTTGATGCTGGACGTACGCGTACCGGGACAAAACAACTCGGATACGGCGGAGGTGCAAACGGCATTCGCACAAATCGTGTGCCGTGCATTGTGGGAACAGCGTTTGTCTGGGCCAAGGGACCAGATGCGTGGAGCGGATGCCGAGGCGATTCTGTATCGGTATTTGGATACCACGCTGGAAGATCTCGGAGGATTGCGAGAATCGGCGCAAAACCTGCTCGAAAGGCATCTCATCGATGACGAAGGACATCGCACGCTGCTCACCGAGAAAGAAGCGCGCCTGATTCTGCCCAACGGCGAAGCCATCGAAGTGCTCACGGAGCTAGAACGATCGGCCATTTTGCACGCCGAAGAGCATCATGGATCACGCTATTTCGAACTCGGGCACGATTGGCTGGCGAAAAAGGTCTTCGAACGGCGCATCGAGCGTCAGCGTGTCGAAGAAGAAGCGGCCAAGCAGGTAAAGGTTCGAGCTGAACGGGAGAAAATTCGCAACTACGTGGCCATTACCATTGCGGCGTGGATCATTCTCGGACTGCTGGTAACCTGGGCGCTGCGTGAACGAAGCGACGCCAAAGTCGCCGAAGCCAAGGCCAAGGAGAAGACGCAAGAGGCCGAAAAGGCTCGCTCGAAGGCCACGAAAGAGCACCAAAACGCCGTGCGGGCATTACGCATGACGGGCGTACGCGAATTGGTTTCGAATGGCCAGTTTGCACCGGCCGCAGTCGTCCTGGCATCGATCGATGCGCCGGACAAAGCCCGCGGATGGACGCAGCTTGCCATTGACTTGCTTTCTGAACACGTGCCACGTATCACTCTGCACCATGAAGGGTTGATCTGGTTGGCGCAGTGGAGCCCGAACGGCAAGCAAATTCTCACCGCCGGTGTGGACCAAACACTCCGTTTATGGAACGCAGACGGCTTCGGGCAAACGCAACTTTTCAAAGACAACAATGGCGTTTTACGACACGCACAATTTAGTCCTAATGGTCAAAAAATTGCGAGTATTGCGGACGACAATGCGGTGCACATCTGGGACGTGAATGATTCGAGCGCTCCGATAATCTTGAGCGGATACTCAGCACCGATATCTGTCGTACGATGGAGCCACGACAGCACACGAGTCGCCACTGTCGAAGACGACGCACTCGTTCAAATTCGCAATGTCGATGGGTCGGGCCGGCCGATTGCATGGAAAGCGTCATCTCAGAAAATCAGCGATCTACAATGGAGCCCGGACAATCTGCGTATCGTAGTTGCTTCCGATGATCAGACAGCCAAGATATGGACCCCATCGAACCCCACCGTGCCTGTCGTTTTGAAAGGTCATAAAGGCCCGGTGTATGCAGCGAAATGGAGTCTTGACGGCAAAAGGATCGCCACGGCATCAGGAGATCATACTGCGCGAGTCTGGAACGCTAACGCAATGGGTGTGGCAACGATTCTGACCGGACATAGTGACGGGCTCATTCAGGCGGAATGGAGCCCGAATGGTGAGCAGTTGGCAACCAGCTCGAACGACAATACCGTCATAATATGGGCTGTCGCCACCGGTAGCGTTGTCTCGAGACTCGAAGGACACACACGACCAGTGATCGCCTTGGACTGGAACAAGAGCGGTGAGCGTCTGGCTACGGCATCATTGGACAAGACCGCACGTGTATGGCCAATCGACGGCAGCGGAATTGTGCTCACGCTACGCGGTCATACCGACGAATTGCGAACGGTAGATTGGAGCCCCGACGGTACACGAATTGTCACGGCCTCGTTCGGCCGAGATGCACGCGTTTGGGATGTCGAGCAGTTGGCGATGCCCATTCTCGATGGACATAAGGGCGTCATTCGTTCCGTCGAATGGAGCCCCGATTCCAGCCGAATTCTCACCGCCTCGGACGACAAGACCGCACGAATTTGGATGGCCGACGGTTCTTCCAATCCCGTGACGCTCGAAGGGCACACGTTCGGTGTGTGGCGTGCATCGTGGAGCCCGAATGGCAAGCAATTGGTGACGGCATCGGGCGACGCCACGGTTCGCATCTGGAACGCAGACGGCTCACCAAACCCCATCAAATGGGATTCAGACTCGCGGGCATTCCACTTCGCAGCGTGGAGCCCCGATGGAAAACGTATTGCAGCCGCCGCGTTCGGTGGAATGTTGAGTATTTGGAGTTCGGACGGGTCAGGTACCGCCACAGAATTGAAGGCGGCACCGCAAATAGTCACATTCATCAAATGGAGCCCCGACGGAAAGAAGATACTCGCTGCCGGATTAGATGATTCGTTGCGAATTTGGAACGCTGATGGCTCGGGCGAGCCCATTCTGGTTCCCTTCAAACCAGAAGCCGACTGGCTCGCGGACTGGAGCCCGGATGGCAAACGTACCGTCATCGGCTCAGTCGATCGCAATGCATACATCATCAATGCCGACAACTCGGGCGAGCCCGTCGCATTAAAAGGCCACGAAGCCACGCTCTTTGGCATTGCCTGGAGCCATCGTGGATCGCTGATTGCCACCGGCGGCGTCGATCAAACCTTACGCATTTGGAATCCTGATGGGAAAAGCGCGCCACTGGTGCTCACCGGCCATACTGGCCCGATATTGCATGTGGAATGGAGCCGCGATGACACACGAGTCATTACCGCATCCACGGATGGAACGGCAAGAATCTGGGATATTGTACCCAAAACCCCAACACTAGTGTTCAACCCCAACACTGGCAGGCTGAAACTTGCTCTGCTGAGCCCAAACGGTAAGCGCCTGGTCACCCTGAGCCGATCAAATACATTGCGCCTATGGCACGTGGACCAGGCTATTTTGCATGACCAACTGCGCAACGCGACCATTGATTGCCTCACGGCAGCTCAGCGCGCAACGTATTTGCTGGAGAGTGACGAACAAGCGGAAGATGGCTTCCGAGAATGCGAGAAAGCGCGAGGGAGGTAACGCAGGTCAGCGCTGCGTATGAATGGGATTACGCGCAAACCTTTGCGTCAATGCATCGAGTTTGGCAGCAAGTTCCGGGGACGCACCCTTCTTGGCCGCTTCGATGAGCCCCGGCGTTGACGAATCATCGACGACGAGCAACGCATTCGACACCATTTTGCGCACGCTGTCTTCGTGAACAATGAACATGTCGACGAGCGCCTTGGCCGCAATGGCCCGCGTTGGAGCCTCTTCGCCGCTTGCCGCAATCACCGGCGTCTGCCACGCCCACGCTGAGCCAACATCGCCCAGCGAATGCGCAATGACCCGGGCCAATTCTGCATCGGTAGCCAATGCAGCCGCCGACGAAAGCGCCGTCGCTATGGAGGTGCGCCGACATTCGCCCATGCCCGCAAACACCGCTTTTTGCTTGACACCCGCGACTTTGGCCATTGCGACGAGCTTGCTGACGGCAGCGTCCGTCCCCAGACGTCCGAGCGCCGCAGCCGCCGCATGCACGACGTGATATTCCGTTTCCGCGCCATCGAGAATGGCGACGAGCACCGGCTCGGCTCGTGGATCGCGCAACATACCCACGGCCTCGATGACCCCAGCGCGCCAAGCAATCCATGCAGAATCGGTCAGCGTACCTTGTGGTTTTCCCCGGAACGCAAGCTCTTCCAACATCGGCAACAAGGCTTCTTTGCCGAGCGGTTTGAGCATTGGCGCAATGGCCGCGAAACGACCGCGCTTTTGCGTATCGAGCATCGGCAGATCCTGACGAAGTTGCCCCACAGCCTGGAATGACCGAGGACGCTCACGCTTGGCCGTTTCGATTTCAATGCTGAGCGCCGCGCGCGCCTTTTCAGGCAACCTTTCCGCAGACGTCACAATGCCACTCGCCGCCGAAGCTTTCGTCGGATACGACGAAATCGCCAACGCACCGACGAACGCCATAACAAGGATCTGCTTATTCATGTTCCAGTCTCCCACCAAGCTTTTGCCGGGATGGCGCGCGTCACGTTCGATCCGCAATGAACATCGCCGTCGAGCGCATGGTAAAGGTTCCAGTCCTCGATCCAACGTACCGTAATGCCTCGAGGAGCGAGCACTTGTTCTAGCTGCTTTTTGAAGATGTCCTGTCCATCGATGACGGGCCCATGAGGCTCGGCCGCGCCAAAGTTTTTGTCAGAGAGGTAGATACCATTGACGGTGGCTGGATTGTACGCAATGGAATACCCCATGACTTCTTGATGCAGAAATGGCACGGGGACGATTTCTTCCGCCGTGAGTCCCGTTTCTTTTTGTAGAATCGCGACTTGCGCATCGACCTCGACAGCGGCCCAGGCACTGGCATTCATCACGTCGGTGTCATTCAAGACTTCGCTGATGGTTTTCTGCGCGGGCGCGCCATCCCACCACATTTGATCCACGAACATCGGCACGTCTCCATGACCGGCGTCCATTGCATCTTGAAGCATTTTCTTGGCCATGGGGGCATCATTCGCGAGCAATGCCCAACCGCGCGGCGAATCGGCTTTGATGAAACTCACCGTCTCGTCTACGTGACCCACGAACAACCATTCGGTGTCGATGGCCAGAATAGGTTGAATGCCCTGCGCTTCGATCAGCGCGTCGAAGCTTGGATCGGGATAGAATTGCGGATTCGATCCGCGCAGAACTCGACCGAGCGGATAATCGACGCCATTATGCGAATATGGCGGCACGGTTTCGGTGTTGCCGAAAGAATTGAGCGAGTCCATTTCGTCGGGATGGCTAGGATCGTATTGAACCGCGCCAGCCACGTCTTTGCCACGCAGCGAGCTGAAAACGAACTTTCCCGCAGCTCGTAACCCTAGATCGTCGAAGTTCGCGGAACGGAAATTGACGTGCATCACCTGCTGCGCACCGCCCTCGCCTGGCATGGACATGTATGTCGTTTCGAAGAAGTCTTGCGTCCATTGATCGGCAAACTTGAACGTCACGAGCGGCTCGGTAATGCCTGAAGCCTGTGCGGCCGTCGCCAGGTCGTCACGAAAAACTGCGGAATCTGGATCGTCGTAGAAGTTTGTCGCGTACACCTTATGAGCGGGATCCAAGTGATGACGGAAAATGATCGGCGCCACGCGCAATCGGACCGAATCCTCGACATCGGCAATGGGCTTGCCATCTGGACCGGTTCCGCCATGCACCTGCAAAGTGATATCGACCGTACCATCCCACGTGGAATCACGCACGATATCTTTGGCTTCGATGGCGAATTCGACGCCGGCGATTAGTTCGTCCTGGCCCATTTGGCCCGTCGCCGGGTCGAACAATTGAAACTCGGCGCCATTACCCTTGAAAAGCCGCACGTGCTTCAGCCCCGGCGAGCCCACGTTGACTTTTGCGGAAGCGTCTTTGGGTGCCCCGAGCCAAGACGCCGTCTTCAAGCGCGCAAGATCCAGCAGGTCATCGGGACCATTAACAATTTCGTCCGCTGCATCATTGCAAGCCGCAAGGGAATCGTTCGTTCCCGACTTGGGGCATCGGAGCGAGTCATCATCGATATTGGCCAGAAGTATGGCCCCATGGTCCGGTCCCCAGGTATCCTCAGCTTGATCCTCCGTGGGATCGTCCAAATCGATCGTCCCGTTACGATTTACATCTGCTCGCAGATCTGCAATGGCTTCGACCTTGGGCGGGGGTTTGACAGTATTTTCGTCGTCCCCGCAACCGGCAGCGCCTATCGCAATAAGCACTAAGCTCGCCCGAAGAAAGGCTCTTCGTCTTCGCATGATGGTCTCCTCGACTCAGTCCAACCCGCTGAAACACTTATGATTCACCGGGTCCGCCGAGACTACACGACACCGAACGGGTAAGATATCTAAAAAGAACAACGCTTTGTGTCACGATAGAATGAGCTGGGTGTGGACGATGAGCATTACTGCCCTCGTCGAATCGCAATCATGACGCAGACGTATGGGCTCGTCGGCCGTAGACGACGTAAATCAAATCGAGCACTATTGCGGCTGGTTTGCTTGCTTGACAGATCGGGAATTTCCGCGCCAAATTACAGTGCTGAATTGGGGGATATTTGCCGCCACCGCATGCGCGGAGGATGGTGCCCGTGTTTTTTTGCCTGGAGGAGGCGTCCATTGTCGTCTGAATTGTCTGCCGGAACCATCTTTGCGGAGCGCTACCGCATTGAGCGGCGTATCGCGTCAGGCGGCATGGGGGCGGTCTACGAAGTCGTGCACCTCGAGACAACCCGTCGCCGCGCACTGAAGGTGCTGCATGCCCATTTCGTCGAGAGCGAACATGTGCGTAGCCGCTTTCGTCAAGAAGCACAAGTCGCGGCCCAAATCGACAGCGATTACATCGTCGACGTTTTCGATGCGGGTATCGACGCCGCAACGGAAATGCCATTTCTCGTCATGGAATTGCTCCGGGGTGAAGATCTTCGCTCGCGAATTCGTCGCGCGGGATCGCTGCCTCCGGAAGAAGCCGTGCGGTATCTGTACGAGGCGTCTTTGGGGCTCGACAAGACACATCAAGCACGAATCGTGCACCGAGATCTCAAACCGGACAATTTGTTCCTGTGCGAGCGTGAGCACGGTCCGCCCCGCGTCAAAGTGCTCGATTTCGGCATCTCCAAAATACTTGCCGATGGCGCGATGCAAGGGCAAACCGTCCAGGCCCTCGGCACTCCACTGTATATGGCGCCCGAACAATTCACCATGCACGGGGGCATATCGTCTGCGACGGACATTTACGCGCTCGGACTCATTGCCTACACGATGCTGGTGGGGAAACCGTATTGGCTCGAAGAACGCAAACAGTCTGGCGGAGTGATCATCTTCGCAATGCATGCCGCCAAAGGACCGGAAGAAAGCGCGGTCGCTCGTGCAGCAAAACAAGGCATTACTTTGCCACCCGCATTCGATGCCTGGTTTTTCTGCGCCACCGCGGCAAACCAAACCGATCGATTCTCATCGGCATCTCTCGCGATTGCATCGCTCGCCGACGTACTCGGTGTCGCCTTGCCCTACGAATACACGAGCGGAGGGACAGGACCAACCTCGCCACCCAATGCACCATTACCATCGCCATGCATCGAACTCGACGTCGATTCCGACCAGACCGCGAAAGCTGCTTCAAGCGAACGAAGCGCTCCTTCGGTGCAGTCCGCGGCGACTTTGGCGAGTTGTGGAGTCACGACTGCGCCACGCGTGAGCCGCAAAGGCTCGGTCGTTATGGTCATTGGAGTGCTCGTTATCACGACGGCAGGATCGCTCGCTACCTATCGGTACTGGGCTTCGGAGGCAGGGTTTGCCGCCCAGCCTGCGACGGTTGCGTCTCCGCTCGCTACAGAAAACAGCTCCAACGTTCCGCCACCGGTAATGGTCGAACCGCGTGTCAATTCCTCGGCCGCGTCGGAGGCGAGCACGACTCCGACCGCACCTGCTCCATCGGCATCGGCATCTGCTGAACCGGGTCCGAAAGCAATCACTGACGGGAAAACGGTCCCGATTCGTCCGTCCATAACGACAAAAAAGCCCGCCGGTAACGAAATTTGGAACAACGATTAAGAGCCTTGTCAAAAATGATTGGGGACCCGCACGGGCGAGGTGCAAATATGTACACGAACCGCTGGCTGCTCGTAGTGACACTTCCATGTCTCATTGCCTTGCAACCGTCCATTTCCGCCGCGCAACCAGTCGCGGTGGCATCGAATTTGTTTCAGCAAGCCATTACCAAAATGGAGGCAGAACAATTCACGGAGGCCTGTCCATTGCTCGAAGACAGCTATCGCCTCGACGCGAAAGCGGGCACATTGTTCACACTTGCCAATTGCCGAGATCGCCAAGGAAAATACGCCACGGCCAGCGCTCGGTATGGCGAATATCTGCGCATGGTCACGGCCATGAAAGACCCGACCGAGCAAAGCCGACACGTACCGCGCGCCGCCATTGCCGAAGCACGCATCAAAGAACTGACCCCCAAAGTACCTACATTGACCATCATTCGCGACGAAGAGGCACCGCCGAGCCTCACGATATGGGTCGATAACGCAGAATTGCCGACATCTGCGCTCAATTCACCATTGCCTCTCGATCCGGGAGAACACGAACTGCTGGTGCGACAACCAGGCTACGCGGACGAAAAGCGACCGATCACATTGGAAGAAGGCCGCCCGGAAGCAATCGATCTTGCGGACTTCACAAAAGCGAGAACGCGCATCGAAACTCCCGTGAAGCCGTTAGTCACGACAAACAAGTTGGCACCGACCTCTAACCCTCGCGTGCACAAAACGGCTGGATTCATTACGCTAGGCGTGGGCGGAGCGGGATTGGTTTTTGGTGGAATCATGGGGGCGCTCGTAATGGCGCAAAAACAAACCGCTACCCCCAATTGCACGGGCCCGGAAGGATACGCCTGTAATGAAGCAGGATTCGCGGCAGTGGGGAAAATGCGCACCTATGCCGACCCGAGCACCATCGGATTTATTGCGGGCGGAGTGTTGGCGGCCACGGGCGTCGTGCTGCTGATTACGGCACCAGCTCGAGGTCAAGAAAAACCAGCAGCGATCACGCTGCATGTTGGTGGCACGCCCGAACAAGGGTTTGTCGGGGTAAGAGGAGCATTCTAATGCATAAAGGACCTCAATTCTGGATTGTACTGCTGGCAGGAGCTGCGAGCTGCGCCGAGCTGCTCGGTACCGAAGCCCCCTATCACCTTGTCGCTGACGACGTCGCCACTGGAGGCGGAGGTGGCGGTGCGAGCGTCGGAGCTGGTGGAAACGACGCCGGCGTGCCGTGCA
Source organism: uncultured Polyangium sp. (assembly GCA_964514885.1). GTDB lineage: Bacteria > Myxococcota_A > Polyangia > Polyangiales > Polyangiaceae > Polyangium. The sequence continues at coordinate 7,164 of CAZETM010000081.1, read as the reverse complement.
TCGTGGACCAAGATTGCCTCTCGGCAGGCTTGGATTGCGCCCACGCCACCTGCAATAATGGAGAGTGCAAGATCGTCCTCACTGCCACCGGATTGCCTTGCAATGCAGGCACTTCCGGAGTTTGCAATGGTCAAGGAACGTGCGTCGAATGCACGCTGCCCGAGCATTGCACGAGCATCATCGAAGACGAATGCACTCAGCGCGCGTGTACGGGCAACTTGTGCCAAGCGAAATACCCGGGCCCACAAACGCTCGCGAGCACTTTTCTGCAAACCCAGGCGGATTGCAAACGCGTCGTTTGCGACGGCCTAGGCGGAACGAAATCGGCCATCGATAATACGGACCTGCCGAGCGACTTCAACCCGTGCACAGCAGACTCGTGTGAAAATGGAGTGGCCATATTCACGAGCCTTCCGAATGGTGCAGTGTGCGGGCCGAATTCAACCTGCAACATCAAAGGCAAATGCGTCGGCTGCGCCTCGGCGGATCAATGTCCAGGAACGGACGACTTCTGCAAGGTGCGTACGTGCGCCAGTCAAACCTGCGAGTTCGTTTATACGCCCGACATGACTCCGCTTCCCACCGACATGCAAACGACGAAGGATTGCAAAATCCTCGTGTGTGACGGAATGGGAAACCAAGTGCTCCGGCCCGATCCGACGGACCTTCCCATCGACGGCAATTCGTGCACGCAAGATCTGTGCAGCACCGGCGTGCCCTCGAATCCGACCGAGCCGGTGAATACGACGTGCGGCACGAATGGTACGGAGACTTGTGATGGCAATGGCGCATGCAAAATCGTCAAGGGCCAAACGTGCGCGTTGTCTGCAGAATGCCTGAGCGGGTTTTGTGTCGATGGGGTTTGCTGCGAAAGCGCCTGCGATGCGACCTGCAAATCGTGTAATCTGGCAGCAGGCCCTGGAACGTGCTCAAACGTCCCCAAGTGGACCGACGACGAAAGTGCATTGTCCACGTGCAGCGGAGCTACACATACCTGCAACGGACTTGGCGCGTGCAAACTCGAAGTTGGTCAGGTTTGCAGCGTTGCCGGCGATTGCGTGACCCAGAAGTGCACCGGCAATCCCAAGAAATGCCAGCCCTGACAGAATGCTCACCCATTGCGCGCGTCGACATCCTCGATCGCCGAAGATTGCACATGCGGCCGAGTCGCTCCAAGCAACAATAAATCGATCAACGCCGTCAAATACGCATCGTTCACCGGCTCGCGCATCATGAAAATCCGGTGATGCACCGCCCCCATGAACGCGTGAAGCAAAATGATATGGTCCACTCCCGGTGCCAATTCGCCGCGCGTGATGGCATCGTCGATCACCACCTTGGCCCGAGCTAGATTCCGATCCCGTAGCGATTTCACAATTTCCGCTAGCTCCGGATCCGCTCCCTCCGCTGCCAACATCCGAAAAATGCTCTGCCCCTTCGGACTGGTCGCATTCGCCGCAAATGACTGCCCAAGCTTGAACAAATCAGAACGGATCGACCCCGTATCGGTAAGCACGTTTTTTTGCGCTGCCGCCATGTAAAGCGCGTCGCGAACCAGCTCACTCTTCGTCGGCCAGCGTCGATACACCGTCGTCTTGTTCACCTCCGCCCGCGACGCAACCTCCTCCATACGAAAACCCTGATATCCCACCGCCGCCAGCTCGTGGATCGCCGCCTCCAGCACCTTCTGCACCACCACTTCGCCCCGAATCAACGGAGACTTCACCGGTGCCGATGGCTCGTTCGCCGCCTTGTTGTCGCTCGTCTTCACCGTCTTCGCGCTGGACATGGTCGGTCTTCACTCGCGCATCTTCAAAGGGCCACAGACCCCCGCCCGACGCCCCGCAGCACCCTACATATGGCCTACTTCGCTACTAAGCAACTTTTTGTTGCGGTTCATCTCAACTTTTTGTTGCGATGCTCAATCGACGGCGCTATGTCTGACCGCAACGAACTGTTGCGATGCTTCTCGAGCTCCCAATCGGCCCGGCGCGCGGCCGTGGAGAGGAATCTTTTCGTGAGTCATTTCCTGGTGTTATTACCTTTGTTCTTCGTTTTGGCAGGAGCCACTGTCGGATGCAAAAAGCCACCGTCGGCCGCCCAGGAATCTCGCGTCGAAGCGGTCTCGGTGACGACGGTAAAGGTTCGTGAGCAGCCGATGCCGCGAGCCTTGAAACTGACGGGAACGTTGCGCGGGAGTCAGCAAACGGAGCTAGCAGCAAACGCTTCCGGACGCGTGTTGCAAACGTTCGTCGAGCGTGGTTCCGAGGTCAAAAAGGGCGCGAAGCTGGCGCTTTTGGATGTGCGTACGGCGGCTGCGACGGCGAACGAAGCGCGCAAGAGTGTGGCGTTGGCCAAAGCTCAAGCGGAATCGGCGAAACGTGAATGCGAACGAGTGACCAAACTGCTCGATTCGAATGCGATTTCGGCTGCTGAACGGGATCGGACCGCGGACACGTGTCGTAACGCGGGCATTTCGGTGGAGGCGGCCGAAGCGCGAGCGCAGACCGTGAGTCTGGCGCTGAGCGATGGAACGATCGTCGCGCCGTTCGCGGGCGTGATCACGCAGCGTTACGTGAATGCTGGCGAATACGTGCGAATGGATAGCAAAGTCGTGACGCTCGTGAACGTCGAATCATTGCGCCTCGAATTCACCGTGCCGGAAGCCAACATTGCCGCGGTCAAAGAAGGCTCGACGCTTTCGTTTACCGTCCCCGCCTACGCGGATCGCACATTTACCGGGACCGTGAAGTTCGTGGGTGGTGCCGTGCGCGAAACGACTCGAGATCTCGTTGCGGAAGCAATCGTCGACAATGCCGATCGTGCTTTGCGCCCCGGCATGTTCTCGACCGTTTCATTGCATACGGGCGAAATGCCCGCGCCAGTGGTGCCGAAGTCAGCGCTCGTGGCGAAAGAAGACGGCACCTACCGCGTGTTTGTCGTGGTCAACCGCCGCCTCGAAGAGCGCGTGGTGCAAGTCGGTCCGGAAAAAGGCAACGATGTTGCCATCATGCACGGAGTGAACAAGGACGACGACGTGGTCGCCGAGCCCTCCGCGAAAATACGTAATGGTCTCGCCGTGAATTGAGGCTAGGAGACTTCCCATGCAATGGTTAGCCAGAATCTCCGTTCGGCGTCCCGTTTTGGCGTCGGTGCTGATGCTCCTCATCGTCGTGCTCGGTGCCGCAGGTTATCGCGGCCTGGGTCTCGATCAATTCCCGAACGTCGACTTTCCCATCGTCGTCGTGACCACGCGTCTCGATGGCGCAGCGCCGGAAGAAGTCGAATCGGACATTTCCGATAAAGTCGAAGCCGCCGTCAATACGATCAGCGGCATTGATGACTTGCGCTCCACCTCGAGCCAAGGTTTGTCGCAAGTAGTCATTCAGTTTACGCTGGAACGCGACCTCAACAGCGCGGTTCAGGACGTGCGCGACAAAATGAGCATGATCCTGCCCGAGCTGCCGAAAGGCATCGATCCGCCAATCGTCAGCAAAGTCGACGTCGGCGCCATGCCGGTCTTGCTCATTGCCCTACGGTCAGACAAACCCATTCGCGAAGCGACCGAAATCGCCGACAAGCAAGTGCGCCGGCAGATCGAAAGCATCAACGGCGTGGGACAAGTCACGGTCATTGGCGGACAGAATCGCCAAGTCAACCTATGGCTCGATCCGGTCGCATTGCGCGCGCAAGGTCTTACCGCGGCGGACGTGCAACGAGCGCTCGCATCGCAGAACTTGACGACCCCGGGCGGTAATATCGAAACGGGGCCGCAAAGCCTCACGCTGCGTGTGGCTGGAAAGGTCGACTCGCTCGAAGCATTGGGTCGCATCGTCGTGCGCGAGCAAGGCGGGCATGTGGTGCGTGTGAATGACGTCGCGCGTGTGGATGACGGCAAGGCCGAAGAGAAAACCTATGCCGATCTCGATGGCGAACGAGCGGTCATTCTTTCGGTCATCAAGCAATCGGGGCAAAACACGGTAGCGGTCGTCGACGCGGTGAAAGCGCGTCTCGATGCCGTGCAGCGCACGTTGCCTCCAGGCACCAAAATCGAAATCGTCCGAGATAACTCGCAGGTCATTCGCACGGGTATCAGTGCCGTTCAGGAGCACCTCGTGCTGGGCGCCTTGCTGGCAGCGTTCGTGGTGCTGATGTTCCTCGGGAGTTTCCGCAGTACGCTCATTGCGGCATTGGCCATTCCCATTTCGATCATCGGTACGTTCGCGGTCATGTGGATCGCGGGCTTTACGTTGAACTTCCTCACGCTGCTCGCCTTGGCGCTCGCCGTTGGAATCGTGATCGACGACGCTATCGTCGTGCTCGAAAACATCGTTCGGTACATCGATGAAAAGGGCATGAAGCCCTTCCCTGCCGCAGTGTTGGCGACGCGTGAGATTGGTCCCGCGGTCATGGCGACGACGCTGTCCCTGATGGCGGTGTTCATTCCGGTTTCGTTCATGCCGGGCATCCCGGGGCGGTTTTTGCGTAGTTTCGGCCTCACGATGGCCTTCTCCATTGCCGTGTCGCTGTTCGTGAGCTTCACGTTGACGCCCATGCTTTCGGCGCGATGGATATCGGGGCACCGGCACACCGCAGAAAAGCCCTCGTTTCTCGTGCGCATCGTGAATTGGTTTTACACGCCGATCGAGAAAGCCTACGTAACGCTTCTGGCGTGGGTCATGCGGCATCGTTGGGTCGTCATCGTGGCGTGCGCGGTGACGCTCGGTTCGTGCGTGCCCATTGCGAAGAAATTGCCCTCAGGATTTCTTCCCGTGGACGATCTAGCGCAGTTCGAGGTGAATTTGCGTGCCCCTGAAGGCACGAGCCTCACGTCGACGCGGCTCATCGTCGAGCGCATTGCGGACGACGTCAGGCGGCTTCCTGGCGTGAGAAATACGCTCGTCACGGTCGGTGAAGGCCGCTCGGTCAACATGGCGAAAGTATACGTGTTGCTCGTCGATCCGGATAAACGCGCCGACGACCAGTTTGCGCTCATGCAACGCGTGCGCAAGGAAATCATTGCGAAGCAGCCCCCGGAGTTACGCATTACGGCGGGTGAAGTATCGGCCATTTCCACTGGTGGCTCGCAGGCAAACGTGCAGATGGCGCTCATGGGGCCAGACCTCGACCAACTGGGCATCTATGCGCAGCGTATTACCGAGGAGCTACGAAAAAACCCAGGCGCAGTCGACGTCGACAACACGCTCGTCGATGGCAAACCCGAGGTAACCGTATCGATCGAGCGCGATCGCGCGGCGGACCTCGGCGTACGCGTCGCGGATATTGCGACGACCCTGCAGCTTCTCGTGGGAGGCCTCAAGGTGTCGTCGTATTCGGAAGGCGGCGAGGAATACGACGTGCGCGTTCGTGCCGATTCGGAATTCCGCGCGGATCCGGAAACGTTGGCGCTGATTACCGTACCGTCGTCGAAATACGGATCGGTCCCGCTTGGTAGCGTGGTGACCATGAAACGCGCCGAAGGGCCAGCGGAAATCGGGCGCTTGGCACGGCGGCGTCAAATCACCCTCATGGCCAATGCCGCTCCGGGCTTTGGCGAAAACGCCGTCCAAGCCGCATTGACCAAGGCCATTGAAGACCAACACATGCCCGATGGTTACACGGCGCAACCCGTCGGTCGCTCGAAGAACACCAAAGACACGGCCGCGGGATTTCTCGTGGTCGTGGGCCTCGCGTTCGTCTTCATGTATCTGATTTTGGCAGCACAATTCGAATCGTGGCTACATCCGATCACGATTCTGCTGAGCCTCCCGTTGACGGTACCCTTCGCGCTTTTGTCGCTGCTCTTGTTCAACCAAACGCTGAACATGTTCTCGGGGCTCGGCCTTTTGGTCCTTTTCGGCGTCGTGAAAAAGAACGCGATTCTGCAAATCGACCACACCAACCATTTGCGTGCGAAAGGTTTGCCGCGTCTGCAAGCGATTCTCGAAGCCAACAAAGATCGTTTGCGACCCATTCTCATGACCACGCTCGCGTTCGTCGCCGGCATGGTTCCGCTCGTGAATTCGCACGGCGTAGGCTCGGGGCAAAACCGCACCATGGGCGCGATTGTGCTCGGTGGACAAAGTTTGTCCCTGCTACTCACCCTGCTTGCCGTGCCCGTCGCGTATTCGCTGTTCGACGATTTGGGCATTTGGCTGAGCAAGATCAGGGGCAGCGTCAAAAAGGAAGACAAGGGCGAAAAAGAGCTGGACGTGATGCTCGACGGCGCCCCGACAGCCATGGAAGGAGCCGAATGATGATTTCGGTACCCAAATTGGAGCGACTCACTCCCGAGTTGGAACGGACGCTCACGGAAGGCTGGAAGGCGGGCAATCGCGAAGCGGGGCGGAAAATCGTCGAGGCGTACGAATCGTATGTGATTGCGATATCGCACGAATCTCGACGATGGGGCACGCCGCTCGAGGACATTGTGCAGCAGGGCAACATCGGGCTACTCGAAGCTTCCAGGCGATTCGATCCGGACCGAGGTTATCGATTGGTGACGTTCGCGCAGTTCTACATTCGCGCCGAGATTCGCGAATACGTGCTGCGTAATCACCGCCTGGTGCGTGTGGGCTCGTCGAAAGCCGAACGGCGAGCGGTGCGTTTTTACCGAAAAACCTTCGTGAAAGATCCGGCCATGCTCGCGGAGTATACGGGGTTGTCGGAACGCCGCGCGCAGGAGCTGATGCCGATCCTCGCGGGTCCTGAAGCGTCGATTGACCCCGCGCCTTCTGACCATGGTATGCCGCTTGGAGAGACGCTTGCGGACGCCACCCCGTCACCCGAAGAGTTGGTATGCCATGCTGATGAGCGCGTGCATCGCGTGCAAGCCTTGCAAAGGGTTCTTGCCGAGCTTTCGCAGCGCGAGCGGCAGGTGCTCGAAAGGCACTTGATGTCGGACGAGCCTGAGACGTTGGCTCAAATTGGAGTCACGTTCGGAGTGACCAAGGAACGCATACGTCAAGTCGAAGAAGGCGCGAAGAAGCGCATGCGTGGCAGGTTGCAACAGATCGCGGCGGACGTTTTCGCGCCGTGATGTGCGGTCGACGCATACGGGCCGGCGCACACTGGTTGCACAACCCCTTCTTGATGATCAGGAAGGTGGATGCTCGGGTGGGCATGGCCCTTCTTGATGATCAGGAAGGTGGGTGCTCGGGTGGG
>CAZETM010000080.1:7114-21381 GCA_964514885.1 uncultured Polyangium sp. | reverse complement strand
TCGGTCGGCCTCACTCAGCGTACTGAAGTACGCTTCGTCTCGGCCTCCCTAGCCCCGATTCGCTCGCAACGCCTGCTAAACACGCTCTTCGTGTACTTCATACACTACTAGGCCCGGACAAACTCAGGGCTTTACCACCGCGCGACGGAATCGTCGATCGTGCCAGCGCAGCATCTCCAGCGTGCCGACTTCACGCAGCCAAGGTTGGTCGTGAGGCCCAGGTAAAACGATCAACTCGTGCGGGACATGCTCGCGCCCAAGCTCCGCAGAAAGCGCTTCGTTCGCCGCGCGGAATGGATCAGCCAAGCTCGTTTCGATGTGGATGCCGCGCGCTCCATGCTGCGCGATCACCGATGCAAGGCGCGCAGCATAAGGCTTCGCACGATGCACACCGATCGCGGCTTGCACCATCCCGAGCGCACCGAAGCTCTGCGGGCTGCGTAGAAAAACTTCGACCGCGACAAACCCTCCGAGGGAACAACCATCGATCGCGACTCGCGTAGACTCTTGCGATATGGGCGCTTCACGACGTGCACGAGCGATCACGACATCGGTGATCCACTTCGTATAACCGTCGAGCGCAACTTTGAGGTTGGGGGCTTTGTTGACGTTCGGCGTGTAGGGGCACGCAATGACAAACCCACCCAACGGAGTGCTGGTTAGATCAGCGTTGACTGCGCGTAAGTGTTCGTCGGTGAAGTCACCGCGCTTCGACGTGCGAGTGATGGGTGGGTGATGCAGACGAGCCAAGGACGACGCAAGACCATAACGCTCGACCCACGCGAATGCTCCGTCGCGTTGGTCTCCGGTTTCGCCGAGACCATGGAGAAGGACGAGCAGGGGAACGTTTGAACTCGTACTAACTTTGCGTGGCACGACGAGCGTCATGCGTTGCCCGAGCGTGCGATCACCAGGCAGTGCAATGTCGCGGACTTCGTAATCCGGAGAGTCGGCGTCGGCAGAGCGCGACATCGCGAGCGTTGCGGCGACGGCTCCGAGGAAGGTGCGACGAGTCGCGCGCATAGTGACGAATGGTAACCGATGTTCAGCGTGTGCGACCACTGCACTGCGCGCTGCGTCGTCGTTCAGCATTGTTCAGGCAGCATTCGAGATTTTGCTGGCGACGATTAGAACAGTGGGATCGAGTCTGCACGATCCTTGATACCTTGTCCCTCGCGCCGATTATCCCCCGGCTGCTCGGACAAGGGACATGCAGGAATCGAATACCGGACGCGCTTTACCGCAACTGGACACCGTCGCCTCAGCCCTCGAGCAACCGCTCGAGAATGAGCCTTCGCTCCTGGATTTAATGGTCCAGGCGCTGTCGAAGGGAGCGAGCCCCGCAGACCTGTGGGAGCTGCTTCATGCAAACGCCCAAAGGGATGGACGAGTCGCGGAGCTTGCCGCGGCCTACGATACGGTTTGTCGAGACCGTAAAGTCCGTCTGCTCCAACCAGCATTCCAAGTGGAACTGCTGCTCAATGGTGCGGGGTTCATTTGCGACGTTGCGGGTGATGGCGCAACGGCACAGCCGCATCTCGAACGCGCGATGCAACTGTCCCCGGGCAATGTCGATGCGTTCCAGCGTCTCGAGACGATCCTGCGTGAGCGCGAAGAGTGGGTGAAGCTCGCCGAGCTTTACTTGTCAATGGCGTCGAATCGTCAGGACAAACAGGAGCAGCTCGCATTCATGCGCGCAGCGGTGCAGATCTATGCAGCGCTTCCTGGCGAAGAAGAGAAGGCGTTCAAGCTTCATCAGCAAATCCTGCGTCTCGATCCGACCGACGCAGAAAGCCGTACAGCGATGACCGAGCGGCTCGTCGCAGCAGGCCGGCTGGCTGATGTGGCGAAGCTGTTCGAGGCGGCGATTGCAGCCGATCCGCCCGCGCAGGAAGAAGAGCAACTTGCCCTGCGTGAGCAAGCGATCGAGCTGTATGTCGATCGTCTGCACGAGCTGGAGAAGGGTTTGCCGCACGCTGAAGAGGTGCTCAAGAAAAACCCCGACAGCGAATTGGCGTGGCGTGCGTGTGAGCAACTGCTCGGGCACAAGACGCTTGCAGCGCGTGCGGCTGCAGCCATCGAGAGCGTGTACACGGCGCGTGAGCAATTCGAAGACGCTGCGCGCATGTTGACGATTCAGATCGACAGTGTGCGTGGTCCGCGAAGGCTCGAAGCGCAGAAGAGATTGGCGCTGTTGCAGTACGACAAACTCGGCGATCTACCTGCCGCGTTTACCCTGCACGAAGGCATTCTCACGGTCGATCCCAATGATGACGAAGTGCGCGCTCGTTACCGCAGCATAGGTACAGCGCTCGATCGTCGGCTGGATGTGACTCGTGTGCTGACGCGTGCTTCGTCGGCTGCGAAAGACCCGATCGTGCGCGCGAAGATTGCCGCCGACTTGGGCGAGCTGTTCCTTGAAGCCGCAGATACGAAGCGGGCACGTGCGTCGCTCCAAAGCGCCGTCGATGCAGGTTTGTCCGACGAGGCCGGTGTTCGCGCAGCGAAGTCGCTTGCGGATTTGTGCGAACAAGCTTCGGACTGGGCAGCGCTCGCCGCAGCGCTCGAACGGCTCAGCGATATCGATCCGGACACCGAGTCGCGTGCACAGGTCGCGTTCCGTTTGGCGAAGCTTTACGAAACGCAGCTCAACAACACCACCGGTGCCATTGGCGCATACCGAAAACTGATCGGTACGTCTCTCGAAACCCAAGCGCTTCCGGTGCTCGAACGCCTCTTCGAAGCTGCCGGCGACGAAGTTTCACTCGCGGACATTCTCGAGCGTCGAGCGCTTCACGACACGGATGCCGAATCGGCTCGTCTGCTCGCATTCCGTGCTGCTGATTTGCGTGCCGCGCGCTCGAGTGACCTCGGCGCGGTGCTCGATGGATGGCGAAGGTTCCTCGAGACGTACGGTCCGTCTCGCGAGATTCACGCACGCATCATTCCGTTGCTCGGTCGTGAACAACGTTTCGAAGAGCTGGCGAAAACGCTCGATGCAGAGGCTGAGCTCACGCCGCCCGAGGAACGCATTCCAGTCCTGGCCAACCTGGCGCAGGTTCGGTTGGAAAAACTCAACGACGGAGCAGGAGCGATCAACGCGTACAAGCGTGCGCTCGATTTGGATCGCAAGGACGAGACGTGTCGTCGCGCGGTCGAGCAAATGCTTCATGGTGGGGATCAACGACTCGCCGCAGCCGACGTGATCGAACCGATCTATCGCGAAGAATCGGCATCCCAAGGACTTCTCGAAGTGCTCGAAGTTCGTGCGGAGGTCGGCGTCGATGCAGCTACGAAGCTGGTCGCATTGCGTGAAGGCACCGAGATCGCCGAACAGCAATTGAGCGATCCGCAGCGCGCATTGAAAAACGCGGGGCTTGGTTTGCGCGTGGCCGTGAGCGATGCGTGCGACGAAGTTCCCGAATGGCTATCGGCAGTGCAACGTCTTGCAGGCGACGATGCTGCGCGGCTTGCAGGCATTCTCGTGCAAGCACTCGGTGAGCGAGCGGTGGATCATCCCGCGTTGGCGACGTTGGCCAAGGCGACCGGAGAAGCTCTTGCCGGCTCGGGGGATTTCCAGGGCGCGCTCGGGGTGCTGCGCAAAGCGCTTTCGTTCGAGCCTTCTTCAGCCGAACTGATCTCGCGGATCGATGGGCTGCTCGAACAACACGGGACGCCTCAAGAACGTTTGGATCTGCATCGTGGGGCGCTAAACGCGACGAAGGAGCCCGAGCGTCGGCGCGAGCTTTTGCACGCGATTGGTGCGATTCAACGACACGGCCTTGGTGACTTGGCGGCGGCTGCCGCGACGTACCGCAAAGCGCTCGCAGAAGATCCCACCGATCGAGCTGCGTACGAAGCGGGTCTCGATGTGCTCGAAGCCTCGAAGGATTTCGAAGGCTTGTATGCAGCGCTCGTGGGTGGTGCCGAGCGCGAGTCCGATACGCAAGAGCGACACAAGATCGTTTTGCGTATGGCGAATCTGTCGGCCGATCGCGATTGGATGGATCGCGCAAAGCAACACTTCCGCAGCTTGCTCGATGAGAAAGCTCAGCTTCCGGAAACGACGCTGGAGCGGATTGCCGATCTGAGTCGCCAGACGGGCCACAACGAGCTGTATCGCGTGCTGCTCGAGCGGCGTATCGAGATTGCCGATGGTGCACTTGCCGAAGCTCAATGGCTCGAACGACTCGCCGAGCTGAAGGCTGATGCTTTCGGTGATGCGGCCGGAGCCATTGCAGATTGTCTTCGCGCTGGGGATCTCGCTGAAGGCGGAGGCGATGACGCGCTGGCCGAGCGACTGTTCGAACGAGTGATCGCGCTTCAAGAAGATCATCGCGATGCAGCGCAGAAGCTCGTGGCGATTTATCGCCGTCTCGAGAAGTGGTCGAAGCTGCCCGATGTGTACGACATTCTCGGTCGTACGGCGGCAGACCTGTCAGAGCGCGCAGACAAACTCCTCGAATACGAAGATGCAGCCATTCGTGCAGGAGTGACAAACCGTTACGTGGTGGCGGTCGATGGTTTGTCCGAGCATGGCGACGCCATCGATGCAGATCGTCGTGATGCGCTTGAAGCGGCCCGCACCCGCGTGCTCGCAGCCGATCCGGAGAAGCAGGACGAAGCCGCTGCGGCGTATCGACGAATGATCGAGCGCAAGAGTGATCCGTGGAGTGCAGTCGATGCATTCGAAGGGTTCCTCGATCGCAGTCCATCGACGCAAGCTCGTCTCGAAGATCGTCGTTGGGTCCTTCGGTTCCGTATGGATCGATCCGAAGGAAGTCGGCGTGTGGAAGCGCTGGTTGCTTGGGCATCTGCCGAGGAACACGTCTTCAACGATCCGGGAGCCGCAGACAAACTCTACGGTGAGGTCCTCGCGCTCGACGCAAACAACGACACGGCTCTCGAAGCACGAAGCCGATTGCTCATCGACCTCGGTGACATCGAGGGTGCAGCGGCGATGGTCGGTCGTCGTCGTGACTTGCGTCAGGGCGCAGAGAAGACGGTGCTCGAACTGGAGTTGTCGAGGCTCCTGCTCGAACGACTTGGACGCGTGGATGAAGCGCTTTCGGCCGTCGAGCCGGTACTGGATGCAGAGCCGGGCAACGAGGGAGCGTTGGTCCTTTTGGAACGAGCGCTTGCGCGAGTGGATTCACGTCGTCGCGCAGCCGAGATGCTCGAAAAAGCGTGTGATGCGGCCGGCGACGAAGTGATTTCGGCACGCATTCTGAAGCTGCTGATCGCGACGCCGTCGGATGCGAGCGACTTGGCGGATCTGCGTTCTGGCTGGTTCACGCGGCTGCTCGATCGACCGGGTGCTGCTCCGGAAATCGCGCTCGATCTTGCACTGCGTGCGATCGACGAATTGACGTACGACGCGGTGCTTTGGGAGCGAGCTGAGCAGCTTGGTCGCGACGCGGAAAAACCCGAACTCGTCGCGGAGATGTATCGAAAGAAGTTGGAGTCCGAAGATGTTCGGTCACTCCAGCCCGAGCAAACGGACGATCTCGGTCGTCGCGCGGTGGACTATCACGAAGAGTTTTTCTTCGAGGATCAGGACACCGTAATGAAGCTGCTCCGTCGGGTGGTCGATGTTGCTCCCGACGCGTTCTGGGCCTTCGAGCGATTGAAGCTTGCGTACAACCAGAACGAGCGCTGGAGCGACTTGTTCTCTCTGTACGACCAAGCGATCGCGCGGACCGAGGACAAGTTCACGCGGATCGAGCTGCTCGAAGATGCAGCCGAGTCGGCGAAGGATCTCGCAGGTAACCCCGACAAAGCGGTGGTTTATCTCGAACAACTTTTGCCACTCAAACCCAAGGACAAGAAGATCCGTTTGTCGCTCGAACGGTTGTACGAGCGTCTTGCGCGTCATCGTCCGCTCATCGATTTGTTGTCGCAGGAGCTGTCATCGCTCGATGTCGAGCTTGCGCAGAAGCTTCGGGCGCGTATCGCCTCGTTGTGGATCGATGGCGTTAATGATTCGGATGAAGCGTTCGCGGTGGTCGAAGAAATGCTTTCGATCGATCTGTCGCGCGCTGAGGCGGCTGGGTTGCTCGAGCGCATTCTGTCGGCGACGAGTGCGGGTGTGGTCGATCCGTTGGCCAATCCGCCGGCGGAGTCTTCGGATGCGACGGCGCGTCAGCGAGCTGCGGCAGCGCTCCAAGCGCGTTATCGCCGCCAGGATCGTCATTTGGATCTGGCTCGCGTGCTCGGCGTGCGCCTCGAAAGCGCCGCGGATCCTTCGGTACGCGGGGCATTGCTTCGCGACATCGTGCGTCTGCGTGACGAGGTGTTGGGTGATCCGGCGTCGGCTCTCGAAAGCCTCGCTGCGCTCGTGGCCCTCGAACCGGACGAGCCGGCACATCGCTCCGAACTCGATCGATTGGCGGCCAAGGTTGGTCGGGACGATCGTTTGGCCGAGGTGCTCGTGTCGGTTGCAGGTGTCGTACCTGGACCGCTCAAGATCGAGATGCTCGGACACGCATCGTCGATCTTCGTCGACCGTCTTGGAAACCGCGCTCGGGGCATCGAGATCGGTCGCGCGATTCTCGCATTGCAAGACGATCATCCAGACTTGGTCGTGGCTCCTGGTCGTGCGCTCGAACGATTGCTCGCGCAGGAAAGCCGAGCGGGCGAGCGTTGCGACGTGTTGGAGCAGCTCGCGCGCCTCGAGAAGGAATCGGATGCGCCGGCGCGACGTGCAGATTTGCTCGAAGCTGCCCGCATTGCATCGACCGATCTAGGGGACAAACACCGTGCGATCCGTTCGTATCGTCTCGCCTTGGAGGACGATCCGAAGGACCTCGATGCTCTCACGGGTATCGCCGTGGACCTCGAAGTCGAGGAGCGTTGGGCGGACCTTGCCGAGGTGCTCGAACGACGCGCAGCGCTGACCGAAGGCGACAGTGCACGCAGTGATCTCGTGCGCGTCGCGGGCATCTGCGATCAAGAACTGGACGACGTCGCGCGTGCGGTGACCGTTTGGGAAGCCGTGCGTAAGCGCTTCGGTGCGGATGACGAGAGCTGTGATGCGCTCGCCGTGCTCCTCGCGAAGGCAGCCCGCTGGGCCGATCTCGTCGAGCTGTACACCGAAAGCGGGCTCCTTGCGGATGAAGCATCGGCGACGGCGCGAGCTGCGAATTTGTATCGACGCTTGGGCGACGTGCAGCGCGATCGCACCATGCAATGGGCCGAAGCCGTGAGCAGCTACGAAGCGTCCATTGGCTCCGGTGATTCGGACGGCAAGGCGCTCAGTGGGTTGGAAACGTTGCTCTCGCTCATCGAACTCGACGATGAAGCTCGTCGGCCTGTTCTTTCGAGTGCCGTGCGCGTCTTGGTCGCGACGTACGCAGCGAAGGGCGATTGGCAGAGCACCGTTTCGTTGCTCGAACATCGCCTTGCAGCATCGAATTCCGTCGAGGAACGCACGAGCATTCTCACGGAGACCGCATCGCTCTACGAACATCGTCAAGCGGATTTGTCGCTCGCTTTCGGCGCCATCTGGCGTGCGTTTGCCGAAGCGAAGACACCCGGCCTAGCGGTGGAAGTGTTGCGCTTGGCGGCTGCAGCCGATCGTTGGTCCGACGTGGCCGAAGCGTTCCCAGCCGTGGAAGCGGAAGGGGACGTTCCGGGCCTCGTGGCTCGCGATCTGTGGTGGAACCTTGCGCTCTGGCATCGCGATCGTCGCAATGATGAGCGTTCGGCGGAGACCGCGATCGAACGAGCGCTCGGGTACGATGCGACAAACCGCGAGATGCTCACCGCGCTCGTGGAGATTCGTCGTCATGCACCGGGTCGCTCTCTCGTCGATGCGTTGCTCCGTTTGAGCGACGAGTCGGACGAGCCGCTGTCGCTGCATCGCGAAGCTGTCGTCACCGCGACCGATCACGTCGGTGATGCCTCGCTTGCCAAGACCATCGCTGAAGCGATGCTCGACAAGGCGAAAGCGCGCTGGGCCAGCGAAGGCTCGGATGCTGCGAGCCTGCCGGCGACTAGCGCATCGTGGGCCATCGACGTGCTCGTGAAGATCTATCGCGAAGAGGGCAACACGGCGCGCGTCGTCGAGTTGTGTCTCGATGGAGCGAAGTTGCCTTTCGAGACGCCGCACCGTCGCGCATTGCGACTGTCCGCGGCCGAGATCTCGGAGCCTCCGGCGGCGATCACCATCTACGAAGAGTTGTTCGGGGAAAACCCCACCGACGCCCTCGTTGGGGATTGTCTAGACAAACTGTATCGTTCGGAAAGTCGTCCGACGGATCTGCTCACGCTGCGCGAGAAGCAGATCGAGGTGGCTGCGGATTCCGTGGCTCGCGTCGACCTGCGACTCGATTTGGCGCTTCTCTTGACCGAAGCGACCGAGATCGACCGGGCGATTGCCACGTTGCGCAGGAACCTCGAAGAGAACCCCTTGCATGTGCCCTCCGTGGACAAACTCGCGGAGTTGTTCGAGGGGCGAGGGGATTACGTAGCGCTTGCTTCGCTCTGGGAGGATCAAGCGGCGCGGCGTGAAGCGACTCGCGAAACGACGTTGGCAGCCGAGCTTTGGCGCAAAGCAGCCATCATCGCCGAGTCACGAGTGGGTGATATTGCGCGCGCAACGTCCGACTATCGTCGTGCTGCACGCTTCCGTGATGTCGCCTCACTCAATGCGCTTGCGCGGCTCTTCACGGCGCGAGGCGATCATCCGTCGGCGGCCGAGGTGCTGGAGGTCCTCTGCACGGATTCTCCGTTGGATGCAGCTCCGCATCCGGTGCTTCGCTTGGCCGAGTCGTACATCTCGTCAGGCGAGCCTGCTTTGGCGCGACAACGTCTCGAAGAAGCGTTGGAGAAGGTCACGGATACCGCGCCCATTCGCGCGCGTTTGGCCGTGCTCTACCGCGAAGCCGAGGCGTGGGGACCGCTCGCCGCGCTCATCGCCGTCGAAGCCGAACACACGGAGAACACCGCGCTACGCACGAAGCTTCTGCGCGAAGCTGCGGACCTACATGTTTCGAGGCGAAACGATCCGCAGTCAGCCGTTCCGCTGCTCGAACAAGCTGCGCTCCTGACGCCCGACGATCGCGCCATCAAGCTCACGCTGTGCGATGCGCTCAGTGCGGCTGGCCGTATCGAAGAAGCGTCGAACGTCCTCCGTCAGATCATCGATGCCTACGGAAACCGTCGTCCGAAGGATCGTGCCGTCGTGCATCACTACCTCGCGCGCGTGTACCTCGCGTCGGGTGACCGTTCGAGCGCTCTCTCCGAGCTCGATGTCGCACTCAAGATCGATCCGACGCACCCGGAAATCCTGCTGGCCGTAGCGCGTTTGTCCTTCGGCGAAGGCCAATACGATCGCGCGCAACGTACCTACCGTTCGCTGCTCATGATGGTTCGCCGCTTGCGTGACGAGAATGCCAATCCGGCTGTCACGCGTACCGAAGTTCTGCATGCCTTGGCCGAGATTGCCGAGAAGCAGGGCGATGCCGATCGCGCAATCGAGCACCACGAATCCGCCTTCGAAGCGGCTCGTGAGAACGTCGAGGAATGCGATCGGTTGGTCCGTGCGCTCCGAGGCAAACCCAACCACGAGCATCTCGCTCGTGCGCTCCAATTGCGAATGGAGCTGGCGGGAGCCGAGCTGCATTTGCCGACGATTACCGAGCTTGCTTCGCTGTACGAGCAGCACTTGGGGCGCACCGGTGACGCGCTCGACCTGTGGCTGCGCTCGATCGAAGTTCGTCCCTCATCGGGGGATGCGCATCGAGCGGCTTTGGCGCTTGCGAAGCGACAAGGTGCCGCGGATCGGTATCTCGGCGTCGTGCGTCGTCTCGTTGATTCGACCACCAACGATCCGCCGCTCATCGATCTGCTCTTGCATCTCGGTCGCGCTCTCGTCGATGGCGGTGACGTGGACCAAGCGGATGCGAACTTCGCGCGGGCCGAAGCGCTTCTGCTTCAGCGTCCTGGCGATCGACGAATCCACGAAGTGTGGCGTGCTCTCGAAGCTTCTTGCGCACGCAGGGGTGACCGAGCTGGCCAGATCTCGATTCTCGAAAAACGCATTCAAGCCGCAGCTGAAAGCGCTCCACCCGCCGACGTTGCCGATGGTCTGTATCGGCTTGCCGAGCTGGTGCTCGGAGACGCCGAGCACACGGATCGTTCGATTGATGCACTGGAACGAGCCCTCGGCTTGGATCCTCAACCCGAACGCGCCGAAGCGATCTTCCGTCGCGGGTTCGAGCAAGGCATCGAAGACGCACGTTTGATCGAGCTGTACGAGCGTTTTGCTCGGCAACACGACAGGCAGGCAGCTTTGGTCGATGCGCTCGTTCGCCTGGGACCCGTGCGAGGTTTGTCCGCGTATCAAGAGGCTCATGCCCTTGCTGAGAAGGTGGGTGACGCGGCGCTCATCGAGCACGTGTTGCGACGTTCGATCGCCAAGGACGAACTCACGACCGATGACTACTGGGCAGTCGTCGCGCTTTCTGCACTACGCAGCAATGCGTCGGACTTTGCAGAAGCAGCGTCGCTCGAACAACGCGCGGCTCGGATTGCTCCTGCCGATGCTGAACGTAAACATTTGGTTGCTGCTGCAACGATCGCCAAGGACAAACTCGAGGACAAGGCTCTGGCCGCTCGGATTTATGCCGAGCTGTTCGATCGAGAGCCTGCCGATCGAGAGATCTGGCAGCCGCTCGTCGAGCTTTACCGCGACCTTGGAGACGGTGCGGCATTGGGCAAAGTCATCGAGCAGTTGATTCCGCTGCTCGAAGCCGTCGAAGACCGTTCGCGTATGCGCCTCGAGCTTGCTGTCATCGCGCAAAAGCGTGAAGGCGGCGATGAGCAGGCGATTACCGTGCTCGGTGAGCTGCTTGAAGATGAGCCCAGCAATGAGCACGCAGCGGCCCAGCAAGCCGCGTTGCTCGAGAAGGTCGGGCGCATCGATGACCTCGCCAGCTTGCTCGAACGGCGTATCGATGCGGCGAAGGATCGTCAGGACGCACATCAGGTGATGGCTCTGTCGACGAAGCTCGCATCGCTTTTCGAGCAACAGGACAATCTCGATCGTGCACGAGACACTTATTTCGCGGTTCTCGATTGGGACAGCGCGAATGTGGATGCTCTGCGCGCGGTCGTGAGAATTGGCGAAAAGCGCGGAGAGCCTTCGGATCTTGCCGATGCACTCGAAAAACTCCTCGGTGTGCAGAAGGGCGAAGACGCGGAGAAGACGGCTCTGCGATTGGCCGAAGTGCGTGTGCAGCAAGGCGATGACGAAGGCGTCGACCGAGCGCTCGAAGCCGGTATGCGTGCCGCGCCGGCAAGCACGGTGCTCGGGCCGAAGCTGAAGGAACGCGTCGAATCGCGAGGTGATTTCCGCAAGCTCGCGGAGATCTTCGTGATGGAGGCGGACGCTTCGGCAGAGGCCTCGGCTCGTATTGCAGGGTTGCGCAAGGCAGCGGGGATTTTGCGCGAGAAAGAGCAGGATCTACCGGGAGCCATCGAGCTACTTCGACGCGCGCTCGAGATCGATCCGCAAGACCGCGCGCTCGTTGCCGAATTCGTGGGAGCTCAAGCGGAAATGGGCGACCACCAAGTTGCAGCAGCAACGATTGCCTCGGCTGCGGCAAACTTGGAAGCGACTGCGGCTGTCGACCTCATGCTGTACGCAGCGAAGTTGCTGATTGCAGTCGAGGGCGGTGGTGAAGCGGCTGTCGAGCTAGTCGAAGATGTGCGACGTCGGCAGCCGGAAGCGTGGGATCCGGTCATCGTGTGCGCTGAAGCGTATGTGGCAGCGGGACGCGTCGAAGAAGCGCGACCGCTTGCGGCAAACGCTGTAGCGGCATTCGAAGGCCGTCGCTCGAAGACGCTGGCGATGGCGTATCACGCGATGGGCGCGGTCGAGCGCGCATCGGGCAACGATGCCGAAGCCGTCACGCAACTGGCGCGAGCGTTCGAGGTTGACCCGACAAACGTCGACTACGCCTTGGAGCTTGGTCAACTCGCAGTCGATCGAGGCGAGCAAGACGTCGCGCAACGTGCTCTTCGCGTGGTGACGATGATGAAATCGTCGGGCTCGAATGCCACGGGCACAACGCCGCGTAACCGAGCGTTGGCGTATTTCCACCTCGGCCGATTGGCTGCATCGCAGGGAGATCGCGGCAAAGCGCGGCTGCTCGTGGACAAGGCGCTCGCTGAAGACGCGACGCTCGAAGTCGCACGCAAACTTGCTGCCGAACTTGCAGGCGGCTGATCAGGCTGCTTTTCCAGGGCGAACGGCACGCCGCTGCCGTTTCGCCCTCTCGCCTCCCGACGTCTCGTCACCCCACACCACCTCTGACGTAGCTTTGACGTAGAGCGATTTCCGGCCTGTTTCCCGGCAAATTTCGCTCTATTTTCGCGTGTGTTTGGCATGCCGAGCAGCGCGAAGGCGCGACGAACTCGCAGGGTCGAAACTGAAAATCGCCATTTCCACCCTGAATTTCGCTTTTTTTGTTGCGCGTGGCGTGTATGGTTGCGACGAGCAGAGCGCGCGGCGAGGGGTCGCGCGCCACGATGTAGCTCGGAGGAATTTGCAAATGGCGACCAAAAAAGCAGCAGCAGCAGCCGCACCGGCTGCGAGCGCCGGTTCCAAGAAATCGTTGAGCAAGAGCGCTCTCGTTCAAGCGATCACGGAGGCCGCTGGCGAAGAAATCAATCGCAAGCAGGTCAAGGCTGTGGTCGAGGCGTTGATCGAGGTTGGTCACCGTGAACTGAAGAAGTCGGGCCTCTTCACGCTGCCCGGCTTCGCGAAGTTCCGGGTCGTCAAGCGCCCCGCAACCAAGGCTCGTCAAGGGATCAATCCCTTCACCAAGCAGCCGATGACGTTCCCGGCGAAACCCGCGAGCAAGTCGGTGCGTGCGCGGCCCATCAAGGCCATCAAAGACGCACTCGCCTGATCAACCCTGCTCAACGTCGCGATATCGATCGCGCACGAACGGCCACGCAATACGCGTGGCCGTTCGGCTTTCGAAGGTTTGGATTCAAACGATCACGTGCAGCAACGCGCTACACGTGACCATTTGACCTCAAACGATCACTTCTTCTTCTTGTAAACCTGCAACGTGATCGGGCCCGAGCCCGCTTTCGCCGTCGCGGTCACCTTCGCCAAACCCGCAATCGGGAACGACCACGCGTAACACGTCGGCTTGCCAATCGCCGCCGCCGCATTCGTCTCGCCTTCCGCAGCAAGCGTCGGATTCGCCGCCATCGCAGCCAAGGGCGGAGGCACCGCGCCAGATACGTCGAGCATCAGCTTGAGCTCCACGTCGGTCACCGGCGGTCCACCTTGCGCGAGCACCGTGTAGCAAAAGCCAGGCTCGAGCATCAACCCGACCTGCGTCGAGATGGTCTGGCCTTCCGGCACCTGCATACACACTTCAGCGCCCTCGACCTTCATGTTCGGAGCTTCCGTGGCGGCGCGACCCTTCAGCATCGTGGACAAACCCAACGACACCACTGAATCACACGCTGTCGGCGCGGCCGGCGGCGGGGGCGGCGGAGGAGGCGGCGGAGGCGGCGGCGGCTGAACCGAATAGGCACCACCCGTGCTCGTGGTCGGAGGCGGAGGCTCTGCACCACCACATCCAAAGAACGTCGGCAAAGCCATGATGATCACGGCGGCCACAGCGCACTTCGTCGAAGTCGTCATTTTAGTTCCTTCACTGTTTTTCGAGGCGCGCGCGGGCCATGCGCGCGCCATGGTCAGCTCGCGCTCATACACCCGAACAACAGCGCGGTCACGTTTGGCGACTTCGATTGCTTGGTAAAACCTACGAACCAAACTCCCCCGCTCGCGACGAATGCAAACCTCGTCTCGCCGCTGTTCATGCCGTAGTCTAAAGAACGTTTTACGGCGCACTGTAAGGTGTTACCCCAGCACTTCGTTTTGGGAGTGGGACGAAATCGGGCTCTATGCGATAGGTCTTTCTTGCTCCCCGTCCAATGTGTCGGGAAAGTGGTCGGCAAGTTCGGCCGTCGGCAGCTTCAGCCAAACTCGTACGGCACGACAAGGAATAGCCCGACTCCCGAGGAGGTCGCTTTGTATCGAACCATCGTTGTCCCGTCCGCCTTGCTCTTCACGTTCGCGTTTGCGACCGGTTGCGAGGACTCCGGTCCGCCCCCTCAGACACCGCAGAACCAATATCAGCAGCAGCCGCCCGGTGGGTATCCGCAGCAGCCGCCTGGTGGGTATCAGCAGCAGCCGCCGCCTGGTGGGTATCAGCAGCAGCCGCCGCCTGGTGGGTATC